>JAOMBK010000002.1 GCA_028344535.1 Pseudomonadota bacterium | reverse complement strand
ATTTGGAAAAAAAATATTGGTGGTGAAGTTCTCTCTAAAGCTGTTGTGAGTGCCTCACTAATTCTTGTTAAAAATTCTGTAGGCGAATTAGTTGCCTTGAGTGCCTTGTCAGGAGAAAAAAAATGGTCTTTTAGATCGCAATTGCCAGCATTGACCGTCCGAGGAACCGGTGAATCTATTATTGAAAATGGCATTGTTTTTTCTACCTTTGATAATGGGCGACTTGCAGCCTTTCAGCTCGAAACAGGTTTCTTTCTTTGGGATGCACCTATTTCTTTTGTAGAGGGGTCATCAGAGCTTGAGAATTTAATAGATGGTGATTCAGCCCCAGTTATAGCTAAGCAACTAATTTTTGCTACTAATTATCAAGGGAACTTAACTGCATTTGACATAGTCCAAAAGAGGCCAGTTTGGAATTCAAATGCCTCGTCTTTTTATTCCCCAATTGTTGCTAATAACATGATCATGGTCATTCAAGATGATGGGTCAATTCTTTCATTCTCTCTAGCTAATTTATCTCCTTCATGGACTTCTGAGGAATACTTAAGAAGAGAGTTATCTAGTGGAGCAGCATATAAAAATTTGTTATTGATTGGAGATTTAGATGGTTATGTTCATGTTATTAATCCAATGACAGGAATTACTGTTGGAAGAAAAAAAGTATCTGGTAACCCCATCATGAATATTGTTACTTTTAGAGATTTTGCATACGCTATTGATCAGGATTCTAATGTAGTTGCAATCAAGCTCTAAAATGCCTTTTCAAAATGTTAAATTCAATTGCAATTCTCGGTCGACCAAATGTAGGGAAGTCTTCTTTATTTAATAAGCTAACTAAAACTAGAAATGCAATTGTTTCTGATTTTTCGGGCCTGACTAAAGATAGAAATTTTGGTTATGCTTCAATCAAAGATCAGCAGTATTTAGTAATTGATACAGGTGGAGTTGGTTCTGAGATTACCGAATTTAGCGCAGCAATAACTGAGCAGGCACTGATAGCTGCCGAGGATTCAAATTTAATTTTATTTTTAATTGATGCTTCAGAAGAGCTAACAGCAGACGATATAGATCTGTTTCAGTCAATACGCAAAATGAATAAAAGTTTTTTTGTTGTTTTAAATAAAATTGACATTAAAAAAAGATCAAATGCAAAAGAAGACCTTTTAAAACTCGGATGTGGAGATATTCTTGAAATCAGTGCTGAGCACTCCAAGGGCATCAATGAATTACAAACTTATATTTCAAAACAATTAATTGAACCTAATGCAGGCGATAGTGAAGGCCCTCAAGGAACGAAAATAGCTGTTATCGGTAGACCAAATGCAGGTAAATCTACTTTCATTAATCAATTTACCAAACAGGATCGTTTAATTGTTTCTGATGTGCCTGGGACAACTATAGATTCTATCCATGTGCCTTTTGTATTTGATGAGGAGGATTTTATTTTTATTGATACCGCTGGTATTAGAAAGAAATATAAGCAAAGTCATGCAGTTGAATATTTTTCATATGTTAGGGCCATGCATGCTGTCGATGAGTCAGATATTGTTCTAATGCTGATTGATGCCTCAGATGGAATAGTGGATCAAGATCTTCGGATCTTGAATTTGATAAGAGGGTATGGAAAGCCGGTTGTTGTTGCTTTGAATAAAATTGATGAGCTTTCAGAAGATCACTTATCTGATCTCAAAGAAACTAAAAAATTTCAAAACTCTGTTTTAAATAATTTAATTCTGGTTGAGATTTCAGCACTACAAAAGCGCGGATTTAAAAAACTTTTTAACACCCTTGGTAAGGTTAATAAATTAGCCAAAACTAAGTTTTCTACCGGTAAATTAAATAAGTTACTTTTAAAGTTCACAAACTCAACTAATACACCAAGTATTTCGGGCAGACAAGTTAAAATGAGATACGTCCATTTTGGAGGTATTCACCCGACCAAACTGATAATACATTCTAATTTTTCTAGCAAAATCCCTTCAAATTATAAACGGTATCTAATTAACTCTTTTAGAGAAGAATTAAACTTAAATGGAGTTGAGCTAAATATTATTTTCAAAAAAGGAGATAATCCTTATGAAGGCAAAAAAAATGAACTTTCTGTGCGTCAAATAAAGAAGAAAAAAAGACTAATAAAGCACGTAAAAAAATTAAAAAAGTAAGATTTTCTTATTTAAATTACGTATAATTTAGGCCTAATAAGCTCCACAAAAGCAACAAATGTCCATTAAACCAGTTTATATTAATTTATTTAAAATTCAGCTTCCAATATCTGCATTGTTATCAATATCTCATAGGGTATCAGGAATGCTAATCTTTTTTATGGTTCTTCCTTTTTCTGCATATTTGTTTAATATTTTGCTAGCTAGCCAAGATTCATTCACTTTATTCATTGAATCATATAATTCATCTATTTTTTTAAGAACATTTGTCCTTTTTAATGTATTAATTTTTGAATTTCATGTGATTGCAGGAATCCGACATATGCTGATGGATTTCCATATAGTTAGTGAGACGCTCTCAGCATCAAGCAATTCTGCATTAACTGCATTAGCTACATTTGCTGCCATTGCTTTGTTAACAATACTGGGGCTAACATGAAATTAGGTAAATTAATTTGGTACCTGCAGAGATATTCAGCAATTTATTTTTTGTTATTTCTTGGATACATGGGATTAATTGGTTTTACTGAGAGGTTCAGTTTTCAATTTATAACACAAAGCCTCACATTTAAACTGTCATTAAGTATTTTTATTATCTTGGCTTGTTTGCATGCATTTGCAGGTTTATGGACCATAGGCACTGACTACTTAACTAAAAGGACATTAGGTTTTGTTTCTCCTTTTCTATCATCTTATGCTGATTTTTTTAGAAAAAGTTTTGAATTCTTTTTTATTTCTCTCGGTATTTCTCTTGTTATTTTTTATCTTTTTATAATCTGGTCCTAATATGGAAAACTACAATTCATCAAATATCAAAACATTAGAATTTGATGCTCTAATTATCGGCGGTGGAGGCTCAGGCATGAGAACCTCACTTGAGCTTGCTAAATCTGGTTTGAAGACAGCAGTTGTTTCTAAAGTTTTTCCAACCCGATCTCATACAGTTTCAGCCCAGGGAGGAATTACTTGTGCAATAGCAAGTGCCGATCCAAATGATGATTGGCGTTGGCACATGTATGACACAGTGAAGGGTTCAGATTATATTGGAGATCAAGATGCAATCGAGTATATGTGCTCAGAAGGACCCAAGGCAGTATTCGAGCTAGAGCATATGGGGTTACCTTTCTCTAGATTTGATAATGGTCGAATATATCAACGTCCCTTTGGCGGACAGTCAAAAGATTTTGGCAAAGGCGGTCAAGCAGCCAGAACATGTGCAGCTGCTGATAGAACAGGACATGCGCTCCTTCATACACTCTATCAAAACAATATTAAGGAAGGCTCTAATTTTCTTAACGAATGGTTTGCAGTAGATTTGGTTCTTAACCAATCAAAGGAAGTTACAGGTGTTATTGCTTTTTCAATTGAGTCTGGTGAAGTTGCATATTTAAAATCACAAGCAACAGTTATGGCTACTGGTGGCGCTGGAAGAATATATTCCTCAACTACAAACGCTCTTATTAATACAGGAGATGGTTTGGGAATGGCTTTAAGAGCAGGGTTTCCCGCTCAAGATATGGAAATGTGGCAGTTTCATCCAACTGGAATATATGGAGCAGGCTCTTTGGTTACTGAGGGATGTAGAGGAGAGGGAGGCTATTTAGTTAATGCTGAAGGCGAAAGGTTTATGGAAAGATATGCTCCTAATGCAAAAGATCTCGCTGGAAGAGATGTTGTTGCAAGATCAATGGTATTGGAGATTCTAGAAGGTCGAGGGTGTGGTGAAAATAAAGATCATGTATTTTTAAAGCTTGATCATTTAGGCGCAGATGTATTGAATGCAAAACTTCCAGGAATATGTGAACTTTCAAGAACTTTTGCTGGAGTTGATCCAATATATAATCCAATTCCTGTTGTGCCTACATGTCACTATATGATGGGTGGAACACCTACCAATATTCATGGCCAAGCTTACAAACAATCTAATGGTGCAGACGAAATTATTTCTGGTTTATTCTCGGTTGGTGAGGCCGCATGCGTTTCAGTTCATGGCGCTAATAGACTGGGAGGTAATTCCCTTCTTGATCTAGTAGTTTTTGGGAGGGCGGCTGGTATTCATATTCAAGAAGCATTGAAGACAGGAGGTGGAGTTGCTGATGCAGGTAGAGATGATATTGATCAAGCGCTTGATGGTCTTAATAGAATTAATTCATCAACTGAGGGGTTTGAAGTTGCTGAGGTCAAGAGAGAACTTCAATCTGTTATGCAGAACTATTTTGGTGTTTTTAGAAGAGGTGACTTCATGGAAAAAGGTGTTTCAGCTCTAAATGAAATTCGAGAAAAGATTTCTAATCTTCATTTACAAGATAAAAGCATGGCATTTAACACTAGCAGAGTAGAGGCTTTAGAATTGCAAAACTTATTTGAAGTAGCTGAGGCAACAGCAATTGCTTCGTTCCAAAGAACTGAGAGTAGAGGTGCGCATGCAAGAGACGATTATAAGGAGCGTGATGATAAGAATTGGTTATGTCATTCTTTATATGATCCCATCCAAAAAACTTTGAGCAAAAGAGATGTTAATTTTGAACCAGCTCAAGTGGACACTTTTGAGCCAAAGGTAAGAACATATTAATTTTATTTGAGATTAAAAAATGATTGATGTAAATATTTATAGATATAACCCTGAAACAGATAAGTTTCCTTATACCCAAACATACTCGATTAAAAAACCTGAAAAGGACATTATGTTGCTTGAATTATTAAATATTCTTAAAGAGCAAGATTCATCAATTTCTTACAGAAGATCTTGTAGAGAAGGGGTATGTGGTTCTGACGGTATGAATATTAATGGAAAGAATGGACTTGCTTGCATAACTCCAATTTCTCAAGCAATTAAAAAGAATAAAATTGAGCTAAGACCATTGCCTGGGTTGCCTGTGATTCGTGATTTGGTAGTTGATATGACAGAATTCTATGCTCAATACGATAAGATCAAACCTTTTCTCCAAAATGAAACTGAGCCACCTGCTCAAGAAAGATTACAAACACCTGAGGATAGAGATAAGCTTGATGGATTATATGAATGTATTTTATGCGCTTGTTGTTCAACAAGTTGTCCATCATTTTGGTGGAACCCAGACAAATTTGTTGGTCCTGCAGCTTTACTGCAGGCTTATAGGTTTATAGCTGATTCAAGAGATACTAAAACTGCTGAGAGGTTAGAGGGATTATCTGATCCATTTAGCGTTTACAGATGTCATGGAATTATGAATTGTGTAAATGTTTGCCCAAAAGACTTAAACCCAAACCATGCAATTGGCGAAATTAAATCCATGCTGCTATCAAACAAGAAAAAAGAAAACATTATTGTGTCTGATGGGACGAGCTGACTTTTAAAAATGAATAACATGGAGACATTTTGGTCGACTTCTCATGCAGCAGGCGCCCAAAGCTCATACTTAGAATCTTTATATGAATCATATTTAGATAACCCATCATCAATTCCCGATGACTGGAAAATATACTTTGACTCGCTGCCTCAGACCAATGGTGCGCAAGAAGATGTATCGCATAAGGAAATTATCAATAAGTTTAAAGAAGCGAAAATTAACCCTTCGATACAAACCGCTTCTGATAATGTAAGTTCTAACTCAAAGCAAGTTAAGGTTATCCAACTGATTCAAGCATACCGAAATAGAGGACATCAAAAGGCTAAATTAGACCCTTTAGGATTAAAGTCAATACGTCACTGCGACGATCTAGATATTAATTTTCATAACTTAGATAACTCGAACCTATCCGATGTTTTTGAAACAGATTCATTAAAGATTGGTAAAAAAACAGCAACTTTATCTGAAATTATTCAAGCTTTAGAGGCAATATATTGCGGTACTTTAGGAATTGAATATAACTATATTTCATCATTGTCTGAGAGAACTTGGTTTCAAAAAAGGTTAGAACCTAATTTAGGAAAACTCAACTTTAGTCATGATGAACAAAAATACATTTTAAAGCGTTTGAGCTCAGCCGAAGGCCTTGCAAAATTTTTAGCATCTAGATATCCAGGCATGAAAAGATTTGGCATAGATGGAGCGGAATCTCTTATTCCTTTGGTTGATAGTTTGATACAAAATTGTGGCATATTTGGCGCAGAACAAATTTGTTTTGGGATGGCGCATAGAGGCAGACTGAATTTATTGGTAAATGTTTTAGGGAAATCTCCCAAAGAGTTATTTACTGAATTTGAAGAAAATTTTGAGCTAGAGGGAGCAAGCTCAGGGGATGTAAAATATCATCTCGGTTTCTCATCAAATATTTTAACTCCTAATGGAGAAGTGCATGTTTCCCTAGCAAATAATCCATCGCATCTAGAAATTGTTGATCCTGTAGTTTTAGGATCAGTTCGTGGAAGACAGGATAGATTAAATGATGAAAATAAAGAGCTCGTTGTACCAATTTTAATCCATGGAGATGCTTCATTTTCGGGTCAAGGAGTTGTCATGGAAACTCTCCAAATGTCTCAAACTAGAGGCTACGGAGTCGGGGGTACTATTCACGTTATAGTAAATAACCAGATCGGATTTACTACATCCAATGAAGAGGATTCTAGATCAACCCAGTATGCAACTGATGTGGCAAAGATGGTTGAAGCTCCAATCCTTCATGTTAATGGGGATGATCCAGAAATGGTTGTTTTTGCAGCTAAATTAGCTTGTGAATATAGGCATAATTTTAAAAAGGATATTATTTTAGATCTCTTTTGTTACAGAAGAAGAGGTCATAACGAAGCAGACGAACCATCATCCACCCAGCCAATGATGTACAAAAAAATAGCAAATCATCCATCGGTTAAAACTTCATATCAAGAACAACTTATTTCATTAGGGGTTACGAGCCAATCTGAGTGCGATGCAATAGAAAAGAAGTATAGATCTACTATAGAAAATGGAGACTCTGTTGCTCACAATTTGGCAACGCAGCCAAATGAGTCGATGTGGTTTGATTGGACGCCTTATATCAATCAAAAAGGTGATGCTGAAATTGAATCTACTTTTAATCAGGACAGATTCAAAGAGCTTGCTCAAATAGCCTTTACTCCACCGAAGAACTTTGTATTGCAAAAACAGGTAGAAAAAATATTTGCCGATAGAATTCAAATGGCTGAAAAGAAAATTCCCGTGAATTGGGGGTTTGCAGAAAATATGGCATATGCAACTTTATTGGACCAAGGATACCCCATTAGATTTACTGGCCAAGACATCAGAAGGGGAACATTTTCTCATCGCCATGCAGTTGTGTTAAATCAAAAAGATGGTAAGGGCGCAATGCCGCTGGTCAATATCGCAGACAGTGCCAATACAACAATTGATATTTATGATTCTTTGTTATCTGAAGAGGCTGTTCTAGGATTTGAGTATGGTTATTCTGCTACTAGACCATCTGGTCTTGTAATTTGGGAGGCTCAGTTTGGAGATTTTGTAAATGGAGCTCAGGTAGTTATAGATCAGTTTATCGTCTCTGCTGAGCATAAATGGGATAGGCTTTCAGGACTAGTAATGCTCCTACCTCATGGATATGAAGGTCAGGGTCCAGAGCATAGCAGTGCAAGGCTAGAAAGATTTTTGCAGTTGTGCGCAAATGAAAATATTCAGGTATGTGTACCAAGTACACCCTCCCAGATCTATCATCTGCTTAGATTGCAAACAATTAGAAAAATGAGAAGACCATTAGTTGTGATTTCTCCAAAAAGCTTATTAAGAAACCCTCACGCTGTTTCTTCCATCGAAAGTCTCACAGAAGGGTCTTTTGAGTATGTAATAGATGATACACATACAAATCCTGAGTTGGTCGAGAAAATCGTTATGTGTTCTGGAAAGGTATTTTATGACTTAGCATCAAAGAGAGAGGAGCTTGGAATTAAAAATACAGCCTTGTTAAGGATTGAGCAATTGTATCCGTTTCCTTATGACACACTTGAAAAAACTATTAAATCCTACAAGAATGCAAATCAATATATTTGGTGTCAGGAAGAACCCGGTAATCAGGGTGCTTGGTTTAGTCATCGTCATAGATTGCAAATAGTATTAGATAGAATAAATGCTGCTGAAATAGAATTAGTAAGCAGAAAAGCATCAGCTGCTCCAGCAGTTGGTCTTAATAAATTACACAATCAACAACAAGAAGCTTTAGTTATTGAGGCTTTAACATCCTAGAGAAATAATTATGTCAATTGAAATTAAATCCCCAACATTCCCAGAATCTGTGGCAGATGGAACTATTGCAAGTTGGGTTAAGAAAGAAGGCGAATCCGTAAAACAAGATGAAGTTATTGCAGAAATCGAAACTGATAAAGTTGTGCTGGAGGTCGTTGCTCCTTTTGATGGAATTATCTCTAAGGTTTTGAAACCTGCTGGTGAGATAGTGTTAAGCGCTGAATTAATAGCAGAGTTTGAGGAAGGAGGGCACCCTGAGAGTGATATCCAATCGCCAGCTGACGATCTTCCTGCGCCTAGTTATGAAATCGAAACAGACACTACTAAGTCCAATGAGATTCAGTCTAAGGCAAATGGTCCCGCAGTAAAAAAATTATTAAAAGAACACGAATTGGATGAGAGCAGCATCGATGGTTCAGGAAAAGATGGAAGAATTACCAAGGCAGATATAGTTAATCATCTAGAAGAATCTTCAAAAGATTCGCAGATTAAACAAAGTATTAATGCTCCTTCTCCTGCGCCTATTTCACATCCTGTAATTGAAACGGATAGATTAGAAGAGAGAGTGCCAATGTCTAGGTTACGCTCGACTATAGCTAATAGATTGTTAAGCGTTAAGCAAGAAACGGCAATGTTAACAACATTTAATGAGGTTGATTTAAAGCCGATTAAAGATCTTAGAGCTAAATATGGCGAAGATTTCTATGCTGAACATGGTGTAAAACTTGGTTTTATGGGTTTCTTTGTCTTGGCAGCAGTTCAGGCTCTAAAGAAGTTTCCAGTGGTGAATGCATCTATTGATGGAAGCGATATTGTTTATCATGGCTATCAGGATGTAGGTGTAGCGGTATCAACTGAAAGAGGATTGGTTGTTCCAGTAATTAGAGATGCTGATAATTTGAGATTAGCAGATGTTGAAAAATCAATTTTAGATTATTCAGATAAAGCCAAGAATGGAAAGCTTTCAATTGCTGAAATGCAGGGCGGTACTTTTACTATCTCAAATGGAGGTGTTTTTGGATCCTTGTTATCTACCCCAATTTTAAATGCTCCGCAGACTGCCATTCTAGGAATGCACACCATTCAAGATAGACCAGTTGCTATAGATGGTGAAATAGTTATAAGGCCTATGATGTATCTTGCTCTTAGTTATGATCATCGCCTTCTAGATGGAAAGGAGGCTGTAGCATTTTTGATTGCTATAAAAGATCAATTAGAGTCTCCGGAAAAACTCCTTTTAAACTTATGAGGCATAAAAATGTATGACGTTATTATAATTGGAAGTGGTCCAGCTGGTTACGTTGCAGCTATCCGAGCTTCGCAACTAGGATTAAAAATAGCCTGCATTGAAAAATCTTCTACTGCTGATGGAAGCACACAATTAGGCGGCACATGCTTAAATGTTGGATGCATTCCTTCTAAAGCATTGCTCGATTCATCGCATAGATACGCAGATGCTATTAATCATTTTTCTGATCACGGTATATCTGTTAGCAAGCCAAAGCTAGACATTTCAAAAATGATGGATAGAAAAAATAAAATTGTCACTCAATTAACCACTGGTATTTCAGGTCTTTTTAAAGCAAATAAAGTTACTCAAGTATTTGGTCATGCAAAAATAATTGACTCTAATCATGTTGAGGTAACTTCTAGCGATAATTCGGAAGTTCTTGAAACGAAGAACATAGTTATAGCCTCAGGCTCGTCCCCAATTAATATTCCAGTAGCAGAGATCAATCACAAGGATATTGTTGATAGCACTGGAGCTCTAGAATTTGAATCGGTTCCAAAAAAATTAGGAATTATAGGTGCAGGAGTAATTGGATTAGAGCTCGGAAGTGTTTGGTCAAGACTAGGTTCTGAGGTTACGGTACTAGAAGCTTTGGATCAGTTTTTACCTATGGCAGATAAAAGAATTGCTAAAGATGTATACAAAGAATTTAACAAGCAGGGATTAAATATTAATTTAGGCTGCAAGGTAACTTCTGCAATATCGAACAACAAAGCTGTCTCTGTGACCTATGAACATGATGACAATGTTTCTGAAGTAACATTTGATAAATTAATTGTTGCTGTTGGAAGAAAACCAAATACAGACAATCTACTTGATCAAAATTGTGGCATATCTGTTGATGAAAAAGGTTTTATTCCAGTAAATGATTTTTGTGAGACTAATGTTGAAAATATTTGGGCTATTGGAGATGTTGTCAGAGGACCAATGCTAGCTCATAAGGCTTCTGAGGAAGGTATCATGGTTGTTGAGAGGATTGCTGGAAAGCATGCAGAGATGGCTTATAACTTAGTTCCTTCTGTTATATACACTCATCCTGAAGTTGCATGGGTTGGACAAACTGAAGAGGATCTTACGCAAGCAAATATAGAATTTAAAACAGGTTCATTTCCTTTTGCAGCAAGTGGAAGAGCATTGGCTTCTGGTGAAAGCACAGGATCTATTAAGGTCATAGCTGATAAAAAAACAGATACAATACTTGGCGTTCATGCATTCGGACCATCAGCTGCAGATATTGTTCAGCAAGGAGTTGTTGCAATGGAGTTTGGAGCCAGTGCAGAAGATCTTGGGTTAACTATTTTCAGCCATCCAACAGTCTCCGAGGCGCTTCATGAGGCAGCAATGGCGGTAAATGGACAAGCAATACATATAGGAAATAGAAAAAAATGAATCTTCATGAGTATCAAGGAAAAGAGCTTTTTGCAAAGTTTGGGTTACCTGTTTCAAAAAATAGGGTCATTGCCTCAGCAGATGATGCTGTAGATGCATGCAGAGATATAGGTGGTGATAAGTGGGTTGTGAAGGCACAAGTGCATGCTGGCGGAAGAGGTAAAGCTGGAGGTGTCAAGCTGGTAAGCACGCCTGAAGAGGCTATGGAATTTGCTAATCATTGGCTGGGTAAAAGACTTATCACATATCAAACAGACTCCAATGGTCAACTTGTAAATTCAATTTTAGTTGAAGAATGCACTGATATTGCAAAAGAACTATACCTAAGTGCTGTTGTAGATAGAGGAACACAAAGAATAGTTTTTATTGGCTCTAGTGAGGGTGGAGTAAACATTGAAGAGGTTGCTGAAAACACACCGGAAAAAATTATTTATGAGCCTATTGACCCTCTAACAGGACCTATGGATTTTCAATCAAGGAAAATATCAAAAGTTTTGGGCCTAGATGGTGAGCAATCAAAGCAATTTTCTAAAATGCTTCCACAATTAACAGATTTATTCGTAACCCATGATCTTAGTTTGCTTGAGATCAATCCATTGGTTATTACTCAAGGTGGAAAACTTCATTGCTTAGATGCAAAAATTAATATTGATTCAAATGCGGTATACAGACAGCCAGAAATTCAGGCTATGCACGATCCATCTCAAGAAGATCCTCGTGAATCAGAAGCAGCATTGAACGACTTAAGTTACGTATCTCTAGATGGAAATATTGGTTGCATGGTTAACGGTGCTGGTTTAGCTATGGGAACAATGGATACAATTAAATATTTTGATGGATCACCAGCTAATTTTCTTGATGTTGGCGGAACAGCCACACAAGACAGAGTGTCTAAAGCCTTTAAATTAATATTGGCTGACCCAGAAGTAAGGGTAGTGTTAGTAAATATTTTTGGTGGAATTGTTAGATGTGATCTTATAGCAGAGGGTATCCTGGCAGCAATCAAGGAGGTGGGCGTTTCTATTCCAGTGGTTGTTAGATTAGAAGGAAATAATGCAGATATTGGAAGCAATATTCTTGCTGAATCTTCAGCAGAAATTGTTAGTTTAAATAACCTTGAAGATGCAGCCAAAAAAGCTGTGGAGTTAAGCAAATGAGCATATTGGTAGATAAAAATACACGTCTTTTAGTTCAAGGTTTCACTGGCTCTCAAGCTACTTTACATTCAGAGCAGTCTATTGAATATGGAACAAATATTGTTGGTGGAGTCACCCCGGGTAAAGGAGGGCAAACCCATCTTGGTGTGCCTGTTTTTAATTCAGTGCATGAAGCTGTTGAAGAAGTTCAGCCAAATGCCTCAATCATTTTTGTTCCAGCTAAATTTTGTAAAGATTCTATTTTAGAGGCTGCTGATGCTGAGATTAAATTGATAATATGCATTACAGAGGGAGTGCCTACTTTAGACATGCTGGTTGTAAAAAAGAGGGTTGATGAGCTGGGCATTACTTTGATCGGTCCTAACTGTCCTGGAATAATCACTCCGGGTGAGGCCAAGTTAGGAATAATGCCAGGCAGCATTCACTTGGAGGGTTCAGTAGGTATTATTTCAAGATCTGGTACTTTGACTTATGAGGCCGTGAAGCAAACTAGTGATCTTGGTCTTGGCCAGAGCACATGCGTTGGTATTGGAGGAGATCCAATTCCTGGAACATCATTTATTGATGTTTTGAAGATGATGGAATCTGACGATCAAACTAAAGCCATAGTTATGGTTGGTGAAATTGGAGGAACAGCTGAAGAGGAAGCTGCCGAGTTTATCAAAAATAATATTTCTAAGCCTGTAATTTCATATATTGCAGGACAAACAGCACCCGCGGGCAAGAGAATGGGGCATGCAGGAGCAATCATTGCTGGTGGGAAAGGGACAGCTGCGGATAAAATTAAGAAGCTTGAAGAGAGCGGTGTTCATATAGCAGAGAACCTGCTTCAAATTGGCAAAAAGACTAAGGAAGTTCTGAATCAGTTCTAGCAATAAATTTATTCGCAATATAATTTAGTCTAGGAATAATTAGACATGCAAAGGCTGCTAGACCGGTAATCATTCCAATCCAAATCCCCGCTGGACCCAGAGAATTACTCGATATCCCATTGTAAGTAAGATAGTATCCTCCTGGCAAAGCAATAAACCAGTAAGTTAAAATTAGCATCAGCATTGGGGCAAATGTGTCTTTGTAACCCCTAAGACTACCCAAGGCTCCCATTTGCATCCCATCAGGAATTTGAAAGATTGCAGCAAAGAGCAGGAGATTAATTGCGATAGCCATAACTGCAATATCGGCAGTATATAGAGACACAAGAGCTTCCCTGAAGGCAAGAATTATTATTGTATTTACTATTGCACCAATTAAACATATTAAAACTGCTACATGAGAGGCATACTTTGCTTGTAGAAGATTTTTTTCTCCTACAAGATTACCTATTCTTGTTGCTGCGGCTAGCCCGAAAGACAAAGGCAAAATAAAGAAAACACTAGCAATATTTATTGCTACTGTATGAGCGCTTATTACTGTTGCGCCAAGCGACCCTAGAATCAATGCCGCCCCTGAAAACATACTTAATTCTACAAATACTCCAAACCCAATTGGCACCCCAAGTTTTAAAGCTTCCCTAGTAGTTTCAGTATTGGGACCAGAAAATTTTGAGAATATTTTAGTGGGCCCGTATTCCTTCTTTTTTAGAATCACTAGTATCAAAACAAGCAAACCAATAATGATATTAATTGAAGTTGCAATTCCACATCCAACCCCACCCATAGGAGGTATTCCAAAATATCCATATACAAAAATGATATCAAGCGGGATATTTAATAACATGCCAATAAAAGCAACCCAAAAAACTGGAAGAGTTAGGCCCATACCCTCGCTATAGCAACGCAGACAAGTAAAAAGCATATTAGCAATAAAACCAAATGACATTGCTTTTAAGTACCCATCTGAAATTAGAGCAATATTTTCTTCAATATCAAAGAAAGGGATAAAAATACTTAAATTTCTATAAAGAATGAAACCGATAAAACCCAAGACTAATGCAACCCAAAGAATTTCTCTTACTTTTTGTCCAATTTCTTCATATTTCTTTGCTCCAAATAATTGGGCAACTATTGGAGTTACTGCGAACAAACAACCTCCCAGAAGAAAATAAAAGGGCATAGAAAGAGCATTCCCAATTGCTAATCCAGATAAATCTAGTGCACTTGCTCGACCTGCAACAATAGTATCTGTTACTCCCATACCCATATATGAGATTTGAGATCCATATATTGGAATTCCAATTTTGAGTAATTGCTTTAATTCTTTAATTAAGTTTTTCAAAAAAATAAGCCCAGAAATTTCTCGGTACTTTATCATACAAGGACTAAATTTAAATTGGAGAGAAGAAATTAGGAAAGATAGTCGCCCATATTGGCTTAAAAAGATAACTTCAAAGCTGACCATTAGATATGTCAACAGATTTATTCGTCCTCAATTTAAAAGCCTGGGGAGAGGCCCAGTATTTTTTAAACCAAGGTATATGAAATTATTTGGTTCTAATATTTCAGTTGGAAATTTTCCAACATTTATCTCTGCACCAGATGATTATATTCAAATTACTAGCTGGGATAATGGTGACTGGAATGGGAAGGTAGATATAGGAAATTATGTCTTAATTTCACCTGGGGTCAGAATTATGGCCGCTGAGAGTATTTCTATTGGAGACTCATGTATGTTTGGTCATGGCGCATGTATCACAGATGCAGATTGGCATGGTATTTATGATAGAACAAAGGTGGTTGGAGATCCTAGGCCAGTAGTATTGGAAGAAAATGTTTGGATAGGTGAGGATGCGATGATCTGTAAAGGAGTTAGGATAGGATCAAATAGTATTATTGGAGCTCGATCAGTTGTCACAAAAGATGTTCCAAATAATACAATTTTTGCAGGTAATCCTGCGACATTTATTCGAAATCTAGATGAGGGTGAATTTATTGCTAGAAAAGATTTTTTCAAGGATCCCATAAAATTAGCTCATGATTTTGATTTGCTTGATCAATACTCACTTGGAAATAATAGTCTGTGGGGATGGATTAAAAGTATTGTTTGGAGAGATAAGACCCATTGATTAAGATCGTCGCAGATTCACAAATTCCAAATATCGAGCAAAAATTAACTGAGTTTTTTGCTGATGAGTATTCACTTGAATATTTTGAATATGATGAGCTTACTTCAAATCACCTAAGAGAAGTTGATGCACTATTGGTTCGATCAACTATTAAGGTAGACAAAGAGTTATGCGATCATTCACCAATCAAGTTTGTTGGCTCAGCAACTGCAGGAATCAATCATCTAGACACTAAATACCTAAATGACCAAGACATTGCTTGGGGGTATGCGCCTGGCTGCAATGCTGCAAGTGTTACTCATTACGTGATGGCTGCAATAGGGGAACTAATTCAAGAGGGTCTTTTCAATGTTAGACAGAGCGTAGGCATTGTGGGTTATGGAAATATTGGTAAAAGACTGTATCAAATGCTCTCAGCTCTTAATATCCCGGTTTATGCTCATGACCCTTTTTTAACACACTCATTCTTGGTTGAGATGGATAAGATTCTCACATGTGATTTGATAACTATTCATGTACCTTATTCAACAGAAGGCGCCTATCCTACCAGAGAGTTGATTAATATTTCTCATGCCAAAGACTTAAAAGATAAAATTTTAATCAATACCTCTAGAGGAGGAGTCGTTTCTGAAGATTTGGTTATAGAGTCTCAAGATTTAATATATATTGCTGACGTATGGCTAAATGAGCCTGCTCCATCACCAGCAGTTATCCAAAAAGCGTTTATTGCTACTCCCCATATTGCTGGCTATAGCATTGAAGGCAAGCTCAATGGCACCTCTATGATAGTTATGGAATGCGCCAAAGTCTTTGAATGCTTCAAAGAAACTGGTTTGCTTGAGAATCACTCAATTGAATGGCCTCATGGGTTAGAAAATATTGTGCGCGACATGCATGCCTTTGGATTTCCTTTGGCTTTATTTAAGAGTGAGCTAAATCTAAAGTCAATTTCTAATGTTTTGAAGAGCATTTCACCCAATGATCTTTCTAATAACTTCAAAGATCTTCGAGTCAATCACTCTCCAAGACATGATTTCAATGCCTATTCTTTCAAAGAAATAGTAGATCTAGACGAATCTATTAACTTAGCTTTTTTAAATTCTCTTCAAAATTTATAAAGTAGAAATAGAAGACTGTTTTAGATAAAAGGCACTAAAGGAATATTGCAACTGGTGATTAATACCAGGATCGAAAGCATACCAATTAATTTAAAGAGATCTAATTTTTTCATAGCAATATTATTACATGCTCAAGAAGAACAAGAAATCTCTAAATCTTGCGCCCAAGCCGGAGATTTATTGGCAAATTTTTGATGTTCCTCAAGTTCTTCAAAAGGGTTAGTCAGAACAGCAATTAAAGTTTCTAGTTTAGAAAAATCAGAGTCTTCTGCAGCATCAATAGCCTCTTGGGCCATATAGTTTCTCAGGATAAATTTTGGGTTAACTTGATTCATGGAGATTACTTTTTTATCTTCAGGTGTAACTTCTTTGGTCTGTCTTTCTTGAAAAGAGACAATCCAGCTCTTTGCAATATCTGAATCCAGCTCTGGAGTTATTTCGTTGGTGAGGGCTTGTGTGAGATTTCTAAAAGTATTGGTGTAATCAAGTTTCTCAGATTCCATAATATCCAATAAACCTTGAATTAAAGTCGCATCCTCAGATTGGTCTTGTTCTAGGCATAGTTTTTTTCTAAAGAGTTTTGCTAAAGTACTTTGAAAGATTTCTTCATATGTTTGAAGTATCTCACCTTGAGCTTCTTCAGAAAGAAGTGAGGAGAGTGCATGCCCAAGAGCAGAGCAATTCCATAACCCAATGTAGGGTTGATTCTTAAATGCATATCTACCCTGATGATCAGAATGATTGCATACATATGCTGGCAAATAATCTTCCATGAAACCATAAGGGCCGTAATCAAAAGTCTCTCCCAAAATACTCATGTTATCGGTATTCATAACTCCATGATTGAAGCCACTGGCTTGCCACTGAGCTATCATGATGGCTGTTTGTTTAACAACCGATCGAAAAAATTCTTCGTATATATTTTTAGTTCTTGAAAAGTAAGCAGGGTAGTTATTAATACAAAAGTCAGCTAAAACTTTCACGTACTCAGGCTTATTGTTGTAATGAAAGTATTCAAAATTACCAAATCTGACATGTGTTTTAGCTGTTCTTGCGAGCATTGCTGCCGTTTCGCTTTTTTCTCTAAGGACCATTTCATCACTACCAATAATCATTAAAGCTCTTGATGTTGGAATCGACAAAGCATGCATTGCTTCTCCACATAAGTATTCTCTAATAACAGACCTTAAAACAGCTCGCCCATCTCCAAACCTAGAGTAGGGAGTTTTGCCAGCACCCTTAAGATGAATATCAACTAAGCCTTTTGAAGACTCTATTTCTCCAAGCAATAATCCTCTACCATCTCCTAATTGTTCTACATATTGCCCAAACTGATGGCCAGAATATGCCATTGAGAGGGGTTTTAGATTTTTAATTGATAATGAGCCATTGAAAATACTTAACAGTTTTTGCTGCTCAATATTTTCAAGTCCTAACTCTTCTTTTAGTTGAGTATTTTCAATAACAAGCATGGGATTATTAAAGCCCTGCCAATTTTGAAGATTATAGAACTCTTGAGGAAGCTCAGCATAAGCATGAGGTTTTATAGGAATCATTTATCCTTTTGCAATTTGAATTAAATGACTAACATGCTCATCTTTTGAATGATCAGCACCCAAATGCTCGACTTCATTCCACATTGCAGCACTGCAAATAGGCCCCAGATCATCTTTCAAGCTGTTAGCCACTTCTTCGCCAGTGCCACAGAATCCTAGAGTTTCAACCATCTCATCCGTAACTAAAGCAAACATTTCTTCCCATTTTCCTTCCACAGATAATTTATGCAAAGCTTCATTGATATCTCCCCAGCCATGAAAATCCAGAGCTGGTCTATAGGTTCTGGTTGAAGCATAAAAACTGATCCTTGCAGCAACATTTCTCTTAGCTGTTTTTAGATCTTCTTCTGTTTCTCCGGTTGCAATAAATCCACCCCAAAGTAATTCACATTCTTTAGGATCTCTGTTTGACTTTTTTGCGCCCTCAATCACAGCTGGCAAAATAATATCATTAATATATTTTGGAGAGCACATAGGATGAAGTAATAATCCGTCAGCTACCTCACCAGCGATTCTAGCCATTCCAGGCCCAAGACCAGAAACATAAATTGGAGGCACATCGCAATCCATAGGTGGCGGAGTGAACATTGGAGTCATAAGGGTATGGGTATAGTGTTCGCCTTGAAAGTCCAATTTTTCTCCAGTTTTCCATGTATTCCAAATGGCTTTGACGGCAAGAATATATTCTCGCATTCTTGGTGCTGGTGGAGACCAAGGTACACTGAACCTTCTTTCATTATGCCCTTTAACTTGAGTTCCTAAGCCAAGTTGAAAACGACCATCACTGAATGATTGCAAGTCCCAACCCATGTTTGCAACTGTCATAGGGCTCCTTGGAAAAGCTATAGCTAAACCAGTCCTTACAATCATTTTTTTGGAATGTTCCAATCCAAGCAAAACAGGAAGGAAAGGCTCATTGTTTAGCTCTCCAGAAACGAGCGCATCATACCCAAGAGATTCTGCATGTTTAACTATCTCAATAGTATTTTTTGACAAACCAGGTATGTAGGTTTCTATTCTCATATTTATTCTATCTTTAGTTTTGAGTTTGCAAGGTTTTGAGCCCATTGATAATTGGGCTTGCCTGATGGAGCTCTTTCGATTAATTCAGAAAACACTATTTCTTTTGGCATCTTGTAACTGGCTATGTATTTTGAAGCGCTTTCTTTTATTTCTTCAATAGACAGATCAACCATTTCTCTTCTTTGGATAACAGCTACTACTTTTTGCCCCCATGTTTCATCCTTCACACCAACAACAAGGCAATCAAAGATGTTTGGGTGAGCCTTAAGAGCCATTTCAACTTCTTCTGGGAATATTTTCTCTCCACCAGAATTAATGGAAACACTCCCTCTCCCCAGCAAAGTCATTTGACCATCTTCCTCATATTTAGCCATATCTCCTGGTATTGAATACCTTTCTCCATTAACTTCAATAAATGTTTTTTCAGATTTTTCTTTATCTTTGTAATAAGCAACGGGTACATGACCTTTCCTTGCTAAATATCCAATTGTTTCTGTATCAGTAGGCTGAATAACTTCCAAAGTATCAAGATTTAAAATTTCACTAAAATTAGGCTTCGTAAATTTTGGGCCTCCGCCTGAGTCTTTTAACTTTCCATCTTTTGTATGTATATTCACGCCGGTTGCTCCAGTTTCAGAGGACCCAACAGCATCTATGAGGAAAAGGTTAGGTAGATATTCTAGGATGGTATCTTTGATAGAGGCACTGAAAACAGACGCAGTGCTTGCTAGAACAAATAATGAGGATAGATCTAAACCTTTTTCCAGTGCAGAGGGGAGTGCGTCACAAAGTGGACGTCCCATAGCATCACCTGTGATAGTTAAGTTCATTACTTTTTCTTTGGCAATAATTTCCCAAATATAATCTGCATCAAATGAAATTTGATCATTAATTATAAATTTCCATCCTGAAAAGAAAGCATTAAATGATTGCCATTGAGCGGCGCCATGCATTAATGGAGCTAATGCAAGAGCAGTTGTTTGGTCTTGCAAGCATTTATCTGCAAAAGCTTCGGGTGTAGGATATTTTTCTCCCGTTACTGCATCTATGCCTCCACCAAGTGTCATTAAGACATCTTCCATGCGCCAGACCACTCCCTTTGGCATTCCAGTGGTGCCTCCTGTATAGAGTATATATTTATCATCCCCTGATCTTTCAACATTTAGTCTAGAATCATCTTCATCTAAAATAAGAGCCTCAAAATCATAACTTCCTTCAATGACATCAGCATCAGAGTTATCACTTATAAAGATAAAATCTTTTAAAATAGGCAGATCATTTTTAATATTATTGAGCTTTGTACCAAACTGCTTGTGATAAAAAACAGCTTCCATATCAGCGTTCTCAATAAGATACTTAAGCTCTTCTTCAACATATCTGTAGTTGATATTAATGGGAATTGCACATAGCTTATATGCTCCAAGCATCACCTCTAGCCACTCTATGCAGTTGAAAGCATAAATCCCTATATGACTGCCTTTTTTTATTCCAAGTTTTTTCAAGGCATTTGCTGCTTTATTTGTTCTAGCGTCTAACTCTTGATAGGTTAAACGAGTAGACCCAAGCACAACTGCTTCTCTATCAGGAATTCTATCTACAACTCCTTCAAATATGTCAGCAGCATTAAATTCCATCAAACGTTTGAAGATTGATTTTCCCAATAGGGATCTCTTAACCTTCTTTTGTATAACTTGCCATTCTCGTCCCTTGGAAGCTTTTCAATAAAATCTATGCTTCTTGGTAGCTTCATTTTTGCTAGATTTTCCTGAGCAAACTTCATCAATTCAGCAAGCAATTCATTAGAAGAATCGAAATTTTGATTAAGCTCTACAACCGCTTTAACTTCTTCCCCCCATTCTTCGTTGGGAATTCCAAATACAGCAACATCAGCAACAGCAGGATGCATAAGAAAAGCGCTCTCAATTTCTGCTGGGTATATATTGGCTCCGCCTGAAATAATCATATCTATCTTCCTGTCACATAAAAATAAATACCCTTCATTATTTAAATACCCTATATCACCAACAGTAAAATAAACCTGATCATCAAAAACTAGCCTCTCTTTTTTTGTTTTTTCTTGATCACCCTTATATTCAAACTTTGTTGCTTCGCCAAGCTTCATAAAGACTGTGCCTTGATCATTCGGCTTAGCCTCAGTTCCATTATCGTTGATGATTTTGATTTCGGCTCCTGGCCATGCTTTACCAACTGTTCCAGGAAACTTGGACCATGAACTAGCATCGACAACTGTTCCACCACCTTCTGTGGCAGCATAATATTCCCATATGGAATTTCCCCACCATTCAATCATTGCTTGTTTGGTATGAATAGGGCAGGGGGCTGCAGCATGAATCATGGCCCGAGTTGATGTGCAATCATATTTTGCTTTGATTTCATCGGGTAACTGTAACAATCTATGAAATTGAGTTGGAACCATATGACTTGATGTAACTTTGTATTTATCAATTAGGTAAAGCATTTGCTCTGCGTCGAATTTTTCCATCAACACAACAGAATGCCCATAATGCAGGGCTGCTGAAGAGTGAACTAAGACCGCAGTGTGATACAAAGGTGATCCGACAATGTGAACATTATTTTCTTGCGGTTGAATTTCAAAAAAGCTAAGTATCATTGCAAACATACTCAAAACATCATCAGGATCTCCAGGTATTAATGCACGTTTTACACCCTTAGGTTTTCCAGTTGTACCAGACGTATAGTTCATTACTTGACCCGCAGTTCTTTCCTCTGGATTGGTAGTTGGTTGAGAGCCTATAAATTCATCTAAATGAATAAAGCCACTCATTTGGGTAGTACTTATACAGCCTTGCTCTGGAAAATTAATAGCTGCAACTGCTTTTTGGCAAGCCTCTTCCATAGCAGGCACTTCACCAGATGCAATGAATGCTTTAGCGCCAGAATCTTCTAGAATATATGCTATTTCTGGTCCGGCAAGATGCCAATTAATAGGTACCATGTAAAAACCGGATTGTGCGCAAGCCAAGTAAGCTATGTAGTATTCAACTGAGTTGGGTAATACAGTTGCCACCACATCTCCACTCTTAACCCCAAACTCTCTTAATGCATGTGTTAATTGATTGGTTTTTGCTAGTAGTTCACCCCTTGTCCAAATTTTTTCAGACGGTTCAACTATAGCAATTTCATCTGGGTGTGAATTCGCAAATCTATAAAAACCTAGTTCACTCATTTATCTCTCTTTTTATTTTTAATTATTTAATAATTCTAACTTTCGTAATCCATTAATGTAACCTAATAACATAAATTTCTATGTAATAATGATTCCCAAATGGACACCCTATTTACTAATTTAAACCAAGAAACTTTGTGGTTATTGGTTGTATTTTATGATTTATCGCTAGCTATTTTTCTATATAGATTCTTTGGTAAATATGGTTTGTATTGTGCCGTAATACTCGGAATAGTCCTTGGGAATCTTCAAGGGGGAAAAGTAAGCGAATTAACACTATTTGGAATGCAATTCAATGTCAGTATGGGTGCAATATTATATTCAGGCATTTACTTTGCGACAGATCTTTTAAATGAGAAATTTGGTAAAGATGAAGCCAATCGAGCAGTCATGCTTGGATTTGTTGCAAACATAGCTGTAATGCTGACCTTGGTGCTTAGTACTAAGTTTCTGCCCTCTGACTTAACCGGATCGGCTGCAGAAGTCCATGATGCTATTTCAGTGCTAGCGTTTTATTCGCCTATTTTTATTATTGGCTCCTTGACGGCATATCTTGTGAGCCAAAGATTTGACGTATGGTTTTTTCATTATCTAAAGAACTTAACTAATGGAAAAAAACTATGGCTTAGAAATAATCTTTCCACCATGGCATCCCAACTAATAGACACTCTGATATATCAATTTACCTGGGTTCTTGCTACAGATTTAACATTTACCCAAGCCTTTGCTATTTCTATAGCAAAATACATTATTAAAGTATTTATAGCTTTAATAGATACTATTTTTATATATTGGGTGAGAAATTGGGAAATTAAATCTTAGTTTAGAAAACCCTTGTATAGATTATACTTACACCAAAGAAATTCTATTTAAACATATGTCTAATAAATCGAAAGAGGAGCTTAAAAAAGAACTTTCACCTGAGTCTTATTATGTAACTCAGGAGAGCGGGACTGAGAGACCTTTCACAGGTCAGTATTGGGATCATGTTGAGGATGGTATATATACCTGTATTTGCTGCGGTGAAACTCTTTTTAAATCTGAAACAAAATTTGATGCAGGCTGCGGATGGCCTAGTTTTTATGAAGCTGCTAATAACAATAAGATTAATGAACTAGAGGATTATTCTCTCTCAAGAGTTAGGACTGAAATTAGATGTTCTAAGTGTGATGCGCATCTTGGGCATGTTTTTACAGATGGTCCTCAGCCGACAGGTTTGAGGTATTGTGTTAATTCAGCTGCTTTAGGTTTTAATAAAGAAACATCCTCAAGTTAAGTGACCGACAAAACTGCCTCTCAATTAAATTTTTTCTCAACCATTAAAGTTGGTGGCTGGACCTTGGTCTCTAGAGTGGCTGGTTTAATAAGGGATATCTTTACAACCAATCTTCTTGGTGCAAGTATCTTTCATGATATTTTTGTAGTTGTACTAAAAATTCCAAATGTTTTTAGAAAGCTCTTTGCTGAGGGAGCATTTAGCCAAGCTTTTATTCCAATATATTCAGAGTATATTAGCAGTAAAGATGAGAAGAGCAGTCAAGACTTTCTTAATGCTTTATTCGGTATTTTGCTCTCAGCACTCTTTATATTTACCGCCTTAGCTTTATTATTCGCACCAGTGTTTATTCTGATATTTGCTCCAGGCTTTTATTTTGATATACAAAAACAGGATTTAGCTGTCAGCCTATTAAGAATCATGTTTCCTTATCTTGCATTAATTTCTCTTGTAGCATTTGCAGCGGGTATTCAGAATTCTCATAATAAATTTTCTATCCCAGCATTAACTCCTCTAATTTTCAATTTGAGTTTAATTGGTTCAGCGTGGCTAGTTGCTCCAAAAATAGATATACCTGTTATGGCTCTTGCATGGGGAGTTCTTTTAGCGGGATTTCTACAATTACTATTCCAGATTGCACCTTTAGCAAGCATTAAAAAAATCCCTGTACCAAAAATTGATTTTCAAAATCCTGGCGTCAAAAAATTCTTTATTCTTATCCTTCCTGCCATTGTTGCAGGCGGTATAGCGCAAATAAATTTATTAGTTGATACTATTTTTGCATCATTATTAATCACTGGCAGTCCAACTTGGCTATATGTTTCAGATAGATTAATACAATTTCCAATGGGAATATTTGCCATTGCTGTTGGTACAGTCCTCTTGCCTGGCCTATCAAAGTCTTATGCTCAAAAAGAAATTAAAGCTTTTACTGAACAACTTGAGAATGCGTTTAAGTTAATTTTTTTCTTAGCTATTCCCTCGTTAATTGGATTAATTTTATTTGCTTCTCCATTGTTAGCTACTATTTTTCAACGAGGAGCTTTTTTATGGACGGATGTGCAACAAGCTAGTTTGAGCCTAATAGGTTTCTCACTAGGACTACCTTTTTTTATGGCAATGAAAGTTTTAGTTCCAGCATTTTTTTCTAGGCAAAATACTAAAACTCCTATGTTGATAGCATTTCTAAGCTTATTAATTAATGTATGCCTGAATTACTTATTAGCATTTTATTTTGGATTAGGTCATCTAGGTTTAGCCATTGCAAGCTCTATTTCTGCAATAGTGAGTGTGATGATTTTAAGTTTCATTCTAAAAACAGAGGGGTTGATTTCTTTTTCTGGAATCTTTAGCGCCTTTTCTTTTAAAGTCTTAATAGCTAGCGTTGCTTTGATATCCTTTTTATCAATTTTTAATCAATATTTTGATTTTGAATTATTTACAGAAGTTCAAAGGTTGTTGCATCTTGGCGCTGCAGTTATTGGCTCTTTGATAATTTATTTTGGCGTGAGTTTTTTATTAGGCGTCAGAACAACTGATTTTAAATAATGTACTTAATTAGAGGAATAGGAAATATAGAAACTTTTAATAAGAAGTTTCCAAATCAGTTCATGAGTGGAACCATTGGCAATTTTGATGGATTGCATTTAGGTCATCAAGCAATTCTTCAGCAGGTAAAAGATAAAGCTCAAGAAAGCTCAAGTGCATCTTTAGTCTTTTTTGCTGAGCCTCATGCTTCTGAGTATTTTGCAGCTAAAGATATAAACCCTTCACCGCCTCCAAGAATATGTCCTTGGAGAGAAAAAGTGAAACTGTTCAAAAATTTTGGAATAGACTTTGCTTTTTTTCTTCAGTTCAATAAATCACTTAAAACAATGACCCCACAGACTTTTCTTGATGAAGTTTTAGCTCAACTAAACTTAAAACATTTAATTATTGGAGATGATTTTAGATTTGGAGCTCAACGAGCAGGTGATTTTGAGTTGCTAAAAAATTGGGGCAAGAGCAATGGCACAGAGGTCATTGCCAACAAAACAGTTTCATTGAATGGATCCAGGGTAAGCTCTACAAGAATAAGAGAGGCTTTATTGCAAAGTAACTTTCAGCTGGCAAAGAGTTTGCTTGGCAGGCCCTACACATTTTCAGGGAAAGTAGTTTATGGCCAACAGCTAGGAAGAACTATAGGTGTTCCTACAGCCAATCTTTGGATACCAAAGCAGAGACTTCCAATTGCGGGCGTATATGCAGTCAAGTGCTTATTGGGAGGAGAGTTATTGAATGGAATTGCAAACATGGGAACTAGACCAACTGTAGATGGTTCCAAGCCAGTTCTTGAAATCCATATATTTAATTTTAATGAGTCTATATATGGGCAAAGATTGACTGTAGAATTCACAAATAAACTTCGTGATGAGAAGAAATTTGATAACATTGATCTATTAAAAGAACAAATTCTTCTAGATATATCTCAAGCTAAACAAATACTGGAATAATTTTCTATGAGCAAAGAATATCGGGATACTTTAAATCTCCCTCAAACTGATCTATCCATGAAAGCTGGCTTGCCAAGAAAAGAGCCAGAGATTCTTGAATTTTGGAACTCTATCAATCTCTATCAAAAAATAAGAGAGCAAAATAATGGCAAAGAGCAGTTTATTCTTCATGATGGGCCTCCATACGCAAATGGAGATATTCATTTGGGTCATGCAGTTAATAAAACGCTTAAGGACATAACGATTAAATTTCAAAGCTTCATTGGAAAAGATGCTCCATATGTTCCAGGATGGGATTGTCATGGCTTGCCTATTGAGTTAAATGTTGAAAAGAAGCATGGCAAAGGTAGTGATCTTGTTAGAAATAAAAAATCATTTATTAATGCTTGTCGAGAATATGCCCAATCTCAAGTTGATAAGCAAAGAGAAGATTTTATTCGCTTGGGCGTTTTAGGAGACTGGGAAAATCCATACCTCTCATTAAATAAAAGCTTTGAGGCTGATACTGTTCGTGCATTAGGAAGAATCATTGCTAATGGACATCTTGAGCAAGGAGAAAAACCTGTCCATTTTTGCATGGATTGCAGATCAGCTTTAGCCGAGGCTGAAGTAGAGTATCTGGATAAGCAATCTCATTCTATTGATGTGAAGTTTAAAGTGTTACCCAAATCAATTGAGTCGCTTTGCTCAACATTTCAAGTTGATAAAGTTGAAGAAGCATATTTCGTAATTTGGACGACAACTCCATGGACAATCCCATCAAACGTTGCTGTATGTATCCATGAAGAAATTGAGTATATTTTTGTTAGAGGCGATAACGATCATTTTATTATTGCAAAAGACCTTTTGGATGAATGCTCTGATAGATGGGGCATAGAGTTAGAGATTCTTGGATCAGTTTTAGGAAAAGAAATTACTGAAATCTTAATGGCTCATCCTTTGTATGAAAGGGAATCAAAGTTATTGCACGGTGATCATGTCACCACTGAAAGTGGAACAGGTTGTGTGCATACTGCTCCAGCACATGGGTTGGATGATTACTTTATTTGTATAAAGAATGGTCTTGAGTCTGTAAAAGCCTTGGATAATCGAGGTATTTTTAAAGAAGAATTCGGACCATTAAGCGGCTTAAGCACCAAGAAGGGAGATCCGATTGTTATAGAATTATTGCAGGAAAACAACGCATTACTTGCTCATCAACAATATGATCATTCATATCCGCATTGTTGGAGGCATAAGTCACCAGTCATTTTTATGTCAACCCCACAATGGTTTATCTCAATGAAGAAGTCTGGTCTTAGCGATGGAGCAGTGAATGCAGTTAAAGATGTTAATTGGGAGCCCAGCTGGGGAGAGGAACGTATTCTTTCAATGCTTGAGGATCGCCCTGATTGGTGTATTTCGAGACAACGAAATTGGGGCGTTCCAATTACCTTAATTATTCATAATGAAACAGGCGAGATTCATCCCAAACAGAATCTGCTTTTTAATCAAATAGCAGATGTGATTGAGAAAGAGGGTATAGAGGGTTGGGATAATTTAAACCTTGATTCCTTGATTGATGATGCTGAGTCCTATTCTAAGGTCTATGATACCTTGGATGTTTGGTTTGACTCTGGAGTCACTCACATGTGTGTTTTAGATAAGTTATATGGTGCAGATGTAGTTGCTGATCTTTATTTAGAGGGCTCAGATCAACACAGGGGCTGGTTTCAGTCATCTTTACTAACTGGGATTGCTACCAATGGAATGGCTCCTTATCGATCAGTTTTAACTCATGGGTTTGTAGTAGATGATGAAGGCAGAAAACAATCTAAATCTCTTGGTAACACAATTTCACCTCAAAAAATTTGGGATACGTTAGGAGCTGATATTTTAAGGCTATGGATTGCTTCAACTGACTTTAGAAGCGAAATGGTTGCTTCAGATGAAATATTTAAGAGAGTTTCAGACCAATACAGAAGAATTAGAAACACATTTAGGTTTCTGCTAGGCAACATCAATGATTTTGATGTAAAAAAAGATTCCATTGAGCTTAATAACTTGCTTGAACTCGATAAATGGATTTTACATGAGCTTGCTAAGTTGCAAGAGGATGTTGTTGGGTCATATGAATCATATTCTTATCATCAAGCTATGCAGAGAATACATAACTTCTGTGTCAATCAACTTGGTGGTATTTATTTGGATATCATTAAGGATAGACAATATACCACTCAACAAGATTCTGAAATTAGAAGATCAGCACAAACTGTAATGCAGATCATTGTTAATCAGTTAGTTGTATTAATTTCACCTGTTCTATCTTTTACAGCTGAGGAGATCTGGCAGGGAAATAATTTTCTTTTGAAAGATGCAGATTCAGTATTTTTAACTACTTTAAAAAGCCTAGAAGATTTTGACAGTGACTTATCGAACGAGAATTGGAAAAGATTGCTTGAGGTTAAAGAAGAGGTTAATCAGAGCATCGAGGAAGCAAGAACTGCTGGAGTTATTAAAGGCTCTTTAGATGCATCAATTGAATTGATTCTTGATTCCAATGATTTCAAGTTAATCGAGAAATATGCCTCTGAGATACATTTCTTTTTCATAGTGTCTGAATGTAATATTTTAGAAGGAGAAACCTTAAAGGTATCTGTAATCAAATCATCTGCAGAAAAATGTGTAAGATGCTGGCATAGACATGAATCTGTTGGGTCTAGTTCTAAACATCCTGAGCTATGTATTCGATGTGAACAAAATTTAGATGGTCCTGGAGAGGATAGAAAGTTTGCATAGTATTAAAAAAGGCTACTTTGTTATATTTCTCTTAATCGCAATTGATTTAGTAGCAAAATATCTTGCTGAAGAATACTTAAGCTTTGGACAGGCAGTGCCATTGATTCCGATTTTAGATTTATTGCTGGTTTTCAACTCAGGCATTGCTTTTAGCATTTTAGATTTTAATAATTCATTCTTAAGCCTAAGTTTATCGCTCATTGGATTGATTATAGTAGCCTATCTCCACTCGCTATATATAAAAGAAGAATCCTCAATCAATCGCTTTTCGCTAGTTTTAATTATCTCGGGTGCACTTGGAAATATTCTGGATAGATTGCCAGATGGAGTTGTAACTGATTTTTTATTTTTCCATGTTGGCAATACATCATTTTTTATTTTTAATTTTGCTGATGCTTTTATTTCAATTGGAGCAGCATTATTTTTCTTGATGGAGTTTAAAAAATTTCTTCAAAATAGATCATGACGAAGACTAAAGTTTTATTGGCTAATCCAAGAGGATTTTGTGCTGGTGTAGATCGAGCAATTGACATTGTTAACCAAGCTTTAAAAAAATTTGGACCACCTATCTACGTTCGCCATGAAGTTGTTCATAACAAGACTGTAGTAGAAGAATTAAAGTCTAAGGGTGTAATATTTGTTGACGAGCTCAGGGAAGTCCCTGAATCATCTCATGTTATTTTTAGTGCTCATGGAGTGTCTGAGAAGGTTGAGAAAGAGGCAGCAGAATTTAACTTGTTATCTTTTGATGCTACCTGCCCCCTTGTAACCAAGGTTCATAGTGAGGTTCAGCGCCATGTCAGGGCTGGCAGAGATATTATTTTAATTGGTCATGAGGGGCATCCTGAAGTAGAGGGAACTTTAGGAAGACATAATCCTGTAGATTCAAATAGCAAAATTTATTTGGTGCAAGACGAGGCAGAAGCTAAATTGTTATCTGTCTCACAGCCAGAGAATCTTGCATATGTAACACAAACGACTCTCAGCCTAGATGATACTGTTGCGATAGTTAAAATCTTATATGATCAGTTCCCTAAAATTCTCAAACCAAAGAGCGATGATATTTGTTATGCAACTCAAAATAGACAGGACGCAGTTAAACAGCTTGCTTTGGAGAGCGAGTTTATTGTTGTCATAGGCTCAAGAAATAGCTCTAACTCAAATCGACTAAAAGAATTAGCTGAGAAGTGCGGTGTTAGCTCTATCTTGATAGATGGTGCAGAGGAGCTTGATTTTAAATCCTTATCTAAATATCAAAGTATTGGCATAACAGCTGGAGCATCCGCACCAGAATCAATTGTTCAGAGTGTGGTTCAAGCAATTAGCGTTGAATTTAATACAGTTGCTCAAGAATTAGGCGAAAACAAAGAAGATATATATTTTAGACTGCCTCCAGAGTTACGCTGATTTTAAAGATAAAAAAATTTTATGTCTTAAATATCATCCATTACACTGTTTCTATGTCTAGAGGAAAAATATGATCTCGCATGATGGCATTATTAATGTTGCAGAATTTTGCCCATCTCCTAATTTTGACGAAAGACCAAATAATGTTGCAATTGATTTAATCGTGATACATGCAATTAGCCTTCCGGCAGGTCGTTATAACACCCAGCTAATTAAAGATTTATTCTTAAACTGCTTAGATCCAGGTAAAGATGAGTTTTTAGGATCGATCAAGGATCTCAAAGTCTCTTCACATTTTTTAATTACGCGTAAAGGAGCATTAATTCAGTTTGTATCTACTAATAAGAGAGCTTGGCATGCAGGCATTTCTAATTATAAAGGCAGGGAGCACTGCAATGACTTCTCAATTGGTATTGAGTTAGAAGGCTGTGATGATGAGGAGTTTGAGCAACATCAATATCACTCTTTATCTAAACTGATTAATTTTTTATCCATGGATTTAAAAATTAACAAAAAAAATATTGTCGGTCATGCAGACATAGCTCCAGGTAGAAAAACAGATCCAGGACCATTTTTTGACTGGACTTTATTACAATCAATGCTATGAGAAGAAAATTAATAGGTATCTTGTTGCTTGGTTTTGCCTCAGGCCTTCCTTATATGCTTGTTTTTTCAACGCTAACAGCTTGGCTGAGAGATGTAGGTATTTCTTTAACTGAAATAGGTTTTTTTGCATGGCTTGTCCTTACGTACTCCTTAAAATTTTTGTGGGCACCATTTGTCGATAGATATTCAGTTTTAGGATTTAAAGTTTTTGGAAAAAGAAGGGGATGGATTCTTTTTTCCCAATCGGTAATATTTTTGTCATTGATTGGTATGAGTTTAATAGACCCCCTTCAAAATATTCAATTGTTAGCATTATTTGCATTTTTTGCTGCCTTTTTTGGCTCAATTCAAGATGTTGCTGTAGACGCCTTAAGAATTGAGATTGGTGAGGCAAAAGAGCAAGGTGATTTAGCTGCGAGTTATCAGCTAGGATACCGAGTTGCAATTCTTGTAGCCACATCTATGGCATTAATTTTTGCTGATTTATACAGTTGGGCTTATGTATATCAATTAATGGGTATTCTGATGTTGATAGGATCGGCAGGAGCATTGATTTGTTATGAACCAAACAATCAAGAAATTGCTATATTAAGATTTGATGAAGCACTTTTAGGGGCTTTCAAAGACTTTTTTAATCGCTTTGGTTTATGGTCTGCAGCTTTGCTTTTGTTAATAATCTCAACATATAGGCTCACCGACATTGTGATGGGGCCTATGGCAATGCCTTTCTATTTAGATTTAGGATTTTCAAAAACCGAAATAGGAGCTCTTGTTAAAACTATAGCTCTCTTTGGATCTGTAATCGGTTTTTTTATTGGTGGTTTATTAATCAAAAGAATTTCTTTGTTTAATGCGCTGCTATTTGGAGGTTTATGTGTCTTATTTACTAATTTATTTTTTGCCTATGTTGCGAGCGCCCAAGCAAATATTTCTCTTTTATCTCTAATTGTTGGGTTAGATAGTTTTGCAGCTGGTTTGGTTGGAACCGTGAACATTGCTTTTTTAACTAGCTTGGTTTCAAAAAAATTTACTGCTGTGCAATATGCTATGTTGACATCATTCATGATGCTGCCGGGAAAATTTTTTAGTGGTTTTTCAGGTATTTTGGCTGATTATTATGTATCAATTTCATCATTAGAGACTGGTTGGGCATACTTTTTTTATACTACCTCGGCTATGTCTATTCCTGCATTGTTATTAATTATGATTTATAAAAAAAATTATGCTGCTAATTCAGCATAGCTCTAGGCTCATTTTAGGAATTTCTATAATATTAATATCAATTCTTTCTATTCAAGAGATTAAGGTCGAACCTTCAATGAATCTTAGTGATAAGTTTATCCATTTTTCTTGTTTTTTATATCTAACTATTATTAGCTGGCTGAGTAGAATTATTTACAAGGAATTATGGCTTTATGTTATAGTCCTCGCCTACGGAATTTTGATTGAGATAGTGCAGATATATATACCTTATCGATCTTTTGAATTTTTAGATATTTTTGCTGATTTCTTGGGGATTTTAGCAGGTAGCTTCTTTATAAATTTCTTTAAAGATTTATATCCAAAGTATTGAATTAATTTTTTTAAGCCATAAATAACCCTTAGCCTTTAGTTATAAGGATTATTGTTATTTTTAAAGCAGGAGATTTGCAATGAAATTGAAACCTTTACACGATAAAGTTTTAGTTAAAAGAACAGACGAAGAACAAACCACGCCTGGTGGAATTGTTTTACCTGGCTCAGCCACAGAAAAGCCTTCTCAGGGAGAAGTTGTTGCTGTAGGGCCTGGAAAGAGACAGGACAATGGAGAGGTGTCTCCAATGGGCGTTAAAGTTGGTGACTTAGTGATATTTGGTCAGTATGGCGGAAACGAGGTAAAAATAGATGGTGATGAATATCTTATGCTCAGCGAGAGTGATATTTACGGCATTTTCAGTTAAACAATTTAATCAATAATTAGGAGAATAAAGATATGTCAGCTAAAGATGTAAAATTTGGAGATTCCGCAAGAGTTAAAATGCTTCAGGGCGTTAATATTCTTGCAGATGCAGTTAAAGTTACCTTAGGTCCTAAGGGAAGAAATGTAGTGTTGGATAAATCTTTTGGAGCACCAACTGTTACTAAAGATGGTGTTTCAGTAGCAAAAGAGATCGAGTTAGAAGATAAGTTTGAGAATATGGGTGCTCAGATGGTTAAGCAGGTGTCTTCGCAAACCTCTGACGAAGCTGGAGATGGAACAACAACAGCTACAGTTCTTGCTCAATCAATAGTTAATGAGGGCCACAAATCTGTTGCTGCAGGCATGAATCCTATGGATTTAAAGAGAGGCATCGATAAAGCTATTTCAACAGCAGTTCAGTTCGTTGAGAAGCTAAGTGTGCCGTGCTCTGACGACAACACCATCGCACAAGTTGGAACCATTTCTGCAAATGGTGATCAAGATGTCGGTGGAATTATTGCCGAAGCAATGGAAAAAGTTGGCAAAGAGGGCGTTATTACTGTTGAAGAAGGAAATGGTATTGATAACGAGCTAGACGTGGTTGAGGGAATGCAATTCGATAGAGGATATCTATCTCCATATTTTGTTACCAACCAAGACAATATGACATCTGAGCTTGAGAATCCTTTCATTCTTTTACATGATAAGAAAATTTCTAATATTAGAGATATGTTACCTCTATTAGAATCAGTTGCTAAGGCAGGCAGACCTTTGTTAATTATTGCTGAAGATATTGAAGGCGAAGCTCTTGCTACGCTTGTGGTAAATAATCTAAGAGGAACAGTTAAAGCAGCTGCATGTAAGGCTCCAGGTTTTGGAGACAGAAGAAAAGCCATGCTTGAAGATATTGCAATCCTAACTGGTGGCACTGTTATTTCTGAGGAAGTCGGACTTTCTCTTGAAGGCGCAACCATTGAAGATTTGGGAACCGCAAAAAGAGTTTCATTAGATAAAGACAACACAACTATTGTTGATGGTGCTGGCGATCAAAAAGCTATAGTGGCTAGAGTGAATCAAATTAGAACTCAAATAGAGGATACTTCTTCTGATTACGATAGAGAGAAGCTACAAGAAAGAGTCGCAAAATTAGCTGGCGGAGTTGCAGTCATTAAAGTTGGGGCTGGTTCTGAAATAGAAATGAAAGAAAAGAAAGCAAGGGTTGAAGATGCCTTGCATTCAACACGAGCTGCAGTCAAAGAAGGTATTGTTCCTGGCGGAGGAGTTGCTTTGGTGAGAGCTTTAGAGTCACTGACAAAGCTTAAAGGTGATAACGATGATCAAAATGTTGGCATTAATATTGTCAGAAAAGCTTTTGAAGCTCCCTTGAGACAAATTGCTGCAAACGCAGGTGAAGAGTCATCTGTTATTGTTGCCAATGTTATTGATGGTGAAGGTTCATATGGTTTTAATGCAGCAAATGGTGAATATGGCGACATGATAGAAATGGGTATTCTTGATCCAGCTAAAGTAACTAGAACTGCACTTCAAGCAGCTGGTTCAGTTGCTGGAATGATGATTACCACGGAAGCTATGGTTACTGACATGCCTCAAGATGATGCTGCGGCTCCTGCAATGCCTGATATGGGTGGCATGGGCGGCATGGGCGGAATGCCTGGCATGATGTAAGCCATTTTCTAAATATAAAAAAAACGGGGTTTCTTCCCCGTTTTTTTTTGCAAGATATATAATTATTCAATCACAACTTTAATTTTAGGAGTTTAAATATGGAAGCGTATCTTGGAACAGTGCTAATCAGATTTGCTCACATTCTTTTTGGAGTACTTTGGATTGGGTTACTTTATTATTTTAATTTTGTCCAAACAGAATATTTTAAGGAGTCAGAAGCCTCTGCAAAATCTGATGTGGTTCAGAAATTAGTACCAAATGCTTTGTGGTATTTTAGATGGGCAGCAGCGTTTACATTTTTCACCGGTTTATATTTGCTTTATTGGTTAAGTATTACAGTTAACATCGGTATTGTATTGGGAGCAGTAATGGCTTCATTTATGGCTGCAAATGTATGGTTTGTAATTTGGCCAAATCAAAAGAAAGTTATTGCTGGTGCTCCTGATGCAGCGGATGCTGGCGCAAAAGCTGGATTAGCGTCACGCACTAATACTTTGTTTTCATTGCCAATGCTTTACTTGATGGTCTATTCTGCTCACGGTGGAGCTCTACCAATGATTGCTGAAACTAGTATGAATGGTCTCTGGATTGGTTTAGCAATTATTTTGCTAATTGAAGTAAATGCGTTATTTGGCAAAATGAATGCAATGATTACTTCGGTAAAAGCAGTTATTCACTCAGGCGTTGCACTTACAGTAGTATTTGGGTTATTGGTTCATTACCTGTAATTCTTGAAGGTTTTTTGCAAAGGAGAGCCTAGCTCTCCTTTTTCTTAATCTTTACTTTCTCAATAGAGTTATCTTCTATATTTAATATTTCTATTCTGTAGTCATCAATTTCTAGGCAGACATTCTCTTGAGGAATTTGATCTAAGAAATCGGTAATAGTTCCATTGATAGTTTTTGAGCCATCTTCATCAATATCCCAATTCATAAAGCTATTCAATTCTCTGATTTTTGAATTGCCATCAGCTATAACAGCTCCATCTTTCTTTATCAGAAACTCTTTCTCTAGATCTGCTCTAGCAGCACCAAACTTTCCAACTATTTCTGTAAAAATATCTTCCATAGTTAAAAGGCCTTGGATTTCACCATACTCGTCAACCACCAAAGAAAGGTTGCTATCTTTTTTTTGGAATTGACTTAACTGTGTCGAAATAGTTGTAGATTGAGATATAAATGTTGTATCAAAGAGAATGCTTTTAACATCATCTCCGGCCTCTAATGCTTCTATGAATTGATGAGAGTCTTTAAGATGAAGCATGCCTATAACGTGATCAATAGATTTTTTAAAAACTGGTAACCTGCTGTAATAAGACGAACCAATAATTGTTTGCGCAGCTTCAATGCTTTGTGAAATATCGATGCCAATAATTTCAGCATGAGGAGTCATAATATCCTCGACTGTTAATTCTTCCATACCCAAGATTGATGAGAGCATTTCTCGGGATTGCATCGGGATTAAATCACCATGTTCATCGAGTAATGTTCTTAATTCATCTGAGTTTAAATTATCATTACTGGCTGACTGCATTGGATCAACATTGAATATTTTAAGTATTCTTGAGCTAAGAATATTTGTAAGCCAGACAAGTGGTTTAAAAATAATTACCAATAATTTTAGGAGCCATGAAGATTTTGTTGCAAATTTTTCTGGGTATACGCTTGCAATAGTTTTTGGAGTGATTTCAGAAAAAATTAGGATAATAAGAGTCAGAATGATTGAGCCAAGCAATACATTCCCATCAAAATAATCAATCATTATTATAGTAACTATTGCTGAAGCTAGAATATTGGCAAAATTATTTCCAATTAATATGGATGCAAGTAATACATCTGGTCTTTGAAGCAATTTTAAAGCCCTCATAGCACCTTTGGAGCCCTTGGATATATTTCTTAATTTAACTTTATTTGAAGCCATCATCCCAGTCTCAGAACCAGATGAAAACGCTGAAAAAATTAACAGTACAATTAGTACTAGAAATAAAAAAGAAATTGAATTAGTGCTCAAGGAGAATTTATAAGTAATTTATTAAAATAATAGAATTTCCAAAATATGCCAAAAGGACCATAGCAAAAGAGAGAATGGTTCCTCTAACTGCATAGCGCACTTTTAGGTTTGCGTATTTTACCCCTAAAAATGTAAGCATATAAATTATTAAAGCAAATACAGTAAAAATAATTTTGAAAATTAACTCTATATCTATTTCGCCAAGTACCATAAACCCAGAAATTAGCGACAAAATTATTCCGACCAGGCCAAATCCAATCAATACAAATATTTCCTTATATTCTCTTTCTACAGATTTATCATTAGAACCTATTTCACCCTTTTTTATTTTTGTAATATGTCTTTCAAGTAATGTGGTTTCAAAAAAAGTCACAATTAATATAACTATGCTGAAGCTTGTAGCGGAAACATGTAAACCCAAAATTGAGATACCTTTTGAGTATGTCATCAGCCCAACTATTATTAGCAATGCAAAAGATAGACCTACATAGACTTGTTTTGATGACTTCAATACAGCTCTAGAAATGAAATAGCTTATCAACGCTATTAATGTAATTATTGGAAATGACACAATCTTATTTTTTTGTAATCTTTATATATTAACACTATCAAATTCGTCAAGGTTAACCTAAAATACACACCTTTTTATTAATACAAAATAATTTTCAATATGGTAGTAGTTAGACTTGCAAAAAGCGGAGCAAAAAAGAACCCTTATTATTTTATAACGGTTGCTGACTCCAGAAAACCTAGAGATGGTGCATTCATTGAGCGCTTAGGTTTTTTTAATCCCTCAGCAAAAGGATCTGAAGAAAGAATGAGGTTTAATGTAGAGAGATTAGATCATTGGATTTCACAAGGTGCTCAACTTTCAGATAAAGTATCAGAATTGGCAAAAGACGCTAGGCTGTCTTCAGATGAGCTTCAAGCAAAGCTTGATGCAAAGATAGATAAACGAGCACAAAAGAAAGAAGCAATCAAAGCGCAAAAGATAGCTGAGTTAGAAGCAAAAGCTAAAGAAGCGGCAGAAGAAGAAGCTAAAGCTGAAGTAGAAGCTCCAGCAGAGGAAGCTCCAGCAGAAGCAGAAGCAGAAGCTCCAGCAGAAGAAGAAGCTAAAGCTGAAGCAGAAGCTCCAGCAGAGGAAGCTCCAGCAGAAGAAACAGCAGAAGCAGAAGCAGAAGCTCCAGCAGATGAAGCTCCAGCAGAAGAAACTCCAGTAGAAGAGACACAATCAGAAGAGTCTGAAGAAGAATCTTCAGATGATGAGAAAAAATAGCTCAGTAGATCTTTCACTTTTTCTCCTAATTGCCAAAATAGGCAAGACAAGAGGCCTCAAGGGCGAGTTTTTTCTTAGATCATTTGCTCAAAACCCAGAGGCGCTATTTTCTTTTAAGAAATTCTATGCTCTTTCATCATCTAAAATGCAAGAAGTGCAGTTTGAATTCATGAAACAAAATAATGCAAATATTGTTGCAAAACTTAAATCTATTAATGATATTGATGAGATCAAGGCGTTTGGTCAAAAAGACATATTTATACTGAAATCAGAGTTACCTGAATTAGAAGTTAACGAAGCTTATTGGTTTGAGTTAGAGGGTATGCAAATTATAAACCTTGAAGGATGCCATCTTGGTCAAGTCCAGGAAGTGAATAATTTTGGAGCTAGCGATGTGCTAGCGGTCAAGCCTAATAACAAACAAAAGAAAAATATTTTAATCCCATTTATTAAAAATAGAGTAATTATTTCAATTAATAAATCAGAGAATTCAATTTTAGTTGATTGGCAGGAAGATTATTAAGCCTCATGAATATAAATATAATTACTTTATTTCCTGAAATATTTGAAGCACTAAATTATGGATTGCTTGGCCAAGCCATAAATAGAGAAGATATAAAAATTAATATTTTTAATTTACGAAAACATCAAATTAATAAGCATGGTCAAGTTGATGACAAGCAATATGGTGGTGGGCAGGGCATGGTTCTCATGGCAGAGCCTTTGGAGAAATCAATTAAGGATATTCCAGCTGATATCTTAGGCAAGGTAATTAACCTTTCTCCTCAGGGCAACCTTTTAAATCATGATAAATCAAAAGAGCTTTCCTCACTTGAAAGCATAACAATTATCTCAGGCAGGTATGAGGGAATTGATGAGAGATTTATTTCACAGTATGTTGATGAGGAAATTTCAATTGGTGACTTTGTTCTAAGTGGAGGAGAATTTGCTGCATTGAGTCTTATAGACTCATTATCAAGGTTTATTCCAGGAGTCATTGGTAATAAAAGATCCGTTGACCTTGATTCATTAAGTCAAGGTTTTTTAAAGGGGCCTGTGTTCACAAGACCAGAAAATTTTAACTCTGAGTCAGTACCAGAGGTATTATTGTCAGGAGATCATAAAAAAATACAAGAATGGAAAGACAATCAAGCTTTAATAAGAACTTTTGAAAGACGACCTGAATTGTTAAAAAAATATAAAATTAACAAAAAAACAAAAAAAACTCTTGGAAGATTTGGCTTCTAAGCGTATCCTATAGCTCATTTTTTAGGCAAAATCATGGCAGACAAAGATAACGAAAATTTAGATACAACAACAACTGAAAATGTTGATGTAAAAGAAACTGCATCAGAGGAATCATCATCTGAAGAAGCATCTGTGGGAGCCACAGCATCCTCTGAAGTTTCGCCAGAACAGTCAGGAGCGGAAGAAGCTCATTCAGATGAAGACTCAGTATCAGATGCTCCTGTAGAAGAAGCATCTACAACTGATGAATCCGCGGCAGATGATCAGCCTGAAGAAGCATCTGTTGCAGTAACAACTGATGAAAGAACACCTGCACAAATCATTGAATCATTTGAGGCAGACCAATTAAAAGATAACATCCCATCATTCAGACCTGGCGACACGGTTGTAGTATCTGTAAAAGTCAGAGAAGGAGATAGAACTAGACTCCAGGCTTTTGAAGGAGTGGTTATGAATATTAAAAATGCTGGCTTAAATTCTGCATTTATAGTTAGAAAAATTTCCAGTGGTATAGGTGTTGAAAGAACTTTTCAACTTCATAGCCCAATGATTGATTCCATTTCTGTCAAAAGAAAAGGTGATGTTAGGCAAGCAAAGCTTTATTACCTCCGAGAAAGATCAGGACGATCTGCAAGAATCAAAGAAAGACTAGACTAATCTTATGTCTTCTGACTTAAAAAAGGATCCATTAGTAGATTCTTTTTTATCATCCTTGCGACTTGAGAAAGGCTTATCTGAAAATACGATAAAAGCTTATTCAAATGACTGCCAGGCTTTTAAAAAATGGTTGTTTTTAAATCAAAGATGTGACCCTATGGATTCAACTGAATCTGACATAGAAAATTATCTTAAGTATTTGAAAGGCGTCAATCTATCCAATTCTACAATTAATAGAAAACTATCATCTTTAAAACATTTTTTTAATTATTTAAGCAAAACAAAACTTTTAAAATTTAATCCTGTTGTAAATATATCAGGACCCAAGAAAAGCATGTCACTTCCAAAATCTCTATCAATCATTGACGTAAATAGCTTAATCGATGCTCCAGACTGCTCTAACTTTATCGGATTAAGGGATAGAGCTATGATTGAGCTACTTTATGCCACAGGCGTCAGAATCAGTGAGCTGATTAATCTAGAATATAGCAATATTGATTTAAATAGATCTTTGATAAAGGTAATGGGCAAGGGCGGAAAAGAGCGAATGATTCCATTTGGAGATGATGCTCTCTCATGGCTAATTCATTACATAGAGTTCAGGCGAAAAAATAATCTATCGCTTAATTCACGAGATTTTTTTATTAGTCAACAAGGTAAGAAAATTACCCGACAGGCATTTTGGCACAGGATTAAGATTTATTTAAAAGCTTCAGGACTTTCCATGGATGTTTCTCCTCATACTCTCAGACATGCATTTGCAACGCATTTATTAAATAATGGTGCAGACCTCAGATCAGTTCAAATGTTATTAGGTCATAGTGATCTATCCACAACTCAGATATATACTCACATTGCAAAACAAAGGCTAAGCGATATGGTCAAGCAACATCATCCAAGAGGTTAATTTTTTATGAAGCGATTATTACTTATATTAATTTTAATTTTTTCATCAGATATGAAATCTGATGAGCTTTTAATTGCATCAAAAATAAATGCAGTGCTTCCTGAGGGAATGTCTGTTCAAAGCGTGAAAGAATCTCAGATAGAAAATTTATTTATAGTTGATATTGGTGATTTACAACCTATTTATGCTTCGAAAAATGGAGAATTCTTTTTTTATGGCGAGCTATATGCTGTTAATGGAAATATGCTTCAAAACACAACAAAAGATGAGGTAAATTTAAAACGCAAAAGTATTTTAGATGAAACATTATCTGAGGATGATTTTATTAGCTTTAAATCTGAAAATGAAAAACATAGCGTTACTATTTTTACAGATGTTGATTGTGGTTACTGCAGAAAATTTCATAATGAAATTCAAGATTTTAATGATCTTGGTATAACGGTAAATTATGTTGCATTTCCAAGATCAGGATTGGATTCTGTTTCCTATAATAAAATTGTTACAGCTTGGTGCTCAAAAGATCCCAAAAGTGTTCTAACAAAAATGAAGCAAGGCCAAGATGTTCAGTTGTCAATGTGCCAAAACCATCCAGTTGAAGCTCATTTTCTTCTAGGTCAAAAGATTGGCATTACTGGCACTCCAGCTATAATTAAATCAAATGGAGAGCTACTTCCAGGATACCTTCCTCCAGAAGAGCTATTAACTAGATTAAATTAATATGGCTAAATTAAAAATAGGTATTTGCGGTTGGGGAAATGTTGCAACTGGATTATATGAGCAATTAGTTAATGGAGATGAGATTTATGCTGATTGGGAAATATGCTGTATCGGTGCGCGACGTGATAACCCAAAATGCAATCCAGGCTCAACAAAAATTTTAAGAGATATTTTTGAGGTAGTTGAAGAGGATATAGATGTTCTTGTTGAATTAATCGGTGGAGTTGAGACAGCTAAAGATTTAATTACGCGAGCGCTTTGCTCAGGCAAACATGTCGTCACTGCAAATAAAGCGGTTATTTTTGAGCATGGTGAAGAGCTAATTAATTTAGCAAAAAAAAATAATGTTGAGCTATTATTTGAATCTGCTGTTTGCGCAGGTACTCCTGCCATTAAGATGTTTTCAAATGATTTAACCGCAAATAAAATTTCTAAAGTTGCAGGAATGCTAAATGGGACAACTAATTTTATATTAAGCAATATGGAAGAAGGGGCCTCTTATGAATCTGTTCTGCAGGAAGCTCAAGAAAAGGGATATGCTGAACCTGATCCAAGTTTAGATGTGAATGGAACTGATGCTGCGCACAAAATTGGAATTCTTGCAGCTTTAGCTTTTAATAGTGGCCTTCCCACACCTAGTTTTTATGTTGAAGGTATAGAAGATATTCAATCTCAGGACTTTACATATGCGAATGATTTTCATTTGACCGTTAAGCATTTGGCTGTTGCTAAATTAAATGATGAAGGAATCGAATTAAGGAGCCACCCAGTAATGCTTAGCAAGGACTCAAGTTTGGCAGGATTAAAGGGTGTAAGGAATGGCATTCAATTTGATACTAACCTATTAGGAGAATTTCATGTTGCAGGGTCTGGTGCTGGACGAGAGTCCACTGCATCTGGATTAATCTCTGACATATTTGCGCTTTCAAGGTCGAATGGATCTTCTCCTATGCGCTATCCAGATTTTTCTAAAAAACCTAATCTGCTCAACTTTGATGATTTAGTTTTTAAATACTATGTTTATTTAGAAGTTAAAGATGAGCCTGGTGTTTTAGCATTAATTAGTAAAATATTTGCAGATCAAAGTATTGGTTTTGATAAGGTTATTCAAAAAGATCAACTAGGTAATGGCAATGTTCCAGTGGTAATTTTTACTGACCCAATTGTTGAAAATGAGATGCAAACCGCCTTAAAAGATTTAAAAAATAATCCAGTTATTTTAAGCTCTAAAATTATTAGAATTGAGGACCTTTAATGCTTTTTCACTCAACCAGAGGTAAAGATCCTGATAAAGACTTTGCATCCATTCTTATGCAAGGTCTTGCTGAGGATGGCGGTCTCTTTATGCCTGATTATTGGCCTCAAGTAGATTTAGATGAAATTAAGTCTAAGACATCATTTGTAGAGATAGCTAAATGTGTAGTACCTTTATTTACTTCATCATCTTTCTCTTATGATGAGACGATCAGCATAGTTGAATCTACTTGGCATGATTTTGAACATCAAGATCTGATTGGCATAAGAGAATTTAATTCAGTATCAATTCTTGAGCTCTTTCATGGCCCCACTGCGGCATTTAAAGATTTTGGGCTTCAGCTTGCTGCAGCTTTTTTTAATAAGGTCTTAGAGTCTGAAAATAAAACTGCAATTGTTCTCGGAGCAACATCTGGTGACACCGGCTCAGCAGCAATTGATGCATGCAAGAGTTATGAAAGAATTAAGAGCTTTATTATGCTTCCGAATGGCAATATGTCAGAAGTTCAACGAAGACAAATGAGTACCATCAAGTCTTCGAACGTTTTTGCTCTAAGAATTAATGGAACATTTGATGATTGCCAAGACTTGGTAAAGCTTGCTTTCAAACAGCGTGATTTTTTGAAAACTGATCAATATTTATTAGCAGTTAATTCAATAAATTGGACTCGAATTATCGGTCAAATTTGTTATTACTTTTATGCTTATAATCAGCTGCATCAAAAAGGAAATCTAAGCTTCTCCATCCCAACAGGAAATTTTGGTAACGTATTTGCTTGTTACTCTGCTCATAAAATGGGGTTGCCTATCAACAAAATTTCAGTTGCTGTAAATGATAATGATATTTTACATCGATTCTTCAGCAGCAATGATTATTCCAAAAAATTGGTTCATGAAACTATATCTCCTAGCATGGATATTAGCGTAGCAAGTAACTTTGAAAGGCTGGTATATGACTTCTTCTTGAACAGGGATTCATCTAAATGTGCAAAAATGTTTGATAACTTTCCAATTAAGCCTATAGAGCTAGACGTTGAAACATGGCAAAGGAAAGATAGCCTTTTCTCATCCAGCAAAGTTGATGATTTAGAAACTACAAAAACTATTCAAGAAACCTATAAGGTAAATGGTTATATCTTAGATCCACATACCGCTGTTGCAGCTGTTGAGGCTATTAAGAAAAGCGATTCAAGTAATCATTTTGTTGTTTTATCTACTGCTCATCCAGCAAAGTTCCCAAAAGTGTATGAAGAATTAAACATAGAAATAAATTCACTGCCTGCTGCATTAAGTGGTCTCTTTAAAAAAGAAGAGCATTTGCATTCTTTTGATGCGGACTATAATCAAGTTACTGATTTTATTAAACTTAATAATTAAATATTTTTTATGAACACTCCAAAGATAATCCAAGCATCAATTGTTGATTTGCATAAAGTTAAGGGAGTTTTAACGCTTGGCTTTGCCTCTGATGCACTATTGAGATGGGTTTTTCCTGATGCATCTTCATATCTGAAGAGTTTTGCTATATGGATGGAAGAATTTTCAAAAATTTCTTTTGAAAACAATATTGTTTACTCAGAAGAGAATTTTTATGGATCTGCTCTATGGCATCCTCCTGGGGTTGAGTTCGATAATTCAGCGTTAGAGCCAACTTTTGACTCTATTCCATTAGATCGGATCGAGGTAGTTATAAAGTTTTTTGAAGAATTTGAAAAATATCATCCAGAAGATGCATGGTACTTGCCATTCATTGCTGTTGACCCAGCTCAACAAAGAAAAGGCATAGGATCCTTTTTACTAAAAGAGGCTTTAAAGATGATTGATGAGAGAGGGGACAGGGCTTACCTGGAAGCATCTAATGAGCAGAATAAAGCTTTGTATGAAAGGCATGGATTTGTAGAAATTGGTAGAGTGCAATTTGAAGACTCACCCCCTGCTTTTCCTATGATTAGAGAAGCGCAATAGATTTATTGTTAATTCTTTAAAATAATTTTTTTAAGTAAGCATATCTTTATCTCATTAGCTATTTCATAGACTCGATAAAGATATTAAAATGCAATTCTATGGAAATAGGTGAAATAAAATCAATCCTTAATGTTCTCCGAGATCGCATGAATGATCTCCGGGGGCATCTTTGACGTTGCTCAAAAACAAAGTTCTTTAGAAGATATTCAATCAAAACTGTCTGACGAGTCGACTTGGTCTAATTTAGAGCTTTCGCAGTCTCTTAATAAAGAAAAAGCAAATCTAGAAAAATTTTTAGATCTTTTTTTATCAGTTGATGAAGCAATCAGCGATAGTCTCGATTTTCTAGATATTGCAATTGAAGAATCAGATGAAGCATCTATAAATGAAATTAATGAGGAGGCCCAAGCTCTTATTTCGAGTGTAGAGGATCTAGAATTTAATAGAATGTTTTCTAACAAAATGGATCCTAACTCAGCGTTTATTGATATCCAATCGGGTTCAGGTGGAACCGAGGCTCAAGATTGGGCTGACATGCTTCTTAGAATGTATACAAGATGGGCTGAAAAACATGAATTTTCTGTTTCTGTAATTGAGCATTCTCCTGGAGAAGTTGCTGGAATAAAATCAGCCTCGTTATTGATTAAAGGGAGTTATGCGTATGGGTGGCTCAGAACTGAAACAGGAGTCCATAGATTGGTAAGGAAATCACCATTTGATTCTGGCAGCAGAAGACATACATCCTTTGCATCAGTGTTTATTTCTCCAGAAATTGACGAGTCAATTGAGGTTGAATTAAACCCTGCTGATGTTCGAATAGATACTTACAGAGCTTCTGGAGCTGGCGGTCAACATGTCAACAAAACAGATTCAGCAGTACGTTTAACCCATGTTCCCACAGGGACGGTTGTTCAGTGTCAGAATGATCGATCTCAGCATAAAAACAAAGATAATGCTTTTAAGCAGCTTAAATCAAAACTTTATGAGCTAGAATTACAAAAGCAGAAAGATGAACAACAGGTATTGGAAGACAGTAAGTCTGATATTGGTTGGGGAAGCCAAATTCGTTCATACGTTTTAGATCAATCTCGTATTAAAGACTTAAGAACCAACGTTGAAAGTGGTAATATCTCTTCAATCCTAGATGGAGATATAGATATATTTATTAAAGCTAGTCTAACCCAGGGAGTATAAATGAGTGATTCAAATATTGGCGGCGAAGCTTCTATCTTAGAAGAAAGAAGAAGAAAGCTTGAAGAGCTTAGAGAGCAAAATATAGCTTATGTAAATAATTACACTCCTACTAACAAAGCTAAGGAATTGCATGATTCTCATGGACAGCTGAGCAAAGAGGAGCTTGAAAATAAAAAGATTACTAATTTATCTGTTGCTGGAAGAATAGTCCTTAAAAGGGTTATGGGTAATGCGAGTTTCGTCACAATTAGAGATGGTTCTGGTGATATTCAGGCATACATTAGTAAGAATAATATAGATACTGAGCTATATAAAAATTTTAAATCTTGGGACCTTGGAGACATTATCGGTATAACTGGCAATTTATTTAAAACGAAAACAGAAGAGCTAACAGTTGAGGCCCATTCAATTATTCTACTCACCAAATCGCTTAGACCAATGCCAGAAAAGCATAAAGGCTTAGCTGATATTGAAATTAAATATCGACAAAGATATTTAGATTTAATGAGTAGCCCTGAATCCAAGGAGATTTTTATTAAGCGTTCTAAAATTGTTTCATCCATAAGATCTTCAATGCTGGAAGATGGTTTTCTTGAGGTAGAAACACCTATGATGCACTCCATTCCTGGAGGAGCTGTTGCTAAGCCTTTCATCACAAAACACAACGCTCTTGATAGAGAGCTTTTTTTACGGATTGCTCCTGAACTTCATCTTAAAAGGTTGCTGGTTGGTGGTTTTGATAAGGTATTTGAGATTAATAGAAGCTTCAGAAATGAAGGTCTATCAACGAGACATAATCCTGAATTTACGATGCTAGAGTTTTATGCCGCTTTTGCTACATTTAATGGAACTATAGACTTTACTGAGAAAATTATTAAGTCAGCATCAAAGGCAGTAGGAAATAATAGTAAAATTGAATGGGATGGTGACAAAATAGACCTCTCAAATTTTTCTACTAAAACTCTTAATGATTTAGTAATAGAGCATAACTCTGATCTATGCGCTGACGATTTAATGAATTTAGATAAGCTTAGGAGTTACTCTAAATCAATCAAAATGCCCTATAAGGATTCATGGGGTGTGGGGAAAGTTTTGTTAGAAATTTTTGAAAAATCAGTTGAAGCCAATCTTATTCAGCCAACTTTCGTTACAGAGTATCCTGTAGAGGTTTCACCCTTGTCTAGAAGAAACAATGAAAATCCATCAATTGCTGACAGATTTGAGTTATTTATTGGTGGCAAAGAAATTGCCAATGGTTTCTGTGAGCTAAATGATCCTGATGACCAGGCAGAAAGATTCAAGGAGCAGGTTAAAGCAAAAGCAGATGGTGATGATGAGGCTATGGGCTATGACGAAGACTATATTACTGCTTTGGAGCATGGCATGCCTCCTGCGGTAGGGGTTGGTGTTGGAGTAGACAGATTGGTTATGATGCTAACAAATCAAAGCTCTATAAGAGATGTGATTTTATTTCCTCAATTAAAGTCTTAACCTATCGATTATGTATCTCACTTTACTCATTACCGTTGGAGTGCCTTTATTTATCGTCTTTGCAATAATCTATTCAGATAGATTTAGAGAGCCTACTGACTTAGTTATCAAAACTTTCTTTGCGGGAGTCATCATATGTTTTCCAGCCGCAGAGTTAAATCATCTACTGATTCCATCCTATGAATATTCATATCGTGCTGGATTCACAGAAGAAACTTTAAAGTTTTTAGTGCTATATTTTTATATCAGACCTAAAAGTGCATTTAATGAGCCCATGGATGCAATTGTTTATGGTGTTTTAGTTTCACTGGGTTTTGCAACTTTTGAAAATATTACATATGTGTATCAAGGAAATTTTGAAGTTGATTCTTTTTCTCTAGCAATCATGAGAGCGGCAAGTGCAATCCCATTGCATGCAACGTGCGGCATTATTATGGGCTATTTTTTTGGGTTATATGCCTTTACTCATTCCAAGCAATTTTTAATTAAAAGCATAATCTTTCCAATAGGAATTCATGCAATTTATAACTTTTTAACAAGCTATGATTTCTTCTTTCTGTATTTTTTGGTTGCTGTAATGATCTATGCAAGAGGTCTTCATACAGAGTTTTCTGAGCTTCAACTAAAGAAAGCCAGAGAGGATGAAGCTAAGGTAGTTTGAAGAAATCACCATCTAAATTTTTCAAAGTTTTCTGGATTAGCCCAGCCCTCAGGATTATTCCAGCCTCGTTTATTGTTATAAGTTTTGAGGTTGTATGAATAAACTCTTGCTTGAGTAATTTCAATATCATGAGTAAAACCTAGTTCTAAAAAGCTTTGATGCTCGCTATCATCTTTTGTTGCTTTAAAAATTAATATTTTTTGAGCAAGAATATTCTTTACTATGCCAACTTGAGTTTTTGATATTGGCATGTCATCAAAAATTATACATAAGTCGCAGGACTCAGCATTATTAGAATCAAGATGAGTAAGATTTATAATAGATAAACTTTTTAGAGAGCCTTCGCATACCCTTGCAAAGGAGCTTAAATCTCTTGTTGTTATAGCTAAAACTGATGCGACTTTTTCACTGTGGATGATCTCAAGAAGAAAATCATTCAATCCACTTTTATTCATTTATGTTAAAAGATCCTCAACAGCTGCTCTTTCATCAATTAGCTCATCAGTTGAAATTTTTATTTTTTCTTTTGCCAAGTCTGACAATATTATGTCTCTTACAATTTCAACTTTACCATCAGGAGTAGTCATTAAAGGCATACCGCAAATAATCCCCTCTGGCAGACCATAGCTTCCATCCGAAATTACAGCTGCACTAAAACAGTCTCCTGACTGAGTGGGTCTCTCACAAGCCATTACAGTGTCTAGAGCGGCTTTTGCAGCTGAAGTTGCTGAGGAAGCACCTCGAGAATCAATAACCGCCTTACCTCGCTGTTGAACGACTGGTAAAAATTCGTTCTCAACCCAACTCATATCATTGATGAGATCTTTTCCTGATAACCCATTAACCATGATATTTTCAAAATCAGGATACATGGTCGGACTGTGATTGCCCCATATAATCATTTTGCTAATTTCTCCAATTCCAATATTGAGTTTTTTAGATAAGACTGATCTAGCTCTGCTCGAATCTAACATTGTCATTGCCATCCATAATTGAGATTCATTATTGGCTGCATGTCTTCCAATCAAAGCGTTTGTATTGGCAGGATTGCCTACTACCAAGATTTTTGCATCTGGTTTTCCAAATTTACCAATTGCTTGACCTTGGCCCACAAAAATACCACCATTGATTTGCAGTAAGTCAGCACGCTCCTCAATTTTTTTACCATTAAAAACAATTCCTCTAGGGATGCTCCCTACCAAGAGGAACCAGTCTGCATCTTTTGCAGCTTCTTCAAAGTTTGCTGTGTAATTTACATTTCCCATATTAGGAAAATTAGAATCTTCTAGTTCCATTACTAGACCCTCTAATTTATTAACCACTTGAGGGATTTCCACTAGTTCAAGATCGACAATTTTATCTTCAAAAGTATGTCCATCCACTAATCTAGGTATTAAAGAATAACTTATCTGACCAGCTGCACCAGTTACAACAACTTTGACTCTATCTTTCATAAAAATCCTTAAAAATTATTTTTATCTATTATATTCCTAAACGTTAAATTAATTCGTGGACCAATGACTTTTTGCGTCTTTTTTATTGAATGTTGCCAATTTTTTTGAGTTTTACCATCAATCAATATCAAACAGCCATGAGCCTGAGCAATTGAGCGAGTCTCTTTGCTAATTTTGTTCCTGAATACCAGATCTCTTTCACTGCCAAAAGAAATTGAGGCTATGGTTGGATTGGGTCCAAGCTCTTTCTCATCATCAGAGTGCCAACCCATTGAATCCTTCCCATCTCTGTAATAATTTACAAGCACAGAGTTAAAATCAATTTTAAATTCCTCATATATTTTTTCTCGAATCATTGTTAAATCTTTGGTCCAGCTTCGTCGGTTTAATTTTTTGCCTGAATATTTATAATCACATCCTTCATCACCTATCCAGCACTGCAATCTAGGGATCGTCATGTTCCTTCCAAACATTTTAATTATCATTGATTCCCAGGGCAGATCTGATATTAGTTTTGTGAGCAATTTATCGGAATCAGTTGCATTAAAAAAATTCTTCTCGATTCGAACTTTTAGATCGTTGTGAGCTACAATTTCATTCTTCATAAGAGAGTTAGTATAGATATGTTTTCATTAAATCCAATTGGTCAATTCAGTGAGTAAAGTATTAATCGTTGGAGGAGGGCATGCTGGGGCTAATACAGCCTTTGCCTTAAGAAAAGATGGCTTCGATGGAGATATAACTATCATTAGCGATGAGGACTACCTTCCTTATCACAGACCGCCACTTTCTAAAGATTTTTTAAAACAAAATGTAGCCATTGAAAAGCTAAGCTTTAAATCTTCTGATTTCTATAAAGAACAAAATATCTCTCTCAATCTAAATACTAGAATCGATTTCATTGACCTAGAATCAAATCATGCTAATGCAAAAGATACATCATTTGATTTTGATTATTTAGTTTTTGCAACTGGAGCATCTCCAAGATTGCTACCTATGGAAAATGCTGATGCTAAAAACTTATTTTATTTAAGGCAGATAACAGATGTTTTATCTATTCAAAAATCAATTGGGTCAGCTAAAAACATAGTATTGATTGGTGGAGGGTATATAGGCCTTGAGGTAGCTTCTGCAATGATTGAGTTAGGCCTTAATGTAATTATTCTAGAGGCAGAGAAACGTATTCTTCAGAGGGTCACTAGCCCTGATGTATCAAAGTTCTATAATGATTTTCACACCAAAAAGGGCGTTGAAATAATTTGTAATGCTAGGGTCAGCAGTTTGAATGCTGAAAATAAACTCATTAATTCCGTGTCTTTAGAATCTGGCGAGAGTATTTATGCTGATATGGTTTTAGTAGGCATAGGAGCAATTCCTAATACACAACTTGCAGATTCAATAGGCTTAGAGTGTGAAAATGGGATTAAGACCGATCAATATTGCAGAACATCTACTCCAAATATCCTTGCAGTGGGTGATTGCACCTCTTCATTTAATGCCCTTTTTAATAAGGAATTTCGACTTGAAAGTGTGCCAAATGCCTTAGCGCATTCAAAAGTTGCATCTTCGTCGATTATTGGGAATGATCTTTTTAATAATGAGATGCCATGGTTTTGGTCTGATCAATATGATTTAAAATTACAAATGGCTGGCTTATCTAGCGGCCATGACGAATGCCATATTATTGGAGAAATTGACTCTGCCGAATTTATAGCATGTTATGGCAAGGATGGGTATTTGATTGCGGTTGATAGCGTCAACAAGTCTAAGCAGTTTATGTTGTTTAAAAAAGCCCTTGGCAATGGTTTTCAGATAAAAATGAGTCTTATAAAAGATACAAATTTTCAACCTGAATCCATTTTTTCGGGTTCAAATTAGTTAAAATGAAAATACCATTAGGGAGATAACTATGACTATAAGATTTGATGACAAAGTAGCAATCGTAACTGGTGCAGGTGGAGGCCTAGGAAAACAACACGCACTTGAATTTGCTAGAAGAGGAGCCAAAGTTGTTGTTAATGACCTTGGAGGCGCTGTTGATGGTTCCGGTGGTGCAAGCGATGCTGCCAATGCTGTTGTTGAAGAAATTAAAGCTGAGGGCGGAGAAGCTATTGCAAATGGCTCAAGTGTTGCAGACAAAGAGGGAGTTTCAAAAATGATTGCGGAAACTATGGAAAAATGGGGCTGCATAGATATTTTAGTAAACAATGCAGGCATCTTGCGTGACAAAAGTTTTCATAAAATTACAACAGAAGAGTTTGACCAAGTAATGGATGTGCATTTTCAAGGAAGTTTCTATGCATCTCATGCTGTATATCCAATTATGAGAGAGCAAAATTTTGGTAGAATCATTTTTACTACTTCATCAGGTGGTCTGTGTGGAAATTTTGGGCAGGCAAACTATGGCGCTGCAAAAATGGGAATGATAGGGTTAATGAACTGTTTAAAGATTGAAGGCCAAAAGTATAATGTATTCTCAAGCGCCGTTGCTCCAGTTGCTTTGTCTAGAATGACAGATTCTTTATTTCCTGAGGGTATTGGAGAGAGATTTATGCCTGAGTATGTAACTCCAGCTGTTATTTATCTAGCCAGTGAAGAAAGTCAAAATGGTGCAATCATCGGTGCTGGAGCTGGGGTATTTACTAGATTTAGGATTTTAGAAACAATGGGTCTTGCTCTTGGAACTGGAGATGAGATGACGCCTGAAAATATTGCTGCTGGGTGGGATTCGGTTTCTGACATGGAAGATGCAAGGGAGCTTTTTAGCGGACCAGAGCAAACTATTAAAATTCTGGAGCAAGCAGATAAATCTTAAGCAGAAAAACTTTCTCGTTGAGACATTAGTTTAGTGTGTCTTTCAATCTCAGGATAATCCGCAAGATTTAACTGATTTAGACCAATAAAAAAATCTGTGGTTGTTATCATTTGAATATCAGCAAAAGTATATCTTTCACCAGCAACAAATTCGGACTCTGAAAGAACGCTATTAAAATACTTTAGTGATTTTATCCCTATGCTTTTTTGTGTCTCTCCATAATCCTTGTTTTGTATTTCTAAACTAGACATCGCCGGATGAAGGTGCCTAAAACCCATTGCCAAAGGTAACATAAGTTCGTTATATATTCTGGCTTGCCACATTTCAATTGAAGCAATTTCTAAGGGGTTCTCTCCAAACAAGTTTGGCTCTGGGTACAAAGATTCAATATACCTACATATCGCAGTTGATTCCATAATTACAGTACCATCATCAAGCTCAAGAGCAGGAATTCGAGAATTAGGAGCGAGCGCTCGATATTCAGGAGTTTTGTGTTCACCTTTCATCAGGTCAATATCAATCATTTCAATATCAGTAATATTTTTTTCAGCTAAAAACATTCTTACTTTTCTTGGGCTATTTGCCATTTTATTGTTGTAGAGCTTCATATTTATAATTCCTTTTTGATCACTATATTTTAGAGTTGGCGTTAAATTTAATGTTATTGTTAGCCTGCTTAATTGTATCGATATACATTACAGGAAAATCATGGACAAAAGAACAGAAAACATGCTCAAGGAGCCTATATTTCCTTTGTTGGTATATATGTCAGCACCAAATACAATTGCATTTTTAGTTCAAGCTGTTGTTGTGTTGACTGAGGTTTGGCTTATAGGAAGACTTGGAACAAGTGCATTGGCCGCAGTGGCATTAGCATTCCCAGTAATTATGCTTACTCAGCAGATGGCATTTGGGGCGCTTGGAGGGGCGGTAAGCTCTTCTCTGGCTAGAAGCTTGGGCGCTGGAGACAAACAACGAGCAGAGGAACTTTTATGGCATGCATTATTCCTTGCTGCTTGTGGAGCCTTATTTTTTTTGTCAGTATTTTATATATCAGGCGAGCTTTTATTGCAGATTCTGGGAGGAAAGGGTGAACTTCTGGAGCAAGCAATTGCTTATTGCAGAGTCTTTCTTCTTGGAGCAATAGTTATCTGGCTCTCAGGCACTTTAAGTGCAGCGCTAAGAGGTATTGGCAATATGCGATTTCCTGCTTTGTTAATTATTTTTGGATCAGGTTTGCAGGTGACATTGGCAGGCGGCTTAATTTTGGGGTGGTTTGGCTTGCCTCGTTTAGGAATTATTGGCGCTCCATTAGCTGCAATACTCTCAGGTATTTTTATGTCTTCAGCAATGTTGATAAAGCTATCATATTTTTCCCAAGAAGTTGAATTAACCCTTAAACGCCTTTCGCTTAAAAAAGATTTATTCGAAGATATTTTTAGCGTTGCATTACCAGCATCATTATCCCCAATCTTTACAGTAGCAACAATTCTTGTACTAACAGCTTTTGTTGGTCAGTTTGGAGCCTCTGCTCTAGCTGGATATGGCATTGGTTCAAGAATTGAGTTTTTGATGATTCCATTAGTTTTTGGCATAGGCACAGCCATGACTACCATGGTTGGGACAAATATGGGGGCAAAAAATATTCATCGAGCCGAAAGAATAGGTTGGCTAGGCGGATCACTTGCTGGCTTTTTCTCAGGAATCATAGGTCTGCTTTTAGCTATCTCAGCAGATTATTGGATTAATTTTTTTACCACAGATGAGAATGCCTATGAGGCTACAAAAGCTTACATTCAAATTGTAGGGCTTTGTTTTACTTTTCAGGGTTTAGGTCTCTCTCTATATTTTGCTTCCCAGGGTGCCAATGCAATGAAATGGCCAATGATTGCAACAGGTTCAAGATTTATTTTTGCTTCATTAGGGGGTTGGCTTGCTATTAACTATTTTTCCATTGGTTTGAATGGAGTGTTTTATTCCGCTGCTTTAGCTATGACTCTTTATGGCTTGATCTTAGTCATTTCTTTAAAGTTAGGTGCCTGGAGAAAGAATTAATTAAATTTTATTCTTTGCCAGCTTTTTTATTATTGTAATAGCCTTTAAATGCAATGTAAGTTTGTATTAGATTAGCTATAACAAATGCAGGCAGATCAACAAATAGGAAAACAACTGCACCAGCAAACCTACTGATTCCTGTCAAAATATAACCATTCAGTCGAGTCTCATGCTTTACTGAACTTACCAATGCTAAACTGAGGATGCTCAGCACCAAGATTATCCATTGCCCATATTGTAAAAAACTCTCAATCATGAGGACTCACTTTTTGCTAATTCAAGATTATTTTTTTCAGCTGTTGCCCAATCTTCAGGAAGTTTGTGCGCAACAACCAAAAAGCTAATAATTGATGGGATAAATACAAGTGAAGTTACAGTCATAGCATATCTAATGGATTCAACCTCACCATTGTTAGCTTTAAATATATCAATCATCCAGCCTGAAATACTCGGCCCAAAACCCAAACCAATCATATTTAAAATAAAAAAGAAAAGGGCAGTGGACATAGCACGCATATGGATTGGAGCTAAAGTTTGCGCAATTGCAAAACTTGGTCCTAGGTATATTCCCATAAAGATTAAAAATAATGATGTGAATGCTAGATTCATCTCAACAGAAGTCGACCACCAAGCAGCAATTCCAAGAGGCAGACAAAGCGCAATCGATATAGCTGGAAGCCATCCATAGGCTCTGATATCTTTTTTACCCCAGCTATCAGCTAGCCGTGCTCCAAAGAATGCTCCACCTGCATATGTGAGCCCGTTTACAAAACCCAGAATAATAACCAGAGTCTGGAAATCAAAACTTGGATCTAAAGTAACTAGATATTTGGTATGGAAGGCAGACTTGGAATAGGAAACAAAGGATCCAAAAGCGATGCCAAAACACATTGCCCACCATGCTGGAATCTTAAGAAGTGTTTTTAGAGATTCTAAAAAGGGAGGTTTAGCAATTTCTCTTTGATCATTGAATTCCATTGCTCCACGAATCGGTTCGCGTATTGTTAATTTAACCACTACAGCCAAAAGAACTCCTGTAACTCCCAAGAAAACGAATATTTCTCTCCAATTCACATCCTCGCTGGATGCTCCTATAAGGGCTGCAGTGACGAAGTAGGCAGCCATAATCCCAAGTGGTATACCCATAGCATATACACCCAGAGCACTCGCTCTCTCTTCTTTTGGATACATGTCAGATATGATTGAATGAGATGGCGGGCTTCCACCTGCTTCGCCAATGCCAACTCCCATTCGAGCAAGACCAATCTGGACAAAATTAGTTGCTAGACCAGTTAACGCTGTAAATCCACTCCAAGTTGCAAGAGCTATAGAAAGTATATTAACTCTGTTATACCTATCTGCTAACCATGCTATCGGGATGGCAACAGTTGTATAGAATATTGCAAATGCTAAACCTATTAATAACCCCAACTCTGTATTAGTTAGATTTAAGTCCTCTTGAATAAAAGGAGCTAGGATCCCAACAATTTGCCGATCTATAAAATTGAATCCATAGACGACGGTTAATAGCATTAAGACAAAAGTACGATAGCCTTTTGTTGGCTGATGAGTATCAGTCATTTGAATCTTCCTCTAGTTTAAGATGCTGTAATTATAGCCTAGGGATAAGAATTATATCGATCCAATCAACCAGTTATTGCTTCACTCCCAGTTTAAAGCGCCACCTGTTTGATATTCAATGACCCTGGTCTCAAAGAAGTTCTTTTCTTTTCTAAGATCCATGATCTCTGACATCCATGGGAAAGGATTAGTCGCGCCTTTGAACTCTTCGTCCAGCCCAATCTGCGTTAGCCTTCTATTAGCGATGAATTGTAGGTATTCTTCCATCATGGAGGCATTCATCCCCAGAACACCTCTCGGCATGGTGTCTCTTGCATACTGAATTTCAAGCTCCGTTCCTTCAAGAATCATCTGCGCTGCCTCACTTTTCATCTCTTCATCCCAAAGATGCGGGTTTTCAATTTTAATTTGATTAATGACATCAATCCCAAAATTCACATGCATGGATTCATCTCTTAAAATGTACTGAAATTGCTCAGCAGTTCCTGTCATTTTATTTCGTCTTCCCATTGATAAGATTTGAGTAAAACCACAATAAAAGAATATGCCTTCAAGAACACAATAAAAAGCTATGAGGTTTCTTAAGAGCTGTTTATCTGTCTCGGTTGTTCCTGTTTGGAAGGTTGGATCAGAAATTTGTTGTGTATATTTCAAACCCCACGCAGCCTTTTTGGCAACGCTTGGGATTTCTCTATACATATTAAATATCTCTCCTTCATCCATGCCAAGTGATTCGATGCAGTACTGATATGCATGTGTATGTATAGCTTCTTCTAAACTTTGTCTCAAAATATATTGTCGGCATTCAGGATTTGTTACCAATCTATAAAGAGCAAGCACAAGATTATTTGCAACTAGGGAGTCTGCAGTTGAAAAGAATCCGAGATTTCTTTTTACTATTGTTCTCTCGTCATCAGTTAAACCGTCCTCTGATTTCCAGAGAGCTATATCTGCAGTCATGTTAACTTCTTGCGGCATCCAGTGATTAGCGCTTCCATCGAGATACTTTTGCCAAGCCCAGTCATACTTGAATGGAACTAACTGATTAAGGTCTGCCTTACAGTTGATCATAGCTTTGTCATCAACTTGAACTCTGCCATTGTGCATTTCATCTAGCTCTTTCACACCCTCTGATGCATCAAAGGTTTCCATAGCTTTTCTTGCTGCCTCTGCTCTTGATCCTGCCTCAATAGTTGCAGGAGAGGCTTCGGCTACTGGCTCCGGTTGAGCTACAGGCTCAACATGTTTAGGTACCTCTGGCACTGTGTTTTTAATTGCAGGTGCTACCTGAGTCTCTTCTTTATTGTATTCATCCCAATTTAACATTTCTTTCTCCGTATTTACTGACAGGCTTCGCAGTCAGGATCATCCAAGGAACATGCTTCTGGCACAGGTGCTGGCGCACCAAGTTCATGAGGAACTTCTGGCGCTGATTCAGCCTGAGCGCTTACTGCATTTAAGCTACCTTGGTTGATGGTTGATTTTTCAGTTGTTGTTGCTGCTATAGATCTAAGATAGTAAGTAGTTTTTAAGCCCGAATACCAAGCCATTCTGTATGTAAGATCCAGTTTTTTACCATTGGCATTACCGATATATAGATTTAATGATTGAGCTTGATCTATCCACTTTTGCCTTCTACTTGCTGATTCAACAATATATTGAGGTTCCACTTCAAATGCGGTGGAAAAAAGTTTTTTAATATCATCAGGAATTCTTGATATTTCACTTAAGCTGCCTTCAAAGTATTTGAGGTCATTAATCATTACATCATCCCATAAATCTAGTGCCTTTAGCTTTCTTACTAGGTGTGGATTCACGATAGTGAACTCACCAGAAAGATTAGATTTAACGTATAGGTTTTGATAGGTGGGTTCAATTGATTGAGTGACCCCTGTAATGTTAGAAATTGTTGCCGTAGGTGCAATCGCCATTACATTGGAGTTTCTCATACCATCTTTTTTTACCTTTGCACGTAACTTTTCCCAGTCCAGCGTTTCGGATCTATCAACTTTTATAAATTCACTGCCACGATTCTTTTCTAAAATGTCTATTGAATCTTTTGGAAAGATTCCCTGACTCCATAGTGAGCCATCATATGATGGGTATGTGCCTCTTTCTTTTGCAAGCTCGCTTGATGCATGAATTGCATAGTAACTGATGACTTCCATGCTGCGATCTGCAAACTCTATGGCGTCATCAGAACAGTAGGGTGCATCTTGCATGTAGAGCGCATCCTGGAAGCCCATAAGCCCCATTCCCACTGGACGATGTTTAAGGTTTGAATTCTTTGCTGTATCTACAGAGTAATAATTTATATCAATAACATTATCCAGCATACGCAGGGCAGTGGTTACTGTGCGTTTTACCTTTTCTTGATCCAAGACCCCATCTTTCATGTGTTGAGGAAGGTTCACTGACCCAAGATTACAAACAGCTATTTCATCATTGCTTGTGTTGAGAGTAATCTCAGTGCATAAGTTAGAAGAATGAATTACTCCAATGTGCTGTTGCGGCGAACGTAAATTACATGAGTCTTTAAAAGTTATCCATGGATGACCTGTTTCAAACAGCATGGTAAGCATTTTTCTCCATAGATCCTTAGCTGGAATAGTCTTGTGTTGATCCATTTTTCCTTCAGCAGCTAGAGCTTCATATTCCTCATATCTTTTTTCAAATGCAAGGCCGGTAAGATCATGCAAGTCTGGGGCTTCGCCAGGAGAAAAAAGAGTCCAATTTTTATCTAACTCAACCCTTTTCATGAATAAATCAGGTACCCAGTTGGCAGTATTCATATCATGAGTTCTTCTTCTATCATCACCAGTATTTTTTCTGAGATCCAAGAATTCCTCTATGTCCAAGTGCCATGTTTCTAGATAAGCGCACATAGCTCCCTTTCTTTTGCCGCCTTGATTAACTGCAACAGCTGTATCATTAGCAACTTTTAGGAAGGGAACAACGCCCTGACTTTTGCCATTTGTTCCTTTGATGTAAGAACCCAGTGCTCTAACGGGTGACCAGTCATTTCCTAATCCTCCTGCCCACTTAGACAGCAATGCATTATCTTTCATTGCTCCAAATATTCCATCAAGATCATCTGGAATGGTTGTTAGGTAGCATGAGGAGAGTTGAGGACGCAAGGTTCCAGAATTAAAGAGCGTTGGTGTTGAGCTCATATAATCAAAGCTTGAAAGCAATCTATAGAATTCAATGGCTCTTTCTTCTTTTTGGTCTTCTTCTACGGCTAGACCCATAGCAACTCTCATAAAAAAGATTTGTGGAAGTTCATACCTTGTGTCCTGATAATGAATAAAATATCTGTCGTAGAGTGTCTGCAGTCCTAGGTATGTGAATTGATAGTCACGGTCATGGTCAATAGCTTCCCCTAATTTTTTTAAGTCGAAATCTTTTAAGACTGGGTCTAGCATTTCTAATTCGATGCCTTTATCAATATATGCTAAGAAAGCTTTTGGATAATAGTCTTGCATTTCAGGATGTGAACTTTCTTCAGCTATGCCGAGAAAGGAAAGTGCTTCACTTCTTAGTTCATCCAGTAGAATTCTAGCAGTTACATAACTGTAATTTGGTTCTTGCTCCACTTTAGTCCTGGCTGACATGACAAGGGCTGATTTCATGTCGCTAATTGAAACGCCGTCATACAGATTTTTGATGGATTCTTCTAGAATTGCATCAGCGCTGACATCCTCTAAACCCTCGCATGCATGATTAACCACAGAGGCCAATCTTTCAATATCAAGTGGCACCTGTGATCCATCTTTTTTTGTAACAGAAATTTTTGGTGCATCAATATTAGTCTGTGATGGCGCATCTTTTGTTCTTTCTGCAGCTCTTTCTTCTCTATATAGAATGTATTTTCTGGCCACAACATACTCTTCATTGCGCATGAGCTGGAGTTCTACTTGATCCTGTATCTCTTCAATGTGCAAAGTACCGCCTGAGGGCATTCTTCGTTTGAAAATCTCTTGTACTTCGGCAGTTATTTCTTCAACTTTTCTGTGAATTCTTTCACTTGCAGCAGCGTTTCCAGATTCGTTGGCTAGAAAAGCTTTGGTAACAGCAACTTTAATCTTGTCTTCTTCAAAAGGCACAACTTTTCCATTACGCTTTATTACGCGAAGTTTTCCAGGCGCTGTAATGTTTAAGTCTTCTGATGGTATTGTTCCGATTGCTTCTTGCCCAGCACCTTCTTGAGTCTTCCCTAACTCTTGTATTGTCATTTTTATCCTCTATGTTTATTTCTTTCGTTGGCCAATTTAATGAAAATTTACCAATGGGTGGGGTCAAAACGTCTTTTTTTAAATCTCTTTAACCAATGACAATATTCTTACATTGTGGATAAATAATCAAGTGAAAAACACAATATATTGTGAATTCTTTTAAATTTTTCACAATATGCTGTATAAATGGTGTTTATTGATTGTGAGGATAAAGTGAGTAAATTGTGGATAACTTAAAAATATTGGAGCTGATATGTCTATATTAATAGCGATTGATCAAGGCACAACAAGCACCAGAACGGTGGCGTTTGATAAAGATCTAAATATCATCCATTCAGAGCAAAAGGAATATCCTTTAATTTATCCCAATGATGGTTGGGTGGAGATTGCACCTGAGGAATTAATGAGTTCCGTCTATGCAACCATTGATCCTGTGATAGAAGCTTGCTCAGATATATCCGCTATAGGAATAACAAATCAGCGTGAAACAACTTTGGTATGGGATGCAGATTCTGGAGAGCCTATATACAACGCAATTGTTTGGCAGGACAGAAGAACGGCAGAGCAATGTATGCAACTGAAGAAAGCTGGTCATGAAGAAGCAATAAAGAATGCAACTGGCCTGTTGCTTGATCCATATTTCTCATCTACAAAAATATCCTGGATTTTAGATAATGTGGATGGCGCAAGGAAAAGAGCTGAAGCAGGCAAGTTAAGGTTTGGGACAGTGGATACGTATTTGCTGTGGCAACTGACCCATGGGGAGATTTATAAGACTGATGTTACCAATGCCTCTAGAACTAATTTATACAATATACATCTTAAGGAATGGGATTCAGAGCTTCTGAAGATTTTCAATATTCCAAGATCAATGCTTCCTGAGGTGCAGTCATCCGACAGTAATTACGGCACGTTGGTGAGAGGTAATAAAACCATTCAAATTTCAGGGGTGATTGGAGACCAGCAAAGCGCGTTAGTAGGGCAAAGGTGTTTTCAATCAGGTCAAATGAAAGCAACATTTGGAACAGGATGTTTTTTGATGGTGAACACCGGTGATGAATCCCTGCTATCAACTTCAGGTCTTCTCAACACTCTTGGATACGGCCTCTCAGGCAAGGTATCTTATGCATTGGAAGGAAGTATTTTTTCGGCTGGGACCATCATTCAATGGCTACGAGATAATATGGAATTTTTTCAAGATTCTGCAGAAAGCATAAATTTACTAGATACAAGGGGCGAGTCCAATGGTGTTTTGTTTGTTCCTGGTTTTACAGGAATTGGAGCCCCTCACTGGAATGCAGAAATTAGAGCAAGTTTCTATGGCATCACAAGGGACTCAACCAAAAAAGATATGGTTACGGCTGCATTTAAATCACTAATTTATCAAGTCATGGATATTAAAGAAGCTTTAAAGGTTGATGGTATACAAATTAAAAATTTATCTATTGATGGGGGTATGGCCGCTAATTCAGGTTTTTGTCAGCTATTGGCAGATTTTTTAGGTCAGGAGGTGCAGGTTCCCTCAAGCTTAGAGTCCACGGCGATAGGCGCTGCAATTACTGCCGGCTTAGGGGCTCATTTCTTTTCTATGAATAATTTGCAGAACAACCAATTAAGCAATGCAACTATTTATCAACCAAGAGAGAAAGTTTTTGATCCAAATGATCTGACTGAATGGAGAAAATTTCTCAGAGTCCTTCTGGACGCATACAATTAAAAACATGCTTTATAGCATGTAATACATAAAAAAATTTCCCTAGGATGATTTCTGAGCTTCCTGCATAAGATATTATTAAATTTCTTTAATTAAATAGTTTTAAATGTTTTTGTTTGATATTTATTGTAATAAACTAACCCCACTTTTAATTAAGTCCCCCTGACTGGTAAACATGTTTAATTTTAAAACTTTCAATAATATTGCTGAAGATGGTCTAGATATTCTTCGCAAAAATAAATTTAAAGAGGTATTTGAGAACCCTGATGGGATATTGCTCAGAAGTCATAATCTTTTAAAGGAAGATTTTGAGGACAATCTTTTATGCATAGCTCGAGCAGGAGCAGGTACAAACAATATACCTAAAGATGATGCAACCAAAAAAGGAATTGTTGTTTTTAATACTCCAGGCGCAAATGCAAATGCAGTAAAAGAGCTTGTCATCTGCGGGATGTTGCTTTCTTCTCGGGGTATTGTTGAGGGCATTGAATTTGCAAAGAATCTTGATCTTGAAGACTCTGCAGGTTTAAACCAAGCAATGGAGGCTCAAAAGAAAACATTTGCAGGTAATGAGCTGGCCGGAAAGACACTTGGAATAGTGGGCCTTGGATCAATTGGATCAATGCTTGCACAAGCAGCTCACACCCTTGGAATGAAATTGGTAGGATATGATCCTTACATTTCTATAGAGGGTGCATGGAGGCTCCCTCGAGAAGTTGAAAAAGCTGAAACAATGGAGGCTCTTTTGCAGCAATCAGATTATGTCTCACTCCATGTTCCGCTTGTTGAGGATACAAAAAATCTTATTAACGAATCAAATTTAAACAAATTCAAAAAAGGCGCTAGGCTGATCAACCTATCTAGAGGAGGGATAGTTAATACTAATGACGTAATAGCTGAGCTTGAGAATGGAAATCTGGGTAGATTTGTCACAGATTTTCCAACTCCTGAGCTGATCAAGCGTTCTGCAGAGAAGAATGATGTAATTCTCCTTCCTCACTTGGGTGCAAGCACAAAAGAAGCTGAGATAAACTGTGCTGTTATGGCTGCAAATCAAATGGTTAACTATCTACAAGATGGCACAATCTTAAATTCAGTAAATTTTCCAAGAATCTCGCTTTCGCGGGGTACTAATCATCGTTTGGTTATTATTAATCACAATGAACCAGGAATGATTGGTAAAATTGCTGATTCAATTGCTGCCTGTGATATCAACATTGCTGAGATGACAAATAAAAGTAGAGATGAAATCGCTATTAATTTAATTGATCTGGAATGTCAGGCAAGCGAGGAGTTGATTAATCAACTTCGATCAGTTGAGCATGTAATGAGTGTAAGGTCTTTAGATATAAGCAGTTAGAGCTTTAAACGTAGTTCTCAACAAAACTTTTATCAAAAGGCACGATTTGGTCCTCTTTCCCATCTTGAACTTTATTAGCCCAATCAGGATCAGATAAAAGCGCTCTTCCAACAGCAATTAAATCAAATTCAGACTTATTGAGCTTCTCATGCAGGATATTTAGATCTACAGTTTGGGTCTTATGGTCGCCAGAATAAAGTTTAATAAAATCTTTGTCCAAACCAACACTACCTACGCTAATAGTGGGAAGCCCAGTTGCCTCTTTCGCAACTCCAGCCAAGTTTAAGCCTTTAGTGTTAAATTCGCCTTCCCAAAAACGACGATTGCTGCAATGGATAAAATCAGCCCCTGCGTCCTTTAAGATATTAAAAAATTTATTTAACTCTTCTGCATCAGAAGTAATTTTTGCTTCATAGTCCTGTTGCTTCCACTGTGAAACTCTTATTCCAATCTTGAAACTATCAGAGGTTATTTTTTGCGATGCCTCAAGAATTTCTTTAGCAAGTTTAGATCTATTTTCGATGGAGCCACCATATTCATCAGTTCTTAAATTTATCTGATCCCAAAAAAATTGATCAATTAAATAGCCATGCGCACCATGAATTTCCACACCATCAAATCCAATCTCTTCACAAATCTTTGCATCTTCAGCATAAACCTCGATCAGTTCTTTGATTTCCTCATGCGTCATTTCATGCGCCACTTTCTTTCCAGGAACCACATAACCTGATGGAGTAAATCCTGGAACTTCTGGTATAGGGGGCATACCTGGTTTTCTAATTCCACCCACATGCCAGAGTTGACAGAAGATAGAAGAATTATTTTTATGAACTTCAGTAACAACTTTTTCCCACATTTTTTTTGCTTCATCTGTTTCTAAATTTGGGCAATTTGGATAGCCGCTCGCAGCTCGATGACTCACTTCCACTCCCTCAGTTAGTATCAAACCTACGCCACCTTGAGCCCTTCGTGCATAGTAGGTTGGAGCATAATCTTTGGGTATTCCATTTGGTGAAAAATTCCTTGTCATAGGAGCCATCACAACTCTATTTCTTAGATTTAAACCATTCAAGTTGTAGGCAGAAAAAAGCGTGTTTTTTTGATCATTCATATGGATTATTTATGGTTACTATAAAGAGCATGTATTCTAATTTATTTTTTTTTAAAAAAATACTTGCCCACAGAACAAAATAGTGTTATTGAAACTTCATTCATATTCACTAAGGGATGGATTAATCTTAACTAAATATAGTATAAGTTACTGATTTAAGGTTATTTAATTATTAATTGGTTAGTTTTTGATCAATTTGCATGAAACCTTATTAAATCAGTCTAAAATGTATGAATATTAAGTTATCCCAAGCTTTATCCACAGTTTCTGTGGATAAAATTTAAGCATTTTTTAGAGTAATTTTTTTGAATATTTTTAACTTTCCTGATACTTGGCTAGAGCCTCTCGGTAAGCGCTTTTGTATAGATTTTTTAAATGAGATGGAGTCGAAATTCTTAAAATTAAATACTGAAAATATGGCTATATTTCCAGCACTCCCATCTATATTTCGAGCCCTAGAATTGGTTCATTTCCATGAAGTTAAAGTATTAATTTTGGGGCAAGATCCATACCATGGTTTCGGACAAGCAAACGGCCTGTCTTTCTCAGTCAATAAAGAAATTATGATTCCACCATCCCTCAAAAATATTTTTCTTGAACTAGAAAATGATTTAAATATTCCTATTTCTCACCACGGCGATTTGACTTCTTGGGCTCAACAAAAAATCTTGTTATTAAACTCTGCTCTAACTGTGGAGCAAGGCAAACCAAACTCACATCAGAAATTAGGCTGGGATAAATTAACGAATAAAATCATTTCTCGGTTAAGTCAAAGAGGAAATATGATTTTTGTTTTATGGGGCAACAGTGCTCAAAAAAAATTATATTTAATTGACGACAAGAAAAATAAAATTTTATCCGCTCCTCACCCATCTCCTCTTTCTGCTTATAGGGGATTTTTTGGATGCAAGCATTTTTCAGAAATTAATAAAATCTTAATAGAAAATGGCTCTAATGAAATTAATTGGAAGCTTAATTAATTTTATTAGAAAAACTATCTATTTTTCCAAAGCAAGATGAGAATATTGTTTCCTGGATTTTGTAGCTCTTTCCAATAATTATAAATTCAGAAACCTCTATTTGATTTGAGTGAACAATTAACCTGGTTTCTTTTTTTAATTTTCCTAGATACTCCATTCTTGCAATTATTTCTTGCCCTTTAAAGCAGCCCTTAGTAAAACTAACCCTAGTATTGTGCTGTCCTAATTCGTGAGGTCTGTACTTGCCTGTTTCCTCAAGTTCAATTTGATGATCGCCCATAATTTTTCGATTAATAGCCCAGTTCTCTGTGCTGAGAATATCTAAATTATCTTGAGATTTATTGTTTTTATCAATCGAAAGGGATAAATATGCAATATCTGAGCTTAAAACTAGATGTTCATTTGGAAGCATTGCTTGACCTTTTTTTCTTGTAAAACCTATCACTTTAGAGCTTAGTGGCTCAGCTGAGACTTTATAAAAAGGCAAAAATTTAGTTATTTCGTTTAAAAAAATATTTTTAAGACCATTTTCAATGATAATTAACCACTTGTTTTGATCAAAAATAACTTCAAAGTTGCATAAAATAAAACCCTTTTCGTTGCACAAAGAAGAGATTTGACCTAATTGTTCATTGATCAGAGTACAATCTGACGTCACCTGTCCTTGTAAAAGACTCAAGACAGAGTCAAAATCACCATTTAAATGAATTGCTGTACTATCATCAAGATTTGCAGCTCCGTATTTTATAAACTCAGAATTTAACAATTTATTTAATTAACAATTTCAATAAAGATACTATATTAGACTAATAAATGAATACAGACATTAATAAAACAAAATGGAAGTGCAGAAGAGGTCTGAGAGAGCTAGATTTGCTGTTTAGAAGGTACAGTGAAGATAATCTAGATTCTCTTTCTCAAAAAGATTTTGAGATGTTTAATAGTATTTTGGATCTAGAGGATCAGCCTTTATATGATTTTATATTTAAGAATGAATCTTTAAATAGCCCAGAGAAAGAAAACTTCATTTTAAATAACATAAAAAACTTCACAGATAAGTGAAACTATTTCATTTCATCTTTGTCCAAATGATCGAGGAAACATATGGGGATTAGCAAAGGGGATGAAGTGTTTGTAAATGAAATTAAAGCTGGAAACACGATGGCATTTGAAGCCATGGTTCTGAAGTATCAACCAAAACTCATGTCTTCTTTGATCGGATATACAAAATCTCGAGATCAAGCAGAGGAGCTATGCCAAAAAACATTTATTAAAGTTTGGCAAAAAATTGACTCCTTCAGGGGAGATAGCGCTCTTTTTACCTGGATTTATAGGATAGGAATAAATTTAGCAAAGAATGATTTTGCTAGTAGTTTTTCTAAAGGTTCCAAGATTACTGATTCATTGGATCAAAATGAACACGATGTTCCTCAATATCTTTCACCAGAAACGGAACTTATAGCAATGGAGTCTGAAAATAAGATTATGGAATTCATTCAAACTCTTGATACTGACACTAAGACAGCTTTTACGCTTAGAGAGATTGATGGAAGAACCTACGATGAGATAGCTCAAATACTTAAATGTCCAATTGGCACTGTTAGATCAAGAATATTTAGAGCTAGACAACTTATATTAGAATTTATGAATCAGGAGAATATTTTAAATGGATAAAGACTTAGAAAAACTATCTGCCTTATATGATGGGGAGCTTTCGTCTAAAGAAATTCAAGAGAGTCTTACGAAGATGAATGCGGATGATGGCTTAAAAAATACTTTCCAAAACTTTGGGCTTATCTCAGACATTGTTCAAAGACATTCGGAACAAAAAACTCCAAAAGTTTCATTTTTGAAAGATTACCTCAGCAAGATCAATCCTGTGATGAGTAATTTAGTAACTGCAGCAGCAACTGTCCTTATTACATTAATAATTTTGTATCAGTTTGATGAAGATCGCTTTCAGGTGGATAGAGATAGCTCTTTGCAGCTTTCATCCGCGCTTTCAAGCGATCAGGCCAAAAATCAATTGCTAAATGCAGATCAAAACATCATGGAGCACATGATTCACATTATGCAATCTAACAAGTCTCATAATTCCCAACAGGTTTCTAAAAACTGGATCCCAGTAGGCTTTTCAGTCAATCCAAATAACCCCAATCAATATTCAAATGGAAGAAATAATTTATTTTTCCATCTTGAAAATAAACAACTTGGTATTAAAAAGGTAAAATACTTTAAAGCAAATAATAATTGGATTTATTTAATTCCGTTGCAAGATGGAAGACTGTTAACTGCTTATGGGGATATTCCTCCATCTGTAGCTGACCCCATGATCCAATCAATTTATCAAAGGAAATAAAATGAATCTTTTTAAAAATAAGATCGCTCTTATACTCGTTCTAGGTATCGCATCCTCTATTCATGCAGCGTTGCCTTCCAATATTTCAGAACTAGTTGAAAATTCTGCCCCTGCTGTTGTAAATATAACTTCTCGTAAAGAAGTGAAAATGCAGAACTCAATGAGAGGGTTTGATGAATTTGAAAGATTTTTTGGTATTCCTCGGGGTAGAGGCTTTCCTCAACCTCAACAGCCTGAAACGAGGGAGGCTGTAGCATATGGCTCTGGCTTCATTTTTAAAGATGGCTATTTATTGACAAACTTCCATGTTGTTGATGAGGCAGAAGAAATTACAGTTTCTTTAAATGACAGAAGGGAGTTTTCTGCTGAGGTAGTTGGAATTGATCCTCTCTCAGACCTCGCCGTTTTAAAGATTAAGGGTAAAAATTTACCGAAAGTTTCTATTGGCGACAGTGAGAAACTCAAGGTTGGAGATTGGGTTGTTGCAATTGGCTCTCCTTTTTCCTTTGATTTTTCTGTCACCGCAGGAATTGTCAGTGCAAAAGGAAGAAGTATTCAAAATCAAAATATTGGAAATTATGTCCCATTTATTCAGACTGATGTTGCAATCAATCCAGGTAACTCTGGAGGACCATTATTTGATTTGGATGGAAAGGTTGTAGGAATTAATTCTCAAATCTATTCTCGCAGCGGAGGTTATCAAGGTCTTGCTTTTGCAATACCTATAGATGTTGCTATGGAAGTTGCTAGCCAGATCATCGAAGATGGTAGTGTTGCTCGAGGATATCTTGGTGTCAGGGTTGGTGAGGTGGACAATGATCTTGCCGAAGCATTGAGTATGGAAAAACCTTATGGCGCATTAATTACTGATGTTGAGAAGGGTGAGTCTGGTGACGATGCTGGTCTTCAAGCAGGCGACGTAATCATTGAATTTAATGGCAAAGAAATTAAATTTGGTTCAGATTTGCCTCATGTTGTTGGAAGAATCCAACCTAAAACAAAAGCAAATGCAAAAGTTATTCGTGATGGAAAAAATGTTAACCTGAAATTTGTTCTAGGCGAATTGCCAGCTGATGAAAGAACATTTATTCCGGCTAAAACTGAAATTTCTACCGATCCATTAGGGTTAAAGATTGAAGATCTGTCTGAAGATAATTCTCGACCAAGCGATCCTGAAAATGGGGTATTAGTTCTAAGAGTGAACAATGGATCTCCGGCTTATGGAAAATTAACTAGGGGAGATATTATCACTGAAGTTATTTCTCAAGGTAAGCGTTATGCCATTGAGGATGCAGAGTCTTTTGAGGAATTAATTCAGCGATTTGATGAAGGGGATAAATTAGCAATTGTAGGTCGTCGAAATAACAATAGATTTTTTGTTGCAGTAACCGTAGATTAAATCCATCTTAAATGCATAAGAAAAGCTGATAACAGATCAGCTTTTCTTATAGAATAGTCATGCATTTATTAGAAGATGAAAAATATTAGAAACTTTTCAATCATTGCCCATATTGATCATGGGAAATCGACCCTGTCTGATCGATTGATAGAGTATTGCGGAGGCCTTTCTCAAAGAGAAATGTCTGAGCAAATTCTTGACTCAATGGATATAGAAAGAGAGCGTGGAATTACCATAAAAGCTCAAGCTGTAACTCTTGATTACGAGAGAGATGGAGAAACCTATCAATTAAATTTCATCGATACGCCTGGACATGTAGATTTTTCCTATGAAGTTTCTCGTTCATTATCAGCTTGTGAGGGTGCATTGCTGGTTGTTGATGGATCTCAAGGTGTAGAAGCTCAAACATTAGCTAATTGTTACACAGCAGTCGATCAAAACCTTGAGGTGTTAGCTGTAATCAATAAAATCGATTTGCCTCAGTCAGAACCAGATAGAGTAAAGCAAGAAATTGAAGAGATGATTGGAATTGACGCAACTTCAGCTCCATTAGTAAGCGCTAAGACTGGTCAAGGAATAGAGGAGCTGCTTGATCTTCTGGTGGATAATATTCCATCGCCTGAAGGAGATCCAAGTGCAGATTTTGAGGCCTTAATTATTGATTCTTGGTTTGATGCATACCTTGGAGTCGTCTCCTTGATCAAAGTAATAAATGGGTCCATCAAACAGGGCCAAAAAATTAAGGTTTATACAACCCAACAATCATATCTAGCAGATCAAATCGGAATTTTTTCTCCAAAAAAAATTGCAAAAAAAGAATTAAATGTTGGTCAGGTTGGCTACATGGTTGCTGGCATCAAAAATATTCAGGGAGCCCCGGTTGGCGACACTATTCTAGATTCAAAAAATGATACATCTAAGCCTTTACCTGGATTTCAAAAAGTTCTGCCAAAAGTTTTTGCATCTTTGTTTACGGTTGACTCTGATGAGTATGAAAAGTTTCGAGATGCTCTCTCAAAACTAGTATTAAATGATTCTGCTTTGATATATGAGCCTGAGGTATCCGATGCATTGGGGTTTGGTTTTAGATGTGGTTTTTTAGGAACCCTGCATTTAGAAGTTGTTCGAGAAAGACTTGAAAGAGAATACGATCTAAATCTAATATCTACAGCTCCATCTGTTCAATATCAAGTGGTAAAGACTGATGGTGAGGTCATAGACTGCGATAGCCCATCTCAACTTCCAGCTCTTAGCAATGTTAGTGAAATCAGAGAGCCTTATGTTTTAGCAACCATCTTGACTCCAAAAGATTATGTCGGGAATGTTATTACATTATGTACGCAAAAAAGAGGTGCTCAGAAAGAAATGACATATTTCGGTAATCAAGTCTCTATTGTGTTTGAAATGCCTCTTGCAGAAGTCATCATTGATTTTTTTGATCGACTAAAATCTACCACCAAAGGCTATGCATCTATTGAATACAATATCACTGAATTCAAAGCATCAAATTTAATTAAATTAGACGTTTTGCTTAATAATGATGTTGTTGATGCTTTGTCTATCATCATCCACAAAGATTTCGCGATGAGTCGAGGAAGAGAAGTGGCAAAAAATTTACAAAAACTTATTCCTCGTCAAATGTTTGATATACCCATACAAGTTGCTTTGGGGTCTAAAATTATTTCTCGCGAGACAGTGAAAGCTCTTAGAAAGAATGTTACTGCAAAATGTTATGGTGGAGATATCACGCGTAAAAAGAAATTGCTTGAGAAACAGAAAGAAGGTAAAAAGAAAATGAAACAGTTTGGCAGAGTCTCAATACCTCAGGAAGCATTTTTAAATTACTTCAATTCAGGAGAGAAATAATGTTTGGTGATCCAATCTTCTTATTATCTTTGCTGGCAGTATTTGGGCTCATAGGGATTTGGATTTTTAAAGTCTTGCAAGACACATTAACTGATCAGTCCCAGCAAATTATTTATATCGCAGGTCTTTCATCATCCCTGGTTGGCATTTATAGAATTTTTGTTAACGCAGGTGATTTGGGATCTGTTTTATTAATTGGCTCAGTAATCTGCTTAATTATTTTGATGGTTGGTGTATTCACCAAAAATACTTTGCTGAAAACAACAGGTAAAGGCTGGTTTGTTCCAGTTTTTCTAATTTTTGTCCTGCGAACTTTTATTTACGAACCCTATCAGATTCCATCTGGATCAATGATTCCTGGTCTTAAGGTTGGAGATTTCATTCTGGTCAATAAACATAGTTATGGCCTAAAGGTTAATAGAGTTGGCGATACTTTTGCCTTATCAGCAGATCCTGAATATGGAGATGTTGTTGTTTTTATCCCGCCGCATGTCAATGTGCCATACATAAAACGTTTAATAGGTAAGCCTGGAGACACCATTGGTTACCTTAATAAAAAAATATACGTAAATGGTAAAGCCATAAAGCAGGAGCTTATTTCTACAACACAGGAAGAGACCTTTTTGAGAGAAACTCTAGGTAATTCAGAGCGAATAATCAGGATTGTAGGAGGAAGTTCCTCCTATCCAGAGGAGTTCATGGTGCCGGCGAATCATTATTTTGTTATGGGAGATAATAGAGATAATTCAAGCGATTCCAGATTCTGGGGATTTGTTCCAAAAGAAAACTTTATGGGTACTGGTGAATTAATTTGGATGTCATGGGAGTGTTGGACTTGCTTACCATCCTTTGAAAGAGCAGGCTTTATTCAATAAATTCTATGAGTAAAAATTCTTTAGCAGTTAATAAATTATATTTGGAACTGCCTTTATTTAAACAAGCCTTTGTCCATAAAAGTGTTTCTTCAGACCAAAACAATGAAAGGTTGGAGTTTCTGGGAGATGCAGTTTTAGAGATTGTTATATCCGAGTATCTTTTTAATCGTTTTGCTGATTTAAATGAAGGTAAATTAACTCAAATGAGAGCATCCATGGTTAATACGCAATCGCTGGCAGAAATTTTTCAGCAATTGGATTGCAAGGATTTGCTTCAAACCTCAAAGGGGACCAATAAATTAGATGAAACACACAAGCATTCAATTTTTGCTGGGACTCTAGAGGCCTGCATCGGAGCAATTTTCATTGAGCTGGGTTATGAAGAGAGCAAAGACTTTGTATTGCAGCTTTTTCATAATCGTTTTTCCCTTCTAAATGCATTCGCAGAACTGAAAGATGCAAAATCAAGATTGCAAGAAGCCTTGCAGGTTAAAGGAGCTGAACTACCTAAGTATTTAGTTACATCTAATAAACAGGGCAATTATTTCGATTGCAGTGTGACGTTTAATGGCAAAACTTTTGAGGCATCTGATGCTATAAAGAAAGAATCTGAGCAGAAGGTCGCAGCATTGATTTTGATTGAATTGGGTCAATCATGAAAAAGCAGTTTTGTGGATATATTTCTATTGTTGGTAAGCCCAATGTTGGTAAATCAACTCTGCTAAATACCATCTTAGATAAAAAAATATCTATCACCTCCCGTAAATCTCAAACTACTAGAAATAATATTCTAGGAGTAAAAACTGATGAAGAGTTCCAAATGATTTTCTTGGATACACCGGGCATTCATCTCAAAGCTACCAAAACCCTGAATAAGGTATTAAATCACTCGGCCTTAAGCGTTATTGAAGACTCTGATCTAGTTTTATTTGTGCTACAGCGAACCTCATTACAGGATCAGGATCGCCAGGTTCTGAAAAAAATCAAAGAGACTCAAGTTCCTTCTATTTGCGTGTTAAATAAAGTTGATCAGGTGCAAAATAAGAATGATCTTTTGCCCTTAATACAAGAGATAGATTCAATTTACTCTTTTAGTGACTATGTACCTATTTCTGCATTAAATCACGATGGCATTGAGGACTTGCTTGGGTGTATTAAACAATCTTTACCAGAGAATAATCATTTATATCCAGCAGAACCTGAAGAAAAAGAAATTCCTGATAACTTTTTTATTAGTGAGCTTGTCAGGGAGAAGATTATTCGCTCGCTTGGAGATGAGTTGCCTCATGAAACCTATGTGGCAGTAGAAACAAAGGCCATGGAAGGGAAAATGTTATCGATAGGCGTCATCATTTATGTTGCTAGAGATAGTCAAAAAAGTATTGTTATAGGTCATGAAGGCTCTAATTTAAAGAGAATAGGGCAGCAAACCAGAGTTGAGCTTGAAAAAATGATTCACAAAAAAGTTTTGTTAAAAACTTTTGTTAAAGTAAATAAGAATTGGAATAATGATGCTCAGTATTTAAGCAGCCTGGGAGTAGGTAGCAACCAAGATGCCTCATAACTGGGAGCATTGCTTTCTTTTGCATGCCAGGTCTTTTGGAGATACATCTATCATTGCAGATGTTTTTACCGAATCGTCTGGAAAAGTTTCTATCATGGCCAAGGGCGCAAAAAATCCTCGATCAAAGTTCTTTGGTCATTTACTGCCTTTCTCTGCTTTGAGAATCATTGTTACCGGTAAATCAGAGATGAAGACCTTGACCCAGATAGACTCAAATTTTCTTTCTCAGTCAGTTAAGGGGCCGCATGATCTTTATACCTATCTTTATGTGAATGAATTAATGATGCGTCTCTTGCCTAAAGGACTGCCAAATCAGGAGTTATATGACCTTTACCAAAACTTTGTTGAGCTTGCCAGAGCAGATGCGATTTCTGAGCTAGATTTAAGGGTCTTTGAGTTAGATCTTCTTGATGTGCTTGGTTATGGAATTAATTTTGATACAGATAGTAAAGAAAATTCAGAGTTTAAAGATTCAATCATCTATTCATACATGCCAGAAAAAGGATTTCATAATGCAGGTGATGTTGAAGGATTCTCTTCTAAAGAGATTGCAGCTATTAAAAATAGAACCCTTGAAGGAATTGATAAGCTAAAATTAAAACAGTTATTACAGGTTGCTATTAGTGCATGCTTAGATGGAAGAGAACTAAGCAGCAGAGAATTTTTTAAAAAAATTAGAATATGATTTATGGAATAGGCACAGATTTGGTACATTTAGATAGAATCAGAAAAATGAAATCTTTATCTGCATTTGCTAACAAAATCTTGGGCGATCAAGAGCTTGAGCAATACGCAGAACTGGCAAATGGGCCAAAACAATTCTATCTTGGTAAACAATTTGCAGGCAAAGAAGCTTTTGTTAAAGCCCTTGGGACAGGCTTTAAAGATCCAATCTTCCCTAAAGATATTCAAATATTAAGAAATTCACTTGGGAAACCTGAAATCTTATTATCTGCTGGCGCAAAATCTTATGTTGAGGACTTGGGCATCACCAAATCCCATGTTAGTCTAGCCGATGAAAGCAACCATCTACTTGCATTTGCAGTATTAGAAACATGAATAAAATACTTCTTTTAGGACCGCCAGGTGCTGGAAAAGGCACTCAGGCAGATATTATTTGTGAATCTCTCAGTATTCCCAAAATTAGCACAGGCGATATGTTGAGATCAGCCATAGCATCTGGCAGCGAGCTTGGTAAAAAAGTTACTGATATTATGAATTCCGGAGGCTTAGTTTCTGATCAAATTATTATCGAGTTAATTCTTGATCGCATTGACCAGGCTGATTGTGTGAACGGGTTTTTATTTGATGGCGGGATTAGAACGGTTGGCCAAGCAGATTTATGCGTAGAAAATAGCATTGAGTTTACTCAAGTTATTGAAATTAAGGTTGATGATGATGTAATCGTAGATAGGATGTCAGGCAGAAGGGTGCATCCAGGCTCAGGTAGAAACTACCATCTTGTTTTTCAACCCCCTAAAAATGAAGGCGTGGATGATATGACTGGAGAACCTTTAATACAAAGGGAAGATGATATGCCTGAAACAGTCAAGCATCGCTTGCAAGTTTACCAAGATGAAACCAAGCCACTTGTTGCTTACTATCAATCTCAGGAAAGCAAAAGTTCCCTTAAGTATATTGCTGTGGATGGGTCCCAATCCGTTGAAAAAGTATTTGAGGATATTGAGCAAAATTTTTAATTGAATGAAAATTTTATCCCTTGATGTCAGTGGAAATTACTCATCAATCTCCATGCTTCACGATGATGAGGTGAATACTTTCACCCAAACCCATGACCGAAAAGACAGGCCTGATTGGGATAAACTTTTTTCAAGCATTGGTTTTGATTCAACAAAAGACTTTGATAGCCTTGATGGAATGGCGTTTGCACGTGGTCCAGGCTCTTACACAGCTCTCAGAATCACTGCCTCTTTTTTAAAAGCCATTGCTGAAGTAAAGAAATTACCGCTAATAGCAATTTCAAATCTCGAATCAATTGCGCATGAGGCGTCCAATTGGATTGATAAGATTGAAACAAAAATTTATGTCGCCATAGAGGCCGATACAAATGAAAGTTATTTTTGCAGTTATCAGAAAAATGATCATCAGCTCAATCCAATTTCAGCTGAGGGCCTTTTGCAAATGGAAGAGCTATCAGACTTATTGAATAAGGATGACTGTTATTTTGCTGGTACTGGATGGCCAAAAGCTGTAGAAAACAATCCGCAGTTTCTATCTCAAGCCCTTGGAAGCGCTGAGCCAATTGCCACAATAGCTAAGACAAGGTTAGAAACTGGAGAGATTTTCCTCCCTGAGAATGCAAACCCTGTTTACCTTAAAACCCCTGATTATAAAAAATCATGATTTCGGATTTTTTCCTTGCACTTCTTTTTGCCTTAATTCAAGGCCTGACTGAATTTCTGCCTGTTTCCAGTTCAGCGCATTTATTGTTTCCATCATTGCTTTTTGGCGCTAAAGACTTTGGCATTGTCTTTGATATATCAGTTCATGCTGGAACCTTGGCAGCAGTCATTTATTATTTTAAAAAAGAAATTCAAGGATTGCTCCAAGCTTGGAATCCCTGGTCAAAAACCAGGAACACGGAAAATTTCTCTCTGGGATTAAACCTCATTGTTGCAACTTTGCCAATTGTTTTGGTTGGGTTGCTTGTATCTGACTTGGCTGAGTCTAGATCTGCAAATATCGATTCAATCGCTTGGGCAAACCTCGTATTTGCTGGTTTGTTATACGCCGCCTTTAAATCCTCCAGTCAATCGAAGTCTTTAACTGAGTTAACCTTATTTGCAGCCTTGATAATTGGTTGTTTTCAGGCATTAGCCGTCTTTCCGGGAGCCTCTCGATCAGGCATGGCAATAACTGGAGCATTGATTATTGGATTAAACATCAAAGACACCTCAAGGTTTGCTTTTCTATTAAGTATTCCCACTATTATGGGAGCTTTGATATTAATGCTTGCTAAGGGCGCTTATTCAATTTCGTTTAGTGACATGCTCATAATGCTCACAGGCTTTATTGGCTCAGCTTTGATAGCATTTTTTACTATCAAGAGTTTTCTCCAATTTGTTGAGAAGATTGGAATGACACCATTTGTTCTTTACAGAGTTGCTCTTGGTCTGGTGCTTTTGCTTATATGATGCCTCCTCTTGTTTATGCATCGGGCATTCAACAAAGTTTGGCTGAGGATACCGCAAAGACACTGGGAACTACTGCAAACTCAAAGCAAGAATTCAATCATCTACCCCATCTCTATTTATCAGAAGTTGGACTATCATTTTTTCACCCAGAAGCAAGATCAACTAATCAATTTCGAATAGATTTTAATTCTGGCACAACAGGATGGCGTATCAAAAGAGCCAATCATGAGAAGCTGATCAAGAAAGCTTTGGGTAAGTCAGAGCGTCCATTGAACATCCTTGATTGCACGGCAGGGATGTTACAGGATACTTTATTATTTCTTAGCCTAGGCCATCAAGTCACAGCACTTGAGCAAAGTAAAATTTTATTTCATTTGCTGCAAGATGGAATAAGTCGAAGTGAGGATCAGAACATTTTTATAAAACTTGATCTTATTCATGCAAATGCATGCTCTTATGCCGCTCACGCAAAAAATTTTGATGTGATTTACTTTGATCCCATGTATCCACCCTCAAAAAAGAATGCTCTAAGTTCAGGACAGCTAGAGTACATATCAAAAATTTTGGAAGTAGAGTCTTTAGAAAATAATGCAACAAAAGACTTTGAGGTTTTGCAATTAATCCCAGCACGAAAAATGGTTGTTAAAAGACCTATTAAAGCCGAGCCTTTTTCCTTCCAAACGAACTATCAAGTTTCTGGTAAAACAACCAGGTTTGATATCTATATTTAGCTCGGTCTAATCTGAGATTGTAATGCTACCACCCATTCCTGGGTGGATAGAGCAATAGTAATACAGTGTAGTTGGAGTTTCAGAATGTACCTCAATTTCAGTTCTGCCGGGGTTATAGGTATAAACCCCCTGTGCATATTCCACGCCACCACCGTGAGTTCCATCCGGAGTGGAAGAAAATCTTAGGGGATGATCAGTTGAATGATTGAAAATGTAATTTACTCCGACCTCAAGGGTAATCGATTTTTTTTGCGTCCCATCAATTACATAAACATTTCCTGCCCCATTGGCATTGGCCGCAACGCTAACTAGAAAAGACGGTCCATTCGCTACATCAGTAGCTGATACCAACGAACTAAAACTCAAGCTATCCAGATAAGCTTGCGTTGGATTAACCAGCACTCCATTTACAGTATCTTTAAATAATGTATGGGCCAGTGGTAACTTTATTTCCATTTCTGAGGCATTAACAATGGTCCATTCTGGAGATGCATCTGGAGCATACAAAGCTTTTAAATCCCAGCCTGTTACTATCATCCAGTATGCAAATTCTTGAGCAATAATTCTTTTATAGAGAGCAGGATCGCTATCAGATAAGCTGCCATAATTGTCTGAAGGATTATAGAAACCACCTGTGATTGCCTCATTCATCGCAAGAACTAACTCAGATGATTCATCTTCATATCCCCATGATGTATAGCTCTTATCAAATATTAATGTGATGGTATGAAGCAGATGCTCTAAGATCGCATTAATTTGATTGGCTTTAGTTCGCTCATCAGCAGGGGAGCTATAAGTAGACTCCCAAATAAAATCTACAACAGAGTAATTATCATTAATATTATCCCAGCCAGCATAGTTGTCATTGTTGAGTGCTGGATCGTAGCTGCTCATGTTGGTTTTTCCAACTCTTTGAAATGCATTGTATTGATTAAAATTATTTAGCAATAAATCTCGATTGACTGAGTTGGTGGCATCATTACTAGCGAGTATTTTATTAGCAATATTTAACACATTAGTTGCAAACCCATCCGTTACATCCGGCAGGGCGCCCACAATTAAATTGTAAGAAGTTCCATATTTGTCGTATGGCTTGTAGGCATCATTTTTTAATAGCACACCATCCCAGGCAGAAGCAGTATCAGCTGAGGTATCTTTGGTTACAGAAATAGTGAATGTTTGTGAGGAGCTAAGAGTTCCATCGCTAACAATAACATTGAAAGAGTAGATATTATCTGAATTTGCATCTTCTGGAGATTCGAAGTTAGGAGCTAAAATAAAACTGACCACAGCCTCATTAACTCCATCTTTTTTAGAAATATTTATTTTAGAAGCATCATCACCCGATAATGAAAATGTTATTGAGTCACCCTCAGCATCTGATGCGCTAACGGTAAATATAGAAGTTATTCCCTCCATGCTAAAGTAATCATTATTAGGTTCGAAGTAACAGCAGGCAACCTGAGTATTTGAGTAGGCACCAAGAATAGTTGGAGCTGAATTTGCAGCATTTGTGCCATCAATCTGACCAACAGAACCTCCTGCACTGCCGCCACCCCCGCCACAAGCAGCTAAGATGAATACAGATAAAAATGGAAGAATTAATTTACAATGAATGAGGCGCCTGATCATTTTTCTAAAATCCTTAGTTAATTACGTTCAAATAATACACTTACTTAGCCTAAACGCGATACCTAAAAACAAGTAAATGCTCATATTATATAAAGCTCACATAAATCTGAGCTTTATAATGGTTTTTTAAAAAAACTAGCTAGAAACTGTTATCGAGCTACCCATGCCTGAGTGTATAGAGCAGTAATAATATAAAGTTGTTGGCGTATCAGCCGTCACTTCAATAATTGTTACCCCATCTGAGGAAGTGTCTACACCACTTGTGTATACCTCACCGCCACCATGTGTTCCATCATTTGTTGTAGAAAATCTAAGTGGATGAGCCGTTGGATGGGTAAAGGTATAGGTTTTTCCAACCTCCATGGTTAGAGATTTCTTTTGAGTGCCATCAATTACATAGACATTACCAGAGCCAGCATTATTGGCAGCTACACTGACGGAAATTGCAACAGCTGTTGAGGTTGGTAGTGAGCCAAAAGTTAAGCCATCTAAATAGGCTTGAGTTGGATTAACTAACACTCCATTTACAGTATCTGTAAATAATGTATGAGCCAGTGGTAACTTAGTTTCCATTTCCGAGGCAGTTAGGATGGTCCATTCTGGAGAAGCATCTGGAGCATATAAAGCTTTTAAGTCCCAGCCTGTTATTATCATCCAATATGCAAATTCTTGAGCAATAATTCTTTTGTAGAGAGTAGGATTGCTATCAGATAAGTCGCCATAATTACCCGAAGGGTCATAGAAATTACCTTCTATGGCTTGATTCATTGCTAGGACCAAATCAGATGATTCATCTTCATATCCCCATGATGTAAAGCTCTTATCAAATATTAATGTGATGGTATGAAGCAGATGCTCTAAGATCGCATTAATCTGCCCAGCTTTTGTTTGTTCATCAACAGGAGAACTGGAAGTAACTTCCCAAATAAAATCTACAACAGAGTAATTATCATTAATATTATCCCAACCATCATAGTTATCATTATTAAGTGCTGGATCATAGCTGCTCAAATTAGTAGATCCAACTCTTTGAAATGCTTTGTATTGATTAAAATTATTGAGCAACAAATTTCTATTAACAGAGTTAGTAGCATCATTTTTAATCAACATTTTATTGGCAATATTTGCAACATTTGTTACAAATCCATCTGTTACATCAGGCAAGCCACCTATAATTAAATTGTAAGAAGTTGCATGTTTATCATAAGGCTTATAAGTATCATCTTTTAATAGCACACCATCCCAGGCAGCAAAAGTATCTGCATTATCATCAGAAGTATCATTTGTTACCGTGATCGTAAAGCCCTCAGCAATGCTTAAGCTTCCATCGCTCACACTAACATTAAAGGAATATATGTTGTCTCCATTTTCATCCTCTGGGTTTTCATAATCTGGAGCGTTTATAAAAGAGACAACACCACTTGAGCTGACTGACATCTTTGAGCCATCATTTCCTGAGACTGAATAAGTTAATGAATTTCCATCCGCATCAGAAGCATTAACCATAAATCCATTGGTCGTACCCTCAATGGTTGAGTAATCATTTGTTGAATTATCAATAGTTGGTGCAGTATTGGAAGGGGTGGTTCCATAGCCACCTCCATCAGAGGTTCCACCACCTCCACCACCTCCGCCACCGCCACCGCAAGCAGCGAGGAAGATTGTGCCTAATAAAGTAAGTTTTTGTTTGCGAAAATTGCCCATGTAAAGCCCTCTAATTATTTTTAGAATTTTAAAAACTGGGCATTTAGTATATGTAAGAAAAAAATGTGCCCATTTAAATCAAGATACTAACAAGGCAGTAATTTGAGTGTAACCCATCTATCAAAACAAAAAATGGCATCAATGAAATAAGAATGCTTTATTTCTAGACGCTATTTGATGAATCTTTAATTGATTATGATCTAGTTTGTCCGTTTCCAGTAACAATATATTTGAAGCTTGTGAGCTGATCCACTCCAACTGGACCTCTTGCATGAAATTTACCTGTTGCAATACCTATTTCTCCGCCAAGGCCAAATTCACCTCCATCAGCAAATTGAGTTGAGGCATTAATCATCACAATTGCGCTATCAATCGAATGAGTAAATATTGATTGAGTCTCTTTGTTTTCACTGATAATAGATTCAGTGTGACCTGTTCCATATTTTTCAATATGAGCAATGGCCTCATCAATGCCTGCAACAGACTTTACGCTGACAATTGGTGCTAGGTATTCTGTAGACCAATCTTCCTCTGAAGCGAGCATAGCCCTATCATCAAAACCAACAGTTTCTTTACAACATCTAATTTCACACTCTGCATCAAAAAGAGAGGCCACAAGCTTAGGTACAAAAGAAGGGGAGATCTTCTCGTTGATAAGTATTGTTTCAACAGCTCCACAAATTCCAGTTCTTCGCATTTTTGCATTCAAGCAAATTGATAGAGCTTTATCTTCATCGGCTTCTTCATCTACATATATGTGACAAATACCTTCTAGGTGACCAAATACAGGCACTTTTGCAGATCTTTCAACTTCTGCAACAAGACTTTTGCCACCTCTTGGAACTATGACATCTATAGAGCCATTTAACCCCTCTAGCATCATGGTTGCTGCCTCTCTGCTTTCAGAGGGCGCTATTTGAATGCATTCTTCTGGTAGCCCTGAGAGCTTTAATGCGTCTTGAAGCGAGTTGACAATCGCAGTAGCAGATCTAAGCCCATCTTTTCCGCTGCGTAAAATTACAGCATTGCCAGATTTTAGACATAAACCTCCAGCATCAGCAGCAACATTAGGCCTGCTTTCAAAAATTAATCCTATGACCCCAAGAGGAGTTGCGACTCTAGAAATATTTAAACCATTAGGTCTGTCCCATGAGGCAAGCACTCTACCAACAGGATCTTTGAATGATTTAATTTCGGCCAAAGTATCACATATTCCCTGGAGCCTATTATTGTCTAGTGCTAAACGATCAATAAAAGCTTCATCTTTTTTATTATCTTTTGCTGCTTTAATATCAATTTGGTTTTCAGTAAGAATTACATCAGCATTCTCTTGAATTGATGCAATAGCAAAGTCAAAAAATTTATTTTTTTGATCACTGGTTGCTGTGTTTAGTATTGCACTAGCACTTTTCGCCTTAAGTCCTATTTCATTGAGTAATGTTGATAACTCTTTACTCATTTTTTTACAAACCATGTTGCTTTAGTTCTTCTATCAATGCCTTTGATAGGTTTTTTATTTTTACCAGAAGTAATAACCATCGCACATTTATTTTTTAAACAAATTTCTGCAGCATCAATTTTAGATATCATTCCACCTTTTCCCATTTGACTAGCATGACCAGCCATTTTTTTAATTTTAGGAGTAATTTTACTTACTTCTTTTATGAGAGAGCTAAGTTTTCTTGTTTGGACATCTTCTTCAGATGCATAGAGTCCATCAACTGTTGAAAGGATGATTAATAAATCTGCACCTATAAGCTTGGCTACTTTTGCGGCTAAAAGGTCATTATCACCAAATCTGATCTCATCAGTAGCTGTGCTATCGTTTTCATTGATGATTGGCAGGCATCCAGCCTCTAATAATTTGCTAACAGTTTGCTGAGCATTTTTGGATGAAAGCTTGAGCTCTGTATCTCTAGGAGTTAAGAGTATTTGGCCTATGGGTATAGAAAATTTATTTAAATGTTTCTTCCATGCTGACATTAATTCTATTTGACCGTGAGCAGCCAAAGCTTGTGATTCAGCAAGGGTTAAATTTTCTGAAAGTTTAATTTTCTTTCTTCCAAGAGCTATTGCGCCTGAAGATACAATCAAAACCTCTTTTCCATTCTTTAATAGCCATGCTATGTCTTCACTGATCGAAGCAAGAATGCTATGGTTGATCAACCCATTGGACCCCGCAAGCACAGCAGAACCTATCTTAATGACTATCTTGTTGTATGAATTTAAACTGCGCATTTTTGAACCAAGTAATACAATGATAAGGGTTTTAAAAAATGATATTTAAACACAATAAAAATATTTCAAGAAATTTCATTGCATGTTTGATTTGCGCTTCATTTGCTGCTGGTTGTGGAGGAGGAGGTGGCAGCTCGACGCCTCAAGTCAATCCTTTGACTTTTTCACTTACTGGATTGCCCTCATCAGTTCAAAGTTATGAGAAAGTCTCAATACAAGTTATCCCAAGTATTGAGGGGTGTAAATTTGAGGTTTTAGGCCCAGATTTATTTTGGATAAGTTCTTCAGATGATTTAAATTTTAATTTCAGGGCACCTATAATTTATAGTGCAAGCAAGGAGTTTTCATTTGGTGTTCGTCCAGCTAACTTCACGGTTAAGCCAGAGTGTGCTGGATCTCAGAATTTCACATTTAATGTTACAAGAAATCAAACAGAATTTATTCCAAATCCTGAGCCAAGCAATATTCCATATCTAAGTTCTCCATATTTTAATGCTCATGATATTGGGTTTGGGGGAATAGAAATCTCAGATAGGTATTCAGCCACTGTTTGTTACCCAACAGAAAATGATTGCGTTACATATGAGAATGAATTGTTTGGCCAAGATGCTCACAATATTGCAACCGGCGATTTTAATGGCGATGGTTTTGAAGATTTTGTGGTTGCATGGGCCATCTTTCCCCATACCATCGATCAAAGTAAAAAAATTTACGGGCCCGTCAATATTTATTTAAATGATCAAAATGGTGGATTTGCAGAAGATTTAAATCTTTATTCTGCGTCAGAAGCTCCTAAACATCCGTTTGCCTATAGGCTTGTTGTTGATGACCTAAATGGGGATGGCTTAGACGATGTCTTTGCTGGATCAATGGGGCTGTCTGTTGAGCAGGATAAGGGATGGGGCATTGATCCTTACCCACATTTTTTATTGTTATCGAATGCACTTGGTAAGTTTGAAGAAAGCTCTGCAAATATTAATGATGAAAATAATGGCATGGGGCAGTTATGCAGATTTGCCCATGATGCTAGTGGCGGAGACCCAGATGGTGATGGCGATATTGATCTTTTTGCTTGCAACATGTTATTGGTTAATGATGGCGAAGGTAGATTTACCATTCATCCATACCTTAATCTAGATTGGAATTATAAATATGGGAGCCCCATGAGTAGCCTGCTAGCAGATTTAAATAATGATGGGTTTGACGATATTATCTTTTGGAACTTCAATGACAGATGGAATTTTAATCAAAATCCAGAGGAGGGCTTTGCTTTGCTTAGTAATGGTACCAAAGAGATTCAAAACTGGAAAAGAATATCCATACCTCCCGGTCCATTTGGTATCAATCAGACAAAATATAATCATGCAGTAAAAGGAGACTTAAATGATGATGGCTTTGTGGATGTAGCAGTTGGGATTACTAGAGCTGATCCCTATTATGAAGGCGCTTATGTACAAATCTTAATAAATGATGGTACTGGAAATCTGGTAGATGAGACCGATGCGCGTTTTACAAATCAAGAAAGAGCAGCCAATCATCATGGTGAGAGTAATATCTATATCCGAGATATGAACTTAGATGGAGCCCTTGATATTATTCATTCAACAAGAGATTTTCGAACTAGCTATCATGGTGCACATGTTGCAATTAATGATGGAGTTGGCAATTTTCGATCCTTACCAAATTCCACTTTCCCCAACCGACCGGTATTCTTTAGTGGAAGCAACGATACCTTATTTAAAGGCGTTCCAATTGATGCAGACAAACTTGGTTGTCTTGACCTAATTTCTACGACCGACAGCTGGCAAGATGCAAGCACAACAAGAAACTATCTTTTTTCAATCTTGAATACTGATTGTAGTTACTAGTATTGGGAAAGATGGTGCCCCATACCTGAGTCGAACAGGTACTCCCGAAGGAACGCGATTTTGAATCGCGCGCGTCTACCAATTCCGCCAATGGGGCACGGCGGTCATTGTAGCTGAGTTCAACATCTTTTAGAATTAGCACCTCCCATGAAAACAGAGAAATTCAATTACGATCTTCCTGAGCATCTCATTGCTCAATATCCTTCTATACAAAGAGCTGATTCAAAATTGCTGGTTGCCCTTGAATCTATTCAGCATGAAGTTTTTAAAGATATTGAAAACTATTTAGACAAGGGAGATCTTTTAATATTAAATAAAACCTCTGTGATTCCAGCGCGATTATTCGGAGAGAAAATTACCGGTGGAAAAATAGAACTCCTGCTGGAAAGATTTTTATCCAATCATCAGACTTTAACTCAAATTAGGTCATCCAGGACTCCAAAAGAGGGTGCGGAACTAGTTTTTTCATTTCAAGGCCAAAGATTTTTAGCCACTGTTGAGGGTCGGCAAGATAATTTCTTTATTTTAAATTGGTCTGACGATCCTAAGTCTTTATTTGAACAATATGGTCAAATCCCTTTGCCACCCTACATGAATAGAGCAGCAGAGAAGTTAGATGAAGAGAGGTATGAAACTATTTATGCTGATCCCAACCAAAAAGCATCTGTTGCGGCGCCTACTGCTGGCATGCACTTTGATCAGGAACTCCTCAACTCCCTTCAGAGCAAAGGTGTAGAATTTGGCTATGTAAATTTGCATGTTGGGGCAGGGACTTTTCAACCAGTAAAAACAGATCACATTGAAGATCATGTTATTCATAAAGAGCTGGTTGAAGTCAACTCTGACTTGATAGATCAGGTTAAAAGGATCAAAGCGAACAAAGGCAAAATTATTGCTGTTGGAACAACATCAGTTAGAGCTATTGAAACAGCCTTTCAGGATGAGCCCTCGGCATTTAAAGGTGAAACTTCTTTATTTATTTATCCTGGCTATAAGTTTAAAGTGGTTGATCATATGATTACCAATTTCCACTTACCAAAATCTTCCTTGCTTATGCTTGTTGCTGCTTTCATAGGGTATGAAAAAATGATGGACATTTATAAAACAGCAATTGAGAAAGAATATAGATTTTTATCGTATGGCGATGCCATGCTTTTAAAAAATTATGAAGTTTAATGTTTCTGCTGCTTCTGGTTTTGCCAGGCGAGGAGAGTTAGATTTTCCAAGGGGAAAAGTGCAAACTCCTGCTTTTATGCCAGTAGGCACAAATGGAACAGTGAAGGCACTAGAAATCGAGAACTTGGAGGAAACAGGTTCTGAAATCATCCTAGGGAATACCTATCATCTCATGCTGAGACCCGGAGATGAGCTGGTTAAAAATTTAGGCGGACTGCATAAGTTTGCTAATTGGGATAAACCCATTCTCACAGACTCAGGTGGTTTTCAAGTATGGAGCCTTGGTGACCTAGCAAAAATCACAGAGGAGGGAGTAAGCTTTCAATCTCCATATGATGGAAAGAAATGCTTTATGAGTCCAGAGGATTCAATGCAGATTCAAGAAAATCTTGGTTCAGACATTGTGATGGTTCTTGATGAGTGCACTCCATATCCATCTGAGCATCAGCAAGCTAAAACCTCCATGGAATTATCTCTTCGGTGGGCCAAAAGATCTCGTGATGCCCATAAATCTGACTCTGCTTTATTTGGAATTGTTCAGGGCGGCATGCATGAGGACCTTCGCATTAATTCACTCAAAGGATTGGAGGAAATTGGCTTTGATGGAATTGCAGTTGGTGGATTAAGTGTCGGCGAGCCTAAGGAGGATAAAACAAGGATACTTAAACACCTTGCACCCCATTTGCCTGCATCTAAACCGCATTATCTAATGGGAGTAGGCAAGCCTGAGGACATAGTAGAGGCAGTGTTTTACGGAATAGACATGTTTGATTGTGTCTTGCCCACGCGAAATGCTCGAAATGGTCAACTCATAACATCTTACGGTGTTTTGAACATTAGAAATGCTCCAAGTAAACACTCAGATGAACCCATTGATCCTAACTGTGGATGCAAGGTTTGTAAAAATTACTCGCAAGCATATTTAAATCACCTTGATAAAACCAATGAAATGTTGGGCTCAATATTGAATAGTTTTCACAATATCTACTATTACCAGAGTCTTATGAATGAAATTCGTCTATCAATTGAATCAGATTCATTCGCCAAGTTCATAAAAGACTTCTATAATAAGCGGCATTTAGACGTACCCAAGCATTTAATCTAGGGAGATTACATGAACGAGACACAGCAACAATTACCATGGTGGCTTCCGGATCCTATCATTGTTTTTTTTATAGGTTTTCTAGCCCTTATGTATTTTATGACCATTCGACCTCAGCAAAAGCGCATGAAGGCTTTGCAAGAAATGATGGACGGACTTGAAAAAGGTGATGAGGTCGTAGCAGCAGGTGGAATTATTGGCCGAATTAAAGAAATTAAGGGTCCTTATGTTTCCATTGAAGTCAGTGAAAATATTACTTTTAAGCTTCAAAAAACTGCTATCGCGAATACTTTGCCAAAAGGTACCATCGCATCAATTGACTAAAATAAGATCATGAATAGATTTTCAATCTGGACATATACATTCATATTGATGGTGTTGTCTATTGGCGTAATCTATTCTTTGCCAAATTTATACCCTGCCAAGCCAGCAATTCAGATTGCTTATACTGACTCAGGTAAATCAGCTGACCAGATTTTATTAAATCAAGTTAAAGATATATTACAAGACCAAGCTACAGCAGTCGAATCAGTTGGGCTCAAGGACAATAACATCATTGCAAAGTTTGATTCTTTTAATGATCAGCTTGCTGGCAAAGCCGCTTTGCAGAAAATCTTACTTGATGAAGCAGTTGTTGCATTAAACCTTGAACCAACCACACCTCAATGGCTTAAAAATATTGGCGGCGGGCCACTAAAACTAGGCTTAGATTTGTCTGGTGGGGTGCACTTTTTGTTAGAGGTAGATATCGATAGCGCCCTAGATAATCGCCTCGAGTCATTACTTAATGAATACAGGAAGAAATTTAGAGATGATCGTATAAACGTTGAAAGCTCTAGAAAAGATAATAAGGATTTAGTTTTTTCTTTTGCCAGTGATGAAGATTACAACAAAGCGTTAAGAATTTTTAATGAAGATAATATTACTCCCCTTGGAACTCCTCTTTATGATTTGACAGCAAATTCAGCAAGAAACCTTATTGAACTTGCTTATTCGCAGTCTGCAATAAAAGAGATTAGAGACTATGCTGTTGGACAAAATCTTATGACTCTAAGAAATAGAGTTAATGAGCTTGGAGTGAGTGAGCCAATTGTTCAGCGGCAAGGTAGCAGCAGGATTGTTGTTCAGTTGCCTGGTGTTCAGGATACCACCGCAGCAAAGAAAATTATTGGAAAAACTGCAAATTTAGAATTTAGACTAGAGGCTGCATCAACTACATCAAGGCTAAGAAAAGAGGAGTTTGATTGGCAGGACGAGCGAATGGGCTCAGCTTTTTTAGAAAAAAATATTATTGTTGCTGGAGAAAGAGTAACCAATGCAAGCTCTGGTTTTGATGAAAGTGGATTTGCACAAGTTAATATCACCTTGGACATGCAAGGCGGACGCGCGATGCAAAAAGCGACCAATGGCAACATTGGCAGACGCTTAGGCGTTCTTTTTGTTGAGCAAAAAAACAAATCAGTTCTTACTCAGGATGCAGATGGTAATGATGTTATCGAACAAACCTCTTATATTGAAAAAGAGATTATCAGTCTTGCCACTGTTCAAGCCGTTCTTGGAACTGCATTTAGAATTACAGGAGTTGGCTCACCTCAAGAAGCAAGCGAGCTAGCATTGCTCCTTAGAGCTGGTGCATTGGCGGCTCCAATGAAATTTGTTGAAGAAAGAACAGTTGGACCAAGTCTTGGAAAAGAGAATATTGAATTAGGAGTTCGATCCATCATTATTGGTTTACTCTCCGTTATTGCTTTCATGCTTTTTTATTATCGCTGGTTTGGTTTTGCTGCAAATATTGCTCTTTTTGCCAATGTTGTCTTGATTACAGGTTTTATGTCTCTGCTAGGGGCAACACTTACTCTTCCAGGAATTGCAGGGATTGTCCTTACCATTGGTATGGCGGTTGATGCCAATGTATTGATTTTTTCACGGATCAGAGAAGAGCTCAAAGATGGAAAAGATCCACAGACAGCTATTCAAGAGGGCTTCTCTAGAGCATTTGTAACTATTGTGGATGCTAATGTTACTACGTTGATTGCATCGATTGTGCTTTATGCAATTGGAACTGGCCCTGTTAAAGGGTTCGCAATAACTCTATCTATTGGTATTTTAACTTCTATGTTTACTGCCATCTTGGGGACTAGAGCAATTATTAATTTAATGTATGGAAATAAAAATATTAAGGAGCTCAGAGTCTAATGAACTTTAATATTCCGTTCATGAGGTATCGAAGGTATGCAACGATAGGTTCTTTGGTGTTGCTTCTTTTGTCAGTGGGTTCGCTTAGCTTTAAAGGTCTGAATCTAGGTTTAGATTTCAGCGGCGGTACCCTCATCGAGGTTTCATACGAGGAAGCTGCAGACTTGATTGATATAAGAGATCTGATGACCAACAATGGTTTTGATGATTTTCAGGTTGTAAATTTTGGTTCAAACTCTGATGTGCTTATCAAAGTTGCTGACAAAAATGGTAACAGTCAGTTGGGAGATGTAATTTATAAGTTTCTGCAGGACGCAGACCCATCAACAGAGCTTAAAAGAATTGAATTTGTTGGGCCTCAGATTGGCTCAGAACTTCGTGACCAGGGTGGGTTAGGAATGCTCGTCGCATTGGGCATGATATTGCTTTATGTTGCGTTTAGATTTCAGTACAAGTTTGCACTTGGCGCTGTGGCAGCGCTTGCTCATGATGTGGTAATTATTCTTGGATTATTCTCATTGCTTTCTTGGGATTTTGATTTAACCGTTTTAGCAGCTTTGCTCGCAGTGATTGGTTATTCTCTTAACGATACGATTGTTGTCTCTGATAGGATTAGAGAAAATTTTAGAGGTGAAAGAGGGTTTGAACCTGACCAGATCGTCAATCGTTCCATCAATCAAACACTTTCTAGAACATTGATTACCTCAATAACTACTTTGCTAGTTTTGTTTGCATTGTTTCTCTTTGGTGGAGACATGATTAAAGGCTTTAGCCAAGCCTTAATAATTGGAGTTTTAGTAGGTACATATTCTTCAATATATGTTGTAGCTAATATGCTGCTAGGCCTTTCTATTACTCAAGATGATCTTGCCATACCCGAGCCTGAAGGAGCCGAGTTTGACGATATGCCCTAATGGGCTTTGAAATTCGGTTTGATGGCTTCAAGCATTTGCTTAAAGCATTTTGGAGTAGCGCATAGATAATGGTCGCTTTTTTTGTAATCAGGATCCCCTAAAAAATTACTAGTTAATGCACCGGCTTCTTCGGCAATTAGCATGCCGGCAGCAATATCCCAAACCCCAAGTCCATTCGCCCAAAATCCATCAAGTCTTCCCGCTGCAACATAAGCTAGATCCAATGCTGAACAGCCCGATCTTCTAATAGTTAAGCTGTGTTTATATAAAGCTCTGAAGGTTGCAATATTTTCAAAGGTGTAGTCTTGTGAGTCGTTCACATGAGAAGTATTTCCTATCAGTGAATCTTTTAAACCATTTCGAGTGCTAACCCTAATTCTTTCTCCATTAAGTTCAGCGCCTTTGCCTCTAGATGCGCTAAATTCCTCTCTGCGAGTAGGATCAATAATAACAGCATGTTGCGTTTGACCATTTACAACACATGCAAGGGAAATGCAGTATTGAGGATAGCCATGGATAAAATTTGTTGTGCCATCTATGGGATCAAGAATCCATGTTGTTTCGGAGGTATTAACTTCATGCCCAGATTCTTCTCCTAAGAAATTATCATCAGGATAATATTCCTTAATCTTCTCAAAGACTATCTCTTCAACCCTTCTATCAACCTCCGTAACATAATCAGTCGGACCTTTTTTCATAACATTGAGCTTATGCACTTTTTTTACAGCAAATTCGAGTTCCGCTGCTCCAATATTTGCAGCAATAATAGCGACGTTTAGTAGTGCAGGCTTTGACATGTCGCATATTGTACTGGAAATGACGATAATAGTTATATGAATCCGATTAATCGTTATGTGCAAATAGTTTTAGTTGAAACCTCTCATCCAGGTAACATCGGGTCAGTTGCTCGCGCGATGAAAAATATGGGTTTAGCTAACCTAGCTTTGATTAATCCAAAAAAATTTCCTCATCAAGATGCTACAGCTCTTGCAGGCAATGCAAAGGACGTTTTAGATAAAGCCCATATTTTTAGTTCTATACAGGAGGCTGTAAAAAGCTCAAAAATGATCTATGCGACATCGGCGAGAGATCGAACAATTGAATGGCCAACACTAACTGCCAATGAGGCTGCATCGGAGATACAGGAATTGGTTTCGAATGAAATTGAGGTTTCAATATTATTTGGTCGAGAGGATAGGGGACTCACCAATGAAGAACTGCAACTTGCTAATAAACATTTAATTATCCCAGCGCATCCTGATTACCCAGTTTTAAATATTGCTATGTCGACTCAGGTGGTTTGTTATGAGCTTTATCAGGCTTCACAAAAAAATTCTGTAGAGTCTTGGCAAGATTTTCCAGAATACACATCTGAAGAATTGAATAACCTCATTGAGCACTTCAATGAAACGGTAAAAGCCTTGGAACTTGTGGATCCTAAAAATCCAAAACAAATTATGACCAGAATGGAAAGAATGTTTCGCAGGCTCTACCCAGATCAAATGGAAGGCAACTTTCTCAGAGGTTTTTTAAAAGCTGTAAATAAGAGAATTAAATAGCTCTTTAAACCTTTTCAAGTAGCTTATTAGCTTTTATAATTGCCGCAATCTAGTCCCGTTCGTCTAGAGGCCTAGGACACCGGGTTTTCATCTCGGCAACAGGGGTTCGACTCCCCTACGGGATGCCAATTTCTTTGAGAACCCTATAGATATAACGTTTATAGGGTTCTTTTTTTTGGCAGTGGGCCCACAGTTGAGTCCATTCATGTAATAACTTTTAGTGTATTATTTGGTAATGGACGACATTCCTACTAAAAAGTTAATAAAAGCATTTATTGCTGATATGGATCCCTTTACTAAAAAGTTAATAAAAGTATTTATTGCTATAGTATTTCTAATGCTTATCTACAAATATATATGATATTTTGTCATTTTTATCTATATACTTTATGAAACCAAGTAATTGAAAATTAAATTCCATTGAATTACTTCAATACAGTTATACAAATAAGGAGAAGTTATGTTTCAAATATATAAAGATAAAGCTGGCAAACACCGTTTTCGCTTAAAAGCAAAAAATGGAGAAAATATTATTTCATCACAAGCTTATGCATCACGAGCAACATGCATGAAAGGTATTAAATCTGTTGCCAAGCATTCTAATGAAAAAGCAAATTTTAAATCCAAAGAAAATAAGGGTGGTAAATGGAATTTTAATTTAGTAGCTGCTAACAATAGAGTTATTGCTTCATCTCAAAGCTATGCAGACAGATCTTCCATGAATAAAGGAATCAAGAGCGTTATGACAAATGCTCCAAAAATGAAAATCTCATAGCAAGTCTTAAAAATAAGTTTGATTTGTTATAAAAATAGCTAAAAGAATCTAAGGCTTTGATTCTTCTATCAACTGAATTACAGTTTGATGAATAACAGGTGCAGTTTTAGGGCCTAAGGATACAACCTCCCCATAAGTTTCTTCACTCTCATCATAGATCCATGGAGCGTCTTTATCCCATTCACTCTTAGGAATAATGTAACCGATAGCATCATTTGCTAAGTTCACCATGAGGTTTAACTTGCCTGGAAGTTGACTGCGCAAAGGTGGTACTTCTTGAGGCTCTATAGCGAAATCAGCACCCTTTGGGTTTTCTATCCCACCCACAGCAATTTCTGGATATAGTTCGCCAGGTATTCCTGTAATAGTTGCATCACCTAATTGGATGAATGCCACCTCACTAAGATATCTTATAAATGGAGGCATTAGATGAAATTTAGGACTGCTATCGACCACGCCAAGGAGAGTACCTAACGATAACATGAAATTCTCTATACCTAATTCTACTTCGATAGCTTGGAAAGTTATTTTAGGTTCTTGACTGGGTACAAAACTATTTTCATTGAAAGCATCAATGACGCTGTTTGCTAGACTATAACCAAAGCTACGGGCTTTAGAGTGTCCTGGCTCAGTAAAGTTTTTCTTTAAAAAAGGATCATAGATGGTATCACTTGGCCCAGAAGTCATTAAGCCTCCAATATTGCCGGTCAGCCATAATGTTGTTCCACCCAGTCCAGGCTTAAATAACTTGTCATCATAATAAATACCTTCACTGAGTCCTCTTCTAAGATAGCCGGCTACATCTGCTGTTAATTCTAGATTTTTATCCCAAGCAAGCTCTACATGAATTCCAAAATTAACTAATGTACCTATCACTGAACCATCAGATCGGCTAAATAATAACGCTCGAATGTCCTCATCTATCACGATGGGTTTACGTTTATCTTTGATTGGCGTTAATGAGCTAGTTGGAATGCGTGCCATACTCATCTGCGCAGGCTCTAAGTTGTCTATGGCTTTACTCAGTGCATCTAAAATATTTTCCTGTAATTGCTGCATATAATTAGGATCAACGCCTGAGCTAAATAGACTTGGTCCCCAAAGACCTTGAGTATCGGGACCTTCATGATTGTGAGTTGCATGCACCATAAGATAATCTAAACCCCACTCTGAAGGCACAGCTTCGCGAACACCAAGCACAAATTTACGCATCAAGCCGACCGTATCTGCAGTTACAATTCCAATACGATTTTTACCATCATCAATTACTACGGCCACTGCCATAAGGTTGTCTTTGATGCCCTGAGCAGGTCTTTGCTTTTGAAAACCTGCCATCCATACAGCATCAAATTTTTCATTACCATTCACATCTGTCCATAGATCAATATCGGGATCAAATTGGGCATCATTATTTACGTCAACCCAATGGTCTATAAGATCAGGAGTAATTGATAGCTTTGCAAACCCAACCTTTAATTCTTCTGCTTCAGCTCGAGCAATTATAAGAATCCCAAAAATTATTAATGTTAGAAAGTCTTTCTTCATAACTAATATTTTTTATTTCTGTTTCCACAGATAATGCAATCCAAGAATTGCCGGCAAGTAGCAACATAATGAAAAGATGAAAATTAGCCCAATCAAATTAGGGTCTTTAAAAGAGAAAAAAACTGGAGCATCTATTAAATCAGTAATAAGCCTCACAAGGATTAAAATAAATAACATAGATGCATTCCTCATAAATATAGCAACAAGAAAGGCTAGTCCAACTGCAAGGTTTCTAGCAATATAAAGACTAGAGCTTAATGTAACCTCAGATCCCAAAAAAAATGTAGGGTTATTTAAAGCTATATATGGACCAACAAACATTGGCCAAATTAGCATGAAGAGTATCAATACAAACCACCAAGTGAAGGTAATGTTTTGATCTGAGAATCCCATAATTTAAATATTACAAATTAATTTTCCAAGCAGATTATTGCTTGTAAAAATTTTTTTATTATCTTTGGTATTAATTTCAAGTAACTTAAACTCAATTGAATTTTTTGAGCTGTTAATCTTAGCTATTGAGCCCTGACTAATAATCGTATCACTTTTCAAAACTGTAAATTTTTTTGTATCAAGGTCTAAAGCAATTTGATATTTATTTTTAATCTTATCAACACAATCAATAGTAAAGTGATTATGATCATCAGCTTGAGCAAACGTTGATAGAAGCAGTAAGATTAGTTTTTTCATAGGCTGCCCCAAATTTTTATTAAATCATTAATAATTCTTTCTGAATGTTTTCATCAAGCAATTTTAATACCTCTGCGCTCTCTAGATTTTCTTGTAATTGCTCCATTTTAGATGCTCCTAGAATTACAGTTGAAACATTTTCATTTAAGAGACACCAAGCAATAGCCAGTTGAGACATGCTGACATTTAATTTTTCTGCAATTGGTACCAATGAAGTCACTCTTGCCATTCTTTCTTGCCCACGATCAGACTCAACCATACTCTTCTTAAGCCACTCATAGCCTGTCAACGATGCTCTTGATCCTTTGGGTATCCCATCTAAATATTTACCTGTCAATGCACCAGATGCTAAAGGCGACCAAGTAGTTGTTCCAAGCCCATATTTTTTGTAAAGAGGGCTATATTCTTTTTCGAACCTATTCCTATCAAGCAGATTATATTGAGGTTGCTCCATAGATGGGGGAGTCAGGTGATTTGAGAAAGCAAATTCATAAGCCTCTATAATTTCCTCTGCACTCCATTCCGATGTACCCCAATAAAGTATTTTCCCTTGTGTTACAAGATTATGCATTGCCCAAACAGTTTCGCTAATAGGAGTTTCGGGATCCGCTCGATGACAAAAATATAGATCTAAATAATCAACCTGCAACCTTTTCAAAGCTTGATGGCAAGCTTCCGTAATATGCTTTCGGCTTAGCCCTATTTGAGTTGGCAAGGGATTTTCTTTGGCACCAAAAAATACTTTTGAAGATACACAATATGAGTCCCGAGGATTGCTGAGCGCTTTAAGCGCCTTGCCCATTACCACTTCAGATTCTCCTCTTTCATATCCTTCGGCATTATCAAAAAAATTAACACCAGCTTCTAAGCAAGTTCCAAACATTCTTTCGGCTAAATTTTTATCTACTTGTTTATTAAACGTAACCCAAGACCCAAATGATAGCTCCGAAACTTTTAATCCTGATTTGCCTAGATTTCTATATTTCATTTAACTCTATTATTTTTTGCAATATGCTTCAAAATTTTTTGCAAAGTTTGCAGCAAGTTCTGCCAATGCCCTAGCTTCTGAGAATGCTTTTTCAGCATCAATTTGATTTCCATCTTTCTCAAGGGAAGAGCGTTTTTTAAAAGCTTCACCTGAAAAATAAAGATACGCACCAGAGGTTTGGCTGATCTTTTTGCAGTCTTCAGCTTTCCACATTCCCCTTTTTTCCATTTCCATTTCCATTTCCATTTTCTTTGTTTCTTTGTTTGATTTATCGTCATTTAAAGGATGATGGTCAGCAGAAATTACCAATGATGTAGATAAAAGAAGTAATAAAGATATTTTTTTACGCATAAAGGGATCTCCTAAAAATTCAGCTAGATTTAATCTTACTCCATACAAAAAAAATTAGTCTATTGTCTTTAATGGTTTTTTGTTTCTAAAAAGAGTCAGAAAAGGAATAAAGAAAAGCCATGTCTTGTGATAATGCTTTGGAAATAATCTTTGCGAAAGATCTAAAAGTTTTGCATCTAGCCCAATAAAAATCCTACTCTTATTTTTTTTCACTCCATTAAGAATAATTTGTGCAGCCTTGCTTGGATGCATACCTCCTTCTCTAAATAATTCTCCCATTTCTTGTTGTGTTTTCGGGGCATTCTTTGTGAAGATAGATGATCGCGGCTGAGTGCTTTCAAAATCTTCATCACTCATTCTGGCCGTAGCAGCAATATTAGTTCCAATATGCCCTGGGTGAACACAGTGTATTTGCAAATTAGGGTTTGTCTGCGCCATCTCTAGTGCAAGACTTTCTGTAAATCCTCTCACAGCAAACTTAGTAGCATGATAGACAGTTTGTCCGGGTACGGTCACCATTCCAAAGATTGATGACGTGTTAACAATTGCCGCCTCAGTGTTATTTATTAAATGAGGTATAAAAGCCCTTGTGCTGTTAACAACTCCATCAAAATTAATGCCCATGACCCAATCCCAGTTATTTTCATCCATGTCTTTAAAATGAGCTCCAGTTGTAACACCTGCGTTATTAAAGACTAAGTCTACTTTTCCATGTTGATCTATGACTTTTTGAGGCAATGCTTCTATTGACTCTTTATCAGAGACATCTAAAAGATGAGAAGAAACTGAAACATTGTATTTTCTTAACATGCCTACCGTTTCATTTAATGTTTGCTCATTTACATCGCAAACACAGACATCAGCCCCATCTTTTGCAAGGAGTATTGCCAGGTATCTACCCATCCCAGAACCTGCCCCGGTAATCACAGCCACCTTTTCTCTGAAAGTTTTCATAAAATTATTGTATATTTATACCTATGAAAAGTATCCTAATTCCAATCTTTCTTCTTTCCACATACTCTTTTGGTATTGTGAGTGAGCTTGCCTTTGATCAAAGCACTGACATCATTGGTAAACCTGAAATTACTGATGGAGATACTATTGTGATAGATGATATTAGAATTAGATTCACTGGAAGTGATGCCCCAGAAAGTTATTTTTTTGGTAAAACTCAAACTTGCATAGATGGTGCGGGTCAAGAGTGGGAATGTGGTAATGCAGCAACAGAGAAACTTAAGCAGCTAATTAATAATCAAACAGTCAGATGTACTGATGAGGGCAAAGATAGGTATGGCAGAACATTGGGGATCTGTTATGTAGGAGAAATGGACTTGCAAGCTGAAATGGTGAAATCTGGTATGGCAGTAGCCTATTTAAGATATTCAGATAGATATGAACAAGAGCAAAACTTTGCTAAAAAAGTTAAGGCTGGAATGTGGGGTGGAGAATTTCAAGAGCCTGAAACTTGGCGCAGAGAAAATAGAGATTAATTAAGTTCCTTAATAATTATATTTGAAGCTTTTTTCTTAAACTTTTAATTGCGTCTGATTGCTTTACTTCTTTTGTTTTAAAAAACAATTCGTGGTTTTCTTCTAAAGTATCTAGGTTATATAAATAATTGACCATGACTCCTTTTGATTGCATTAACCCTTTGGAGGATAGATCAGCATTTAAATTTATCCTTTCTAAAATAGCTCCGTTGCCCAAATGAAATTTCGCTACAGGGTCATTAGGCAGCCCATCTTCTCGGTCAGAAGCGGTCAGATAAATTAGAGCTTGTTTAAGCAGCATGTCTTCATCTGAGTCTAAGTTTATTGAGTTTTCTTCAAGCCACCGAACAAAGCTCGGAGCAGGTGAAAGCGTTACAAATTTATCCAAGCCATCATTTTCTTGTTTGAGTTTATGCGCAACCTGCTTAATTAAAAAATTACCAAATGAAATGCCTGAAAGACCCTCTTGGCAATTTGAAATAGAGTAGAAAACTGCCGTATTAATGTCTTGGTTAAGAGTAACACTTCTATCAATGGTGATAATTTCATTGATGGTATTTGGTATTTTGTTGCTGAGAGCTACTTCAACAAAAATCAAAGGCTCATTAGGCATAAGAGGATGAAAAAAAGCGAAGCATCTTCTGTCGTCTGGTGCCAGCCTTGCTCTGAGATCATCCCATGAGTTAATTTCATGGACAGCTTCATAAGCAATGATTTTTTCTAAGATATTGGCAGGCGTGGACCAGTCTATGCTTTCTAGGACTAAAAATGAGGGATTAAACCAATGTTTAAATAGTTTTAAGAGACTTCTATCGAAGAATTCAAGACTTGGGCTTGCTTGCTTCAAAGATCTAATTCTTTCTCTCAGCCGCACCAATCTGAGAGTTCCTTCTGAGACTGTATTTAGTCTTTTAAATAGCTTCACCCATTGGGGCTCGGAGGCTTGAAAAATGAGTTCTAAGTTTTTTTGAGTTTTATTTTTGGAATACTCATTTGACGCTCGAAGCAAAGCCTCTGCATCTAAATCATATTTTGCATGAAGAGTTTCAAAGAACTCGATAAATTCCTCATCATTGAGAGCTTCTATCAAACTTGATAGATGTTCTGCAAATACCAAAGATGAGATCTCTCCACTTTTGGACATAACAGACTCTAAAGCTTTATTGATATCTTCATGGAGAATGCCAAAATCCTTTGAGCGAAAATAGCTACTTTTAAGCAGCGACCGCTCCATTATTGATGAAAGTAGATTTTGAAAAAAGCTCATACGCGATTATGAATTTATCATAAAAATTAATAAATTTTAAAATTAGCTATTACTTAGTTGAAATTACTTTCTATTGATAATTAATACGCTTTTATATTTGTGAAAACAACGAGTGCATAGAAATGTTTTTTGTGTAACTATTAAGTGTTAAATATTGTTTGTTGCACCAATTTGGTGGTATGGAGGATGATATTTTATTGTGAAAACTGATATAGATATAGCCAGAGCGGCTGAAATCAAAGCGATTGAAATTATTGCTGCTAAAGTTGGTATTGGTGATGAGTATCTAGAGCAATATGGCAAATATAAGGCCAAAGTTAATCTTTCAATCATTCCTGAGAAACTAAAAGATCATAAAGATGGCAAATTAATCTTGGTTACTGCCATTTCACCCACACCAGCTGGCGAGGGTAAAACAACCACTAGTGTTGGTTTGGTGGACGGGCTTTGTCACATTGGCAAAAAAGCAATGATTTGTCTCAGGGAACCAAGCTTGGGTCCATGTTTTGGTATGAAGGGCGGTGCTGCTGGTGGAGGATTTGCCCAAGTCATTCCTATGACAGATATTAATCTTCATTTCACTGGCGATTTTCATGCGATTGGTGCAGCTCATAACTTATTATCTGCTTTGATCGACAATCACATCCACTGGGACAATCAATTAAATATTGATCCTAGGAGAATTACTTGGAAAAGAGTGGTTGATATGAATGACAGATCATTGCGGGACATTACATGTGGTCTAGGTGGAACTGGTAATGGAATACCTAGACAAAGCGGGTTTGACATCACTGTTGCATCAGAGATTATGGCTGTGTTTTGCTTGGCATCAGATATAGATGATCTGAAAAAAAGAATTGGAAATATAGTTATTGGCTATACCAAATCCAATGAGCCAGTAAGAGCAAAACAGCTTAATGCTGACGGAGCTATCATTGCATTATTGCAAGATGCCTTTCAGCCCAACCTAGTTCAAACCCTTGAAAATAATCCTGCATTTATTCATGGCGGACCATTTGCCAATATAGCGCATGGCTGCAATTCAGTTATTGCAACCAAAACAGCTTTAAAACTTGCTGACTACGTCGTAACAGAGGCTGGATTTGGAGCAGATCTGGGCGCAGAGAAATTTTTTGATATTAAGTGTAGAAAATCAGGATTGAAACCAGATGCTGTTGTGTTGGTCGCTACAACCAAAGCGTTAAAGATGCATGGAGGCATTCAAAAAGATGATCTTGGATCTGAAAATGTGGATGCTGTTACCTTGGGTTGCAAGAATCTTGAAAGGCACATTGAAAATATTAAAAAATTTGGTGTTCCTGTTGTGGTTGCGATCAATGATTTCATCACCGACACAGAAAAAGAGCATGCTGCAATAATCGATTTTTGCAAAAAAATTGCTATTGAATGCAAAATTTCTTCTCATTGGGAAAAAGGTGGCAAAGGTGCATCTGACCTTGCAGAGGAGGTTGTGAAGATTGCTGATTCAAATTCAGCTGAGTTTAAAACTTTGTATGACAATGAAATGTCTCTTTGGGATAAAACGCAACATATAGCTCAAAATATTTATGGTGCTGCTGAAATAATTGCTGATAAAAAAGTTCGCAATCAATTCCAGAAATTAGAGGATGATGGGTTTGGGGATTACCCCATATGTATGGCAAAGACCCAATATAGTTTTTCAACAGATCCATTATTGATGGGTGCTCCATCTGGACATGATGTGCCAATCAAAGAAGTTAGATTATCTGCAGGCGCAGAATTTATTGTTGTTGTGTGTGGTGACATTATGACCATGCCAGGTTTACCAAGAGTGCCTGCTGCAGAAAATATAGATGTTGATGGGGAGGGATTAATTCAAGGATTATTCTAGAAATTTAATTTAAGAGGAGAGAAAAATGAAAATATTATGTGTCTTATATGACGACCCAAAGGGTGGGATGCCAACAAGTTACCCGTTAAAGGAATTACCAAAACTTGAAAAATATCCTGATGGCATGACATTGCCAAGTCCTAAGGGAAGAGATTTCACGCCGGGAGAATTGCTTGGTTGTGTATCAGGTGAACTAGGCTTGAGGAAGTTTTTAGAAGACAGAGGACATACCCTTGTTGTGACATCTGACAAGGATGCTGATGGGTGTTCTGCAGATAAAGAATTGGTAGATGCAGATATTGTGATCTCTCAACCTTTTTGGCCTTATTACCTGACAAGGAAGAGAATGGAGAGTGCGCCTAACCTAAAGATGGCCATTACAGCTGGTATTGGCTCTGATCATGTAGACTTACAAGCCGCCATGGATCATAAGGTTGATGTTGTTGAAGTAACCTATTGCAATTCAAGGTCAGTCGCAGAACATATTGTTATGATGATTCTTGCATTGGTAAGGGATTATCATAACCAGCACAGAATAGTGAATGAAGGCGGTTGGCATATAGCTGATGCAGTCCAAAGATCTTATGATGTAGAAGGAATGCACATAGGCACAATTGCTGCCGGTAGAATCGGTTATGACATGCTTAGAAAAATGCATCCATTCGATGTGCACCTCCATTACTTTGATAAGCATAGGCTAAGCTCTGACAAAGAAGTGGAGTTGAACTTAACCTATCATGACTCTGTAGAGTCATTAGTTGCTGCTTGTGATGTCATAAATATTAGTTGCCCTTTGCATCCAGAAACAGAGCATTTGTTTAACGATGAGTTGATTGCTAAATGTAAACCTGGTGCATACATAATCAATACTGCTAGAGGAAAAATTTGTGACAAAGATGCAATTGTCAGGGCTTTAGAGTCAGGTCAATTAAGCGGTTATGCCGGAGATGTTTGGTTCCCTCAACCCGCTCCTAATGATCATGTTTGGAGAACAATGCCACATCACGGCATGACTCCACATACTTCAGGAACCTCTTTATCAGCTCAAACAAGGTATGCAGATGGCGTGAGAGAAATATTAGAGTGTTTCTTTGATGGAGAAGAAATTAGGAATCCGTATCTCATTGTTCAGGATGGCGATCTTGCTGGCATGGGAGCTCACTCTTATACCAAAGGAACTGCAACAGGCGGTTCTGAAGAAGCAGCTAAGTTTAAAAAGTAGAGAAAACTACATTTTTTAATTTTAATAAGAGAGGGGTAAAGATTGATTAAAACCAGAGCAGCGGTTGCCTTTGAAGCTGGCAAGCCTTTAGAAATTATTGAAGTTGATCTCGAAGGACCAAAGGCTGGCGAAGTTCTGGTTGAAATGAAAGCAACTGGCGTATGCCATACAGATGCCTTTACTTTATCTGGAGAAGATCCTGAGGGAGCTTTCCCTGCGATCTTGGGTCATGAAGGTGCTGGTATTGTGGTTGAGGTTGGGAAGGGGGTTAAAAGCTTAAAACCTGGTGATCATGTCATACCTCTTTATACAGCTGAGTGTGGCGAATGTGAATTTTGCTTGCATCCAAAAACTAATTTGTGTCAGGCAGTGAGAGAAACACAAGGCAAAGGTATTATGCCCGATGGCACAAGTAGATTTTCTCTTGATGGCAAACCTATTCTTCATTACATGGGATGCTCCACATTCTCTAATTACTCAGTGCTTCCTGAAATTTCTTTAGCCAAAGTTAGAAAAGATGCTCCTTTTGATAAGATTTGTTACATCGGTTGTGGAGTAACAACAGGGATAGGGGCTGTGGCTTTCACTATGGGTGTTGAAGCTGGATCCACGGTAGCAATATTTGGATTAGGAGGCATTGGTCTCAATGTTATACAAGGTGCGAAGATGGTTGGCGCATCAAGAATCATCGGAATAGATCTGAATGATTCTCGTGCTTCAATTGCAACAAAATTTGGCATGACTGACTTTATAAACCCTAACAATGTTGAGAACGTGGTTGAGCATATTATCGATATGACTGGTGGTGGAGTTGATTACAGTTTTGAGTGCATTGGCAATGTTGACGTCATGCGTCAAGCACTGGAGTGCTGCCACAAAGGCTGGGGTGAAAGTTGCATCATTGGTGTAGCAGGTGCCGGCAAAGAAATCTCAACAAGACCGTTTCAACTTGTTACTGGTCGCTCATGGCGAGGCACGGCGTTTGGAGGCGCAAGAGGTCGAACAGATGTCCCAAGAATAGTTGATTGGTATATGGATGGAAAAATTAACATAGACGATCTCATTACCCACAAAATGCCTCTTGAGGATATCAATAAAGCATTTGATCTAATGCATGAAGGAAAAAGTATTCGCTCAGTTATCGAATTTTAATAGGGATTAAAAATCTATTATGAAAAATAATCTCATCTCAGGTTTTGGAGCATTTTTATGTATTTCATTGCTTGCATACTTTAATTCTTATGATGAAAGTAATTTGTGGTTAATTCCTCCGTTTGGCGCAAGCATGGTTTTAGTTATGGCTGTTCATGAAAGTCCTTTAGCTCACCCTAAAAATGTTTTTTTTGGCCACATAATCTCTGCTTTTTCAGGAGTTTTTATATATGCAATCTTAGGTTTTTCTTTTTTTAGTGTTGGGCTTGGAGTCGGGTTAGCAATATTCTTAATGATGGCAACTAAGACCGTTCATCCACCAGCTGGAGCTAATCCAATTATTGCAATTCTAGGAGCAAAGGGGGTTGGCTTCCTAATGATTCCTGTAGCAGCAGGAGCAGCTTTTATTGTTTTATTTGCAATCATTTATAACCAATTAATGAAAAGAAAATATTTCACTTTCAATGATTTAAGGCAATAAATTACTTACTAATTATTCATATGAGCAATATTGGTAATACACATTTTAATGATTTTATGTCTGGGTATTCCATTGAGGTAATTCCAAGATCTGCAGCAAAGATCGAATCTTTTTCTGAGGTTTTACCTAAAGATACTAGGGTGTACATAGCTCATATTCAAAATGAAGATATTGATGCAATGATTGCCACAGCCAAAAGACTAAATGATGAAGGCTTTACAGTTATGCCTCATATTCCAGCTAGGATGATTAAAAACAAGGCCATGCTCTATGACTGGATTTCTATGTACCAGAACGAAGCTGGAGTTGATGAGGCCCTTTTGCTTGCAGGCGGCTCAACAAAACCTATAGGTAGTTTGGATTCTTCTATTCAATTGATTGAATCAGGTCTGTTTGATAAAGCTGGGTTTAAAAGACTTCATATAGCTGGACATCCTGAGGGGTGCAAAGACATAGACCCTGATGGAGGTATTAAAAATGTCTCAGAGGCTCTTTCCTGGAAACAGGAATTTTCAAAAAGAACAGATGCTTCGATGGCAATAGTAACTCAATTTTGTTTTGAGGCAGAAGTCGTAAAGCAATGGGCAGACAATATAAAAAAAGATGGAGTTGATATTCCTATCCATATTGGTATTGCTGGTCCAGCAAAACTTCAAACATTATTAAAATTTTCAGTTGAATGTGGGATAGGCGCTTCCATGAAAGTTCTCACCAAAAGAGCAAAAGATTTAACCAAGCTCCTATTGCCATATGAGCCAACAAGAATTCTTCAAGATCTATCTGATCATAAGTACAAGGACCCTTACTTAAACATTGAGAAAGTTCATTTTTTTCCAATTGGAGGGATAAAAAAAACGGTAGATTGGGTAGCAGAAATTCATGATCAAAACGCGCTATAAAGTGGCGCAGACTAAAGCTTAATTTATCTATTTGAGATCAAAAAAAAGAATGATAGCATTCTCATATGTACAAGACTTCTAAAGTAGTTTTCAGCCCTCGAGTAAGAAAATCACCTTACTTTAATTCGACCATAAAATATGGAGCTCAGGCATATTCTGTATACAACCACATGTATATGCCAATAAGTTATGAAGGAACAATCCAAGACTACAAAAACTTGCTAAACAGTGTTCAGCTTTGGGATGTTGGGGTTGAGAGACAAATTCAAATCAAGGGCCCTGATGCCGAGGCTTTATCGCAGTTTTTAACTCCTAGAAATATTAAAAAATGTGCAATAGGACAGGCAATGTATACGCCGCTTCTGGATTTTGAAGGGGGCTTTTTAAATGATCCTGTAATGCTCAGGTTAGATGAAAATCACTACTGGTTTTCTGTCTCAGATGGGGACTCTTTACTATGGGCGCAAGGCATAGCAGCAGGATATAAATTTGATGTAGAGATTGATGAGCCTGATGTCTCACCACTTCAAGTTCAAGGACCAGATTCTACTAAATTAATGTCAAAGGTTTTTGGGGATTGGGTAAACGATCTAGGTTTTTATAAGTTCAAGCAAGTCACTCATCAAGGAATTCCAATGGTTATTGCAAGAATGGGCTACAGCAGAGAGCTTTGTTATGAGCTTTTCTTGCAAGATGGATCTAAAGGAAATGACCTATGGGAACTGCTTTGGGAAGCAGGGCAGGAGTTTAAGATAAGTGCAGGCGGGCCAAATATAATACTTAGATTGGAAGGAGGAATTTTGAGCTACCTAGCAGATATTGATAGGTCTAATAACCCTTACGAAGTTGGTTTGGATTGGTTGGTTGATCTTGAGCAAGAGGATGATTTTATTGGCAAAGAAGCTTTGCGTTTAGTCAGCCAAAACGGTCCCACAAAAAAATTGATGGGAGCTGAGATTCATGGCGATCCCATAGAAGATTCTAATGGTGATCACTGGCCTGTTTTTATTAATGGCAAAAAAGTTGGCTCTATGAATGCAATGGTGTATTCGCCGAGATTAGACAAGAATATTTGCTATACAATTTTAGATATTGAGCATGCCAAAAGCGGTCAGGAAATCGTTATTGCTGCACCAGAAAAAGATTTGATGGCAACAACCGTTGATCTTCCTTGGCGTGAGAGGGCATAAGCAGAGATCGGTTCAATAGAAACCGACCTCTTATCTCATTTATTCTGCGTAATCTAAACCTTTTTCCTTTTGGACTTCTCGTTTATTAGGATTTACAGACTCCCTAAATGGCACATCAACAATTTCACCCTCTGCAACGACCCCAGGAGACTCAGAGTATTCATCAGGCAATCTGACTTGAAGTTTTGTTCCAACTTCTGATGAAGACCATGGAACCCATCCTAGTGCTACGTTTGTATCTAATTCGGGTGACCACCATGGTGAGGTTACATAACCCATATCATTGCCATCTTGATCAGCAATTAACCAAAAATCAGGTGCATAATCAGTGACTTCCTTTCCACCAAAAATCATACCAACCATTCGCATTTTGAATGGAAATTCTCCTGCATCAATTACAGCGCGTTGTCTTTCTAGCTCTTCTTTACCAATGTAATCAGCTTCTTTGTTTCTTGGAACCTGATAACTAAGATTAACTTGGAATGGAGAAGTCTCATGGTCTAGATCTTGACCCCAAGATAAAATGCCAGCTTGAATTCGACGATGATGAGCAGGCGCAATAACCATAAGGCCAAACTCTTCTCCAGCCTCAAGAACTGCATTCCAAATAATTTCAGCATTCTCATGCGCATCACGGACATATATTTCATAGCCTTTTTCGCCAGTAAAACCAGTTTGACTAATAACAACATCAGCGCCTTCAATTTTAGTCTCCATGAGACCGTAATAAGGAATTTCTCTGAGCTCTTCACCAGCTAGTTTAGCCATTAGATCCTCCGATAGTGGGCCTTGGATCTGCAGAGGACACACATCAATCTCATCAATCATGACATCATATTTTTTTGAGATATTTACACCTTGAAGCCAAAGCAAGAGGTCACTATCAGAAATAGAAAACCAAAATTCATCTTCTGCTATTCGCAACAAGACAGGATCATTTAAAATACCCCCTTTATCGTTGCACAAGATTGCATATTTGCCATTACCTGGCTCAATTTTGGTTGCATCTCGAGTTATCACATAATCAGTAAAAGCCTCTGCATCAGGCCCTTTGACACATATCTGCCTTTCAACAGCTACGTTCCACATTGTGACTCGATTGACCAAAGCTTCATATTCGACCATGGCGCCACCGTCCTCAGGTCTGACATACCCCCTTGGATGATAGATACGATTATAAACAGTTGCTCTCCAGCAACCCGCTTCATGAGATAAATGCCAAAAAGGCGACTTTCTTACTCTGGTTGAGATCAAAAGCTCGGTAGGCGTTCGGCCACTTTGCCTAAGATTATATGGCACCACTCGATCGCTTTGATCGACGCTAGGATGGTTTGGATGTTTCATTGCTTTTCCCCCCTTTAAGTTATTACATTGAAATTATTTTAATATCGGACCCTCTCATTGTTTGGATCGTATAAAGACCCTTTGCCGACTATTTGAACTGTCATTGGATACACTCCATCACCGTCTTCATTAAAGTACTCAAGTGAAAGTGATTTACCTTGTTTGGCTATATCTTTAGGTAGATAACCCATCACAACAAATTTTTTGATTGATGGGCAATAAGACATACCCGTTGAGTAAGATCTTCGACCTTTGCTGTCTACCGGCACCTCTCCAGTATCTGGATCTATGATGGGCGATGATCCAACCGGATAACGGTCACCTTCACCTGATGCATTGAGATTATCTAATGTCATGGTGCATAGAATTGCGCTGGGGTCTTCTTCTCGATGAACAAGATGGGCTGCTTTACCATGAAAATCAGCTTCTTTGACTAGACGTCTTTCAATGGCTGATTCACAGGCATTATATTCAGTCTCTAGATCTGCGCCTTGAAGTCTAAAACTCTTTTCTAGCCTTCTACTATTAGCGTAAGTTTCAATACCAACTGGAACAACCCCAACCTCTAACAGCGAGTCATAAAGAGCTAAACCCTCCTCAGAATCATTATTTAAATAAATTTCCCAGCCACTTTCACCAACGTAAGAAATACGCGATGCCCAAACATCAATTTTCTTCCCCCCAGATAAATTGAGGGTTAAATTTTTTGCAGCCACAAAGGGAAAATTTTCTATGGTTAATTCATTGAGATCAACAAAATTACCAAGAGCATTTTTAGCCTGTGGACCCCAGAGGCCTAAAGTTGCAATATCGTGGGTGCGAATATTAATATCAGCATTGAGCCCCATATCGTCTCGATAGTTGCGTAATGTCACCCAGTCTCGATTGCCATCTGCGCCACCTGTCACCACTCTATACCGGTCTGCACCTAATCGGGATATTGTTAGATCAGCATGGACACCGCCATCCTCATCTAAGAAATTGGTATAAATCATGCGTCCTTCAGGGGTATTGCCACCCACTTTAGCTATAGAAAGATATTCCAGCATTCGTTCTGCATCTGGTCCATGAATATCCATGATAGGGAAGTGTGAGAGATTTATCATGCCGACTGAATCACTCATGGCAAGGTGTTCAGCATTAGCTATTTCATAGGGAACATGACGACGATCCCATTCGTTTTCTCTTACAGGAATCTCTTCTAAATACTTATCTAGTTTTTGCTCATTGCTTTTATAAGCTAGAGCTCGCTCCCAGCCCGCAACCTCATTTTCAAAAACCCCCCCAAGTTCTTTTTCTCTCTCGTAAAAAGGACTAACATAAAGCTCCCTATGGCTAATATAGGGCTCTCTTGGATGAACGGCAGGGGTGTAGATAGTTTGCGCATTTTCAAATGATCGCGTCTTAACAAACTCTTTTTCTTTTTGAGCAGGATAAAATCTAGCAATGTCAAAAGCATGCATATCTACCTGAGTTTTACCATGCATCATTGATTCAGCGCATAGTCTTGCGCACCCAGGACCGTCTTTTACCCAAACTGCTTCACACAACCAGAAGCCTCTAACCTCAGGACTTTCGCCAATTAAAGATCCAGCATCAGGAGTTACAGAAAGCAGGCCATTGAATGAGCTTTTTTCATCCCAGCCCAACTCATTAAGTATTGGTGTGGTTTCAAAGGCTTTCTCTAAAGGTTCAGCAACTTCTTCAAGGTCAAGGTATCGCATAGAATCAGATATCATAGTTTTTTCAGGGTTTCCAATATCCTCTGGATCAACCAGTCTCGGCTCTTTATCTTCGTAATAGCCCCATTCAAGCATTCCACCATGAAGTCTGCCAGTGTCTCTTACATAGGCTGAATTGCCCTGGTCACGAAGTAATGGATAGACAAGCAATTCATCTGTTCCTTGTATTTCTGGAAGAGGTCCAAAAAACAATAAAGGATGTTCAACTGGCATGAGCGGCACTGGTACACCAGCCATATCACCCATTAATGGTCCCCAGATTCCTGATGCAATTACAACCTTCTCAGATTTGATGATTCCTTTGTCAGTTTTTACTCCTACTACTCTTCCATTCTCAATTTCAAAACCTGTTGCTGGAGTATCGGTATATGTTTTTAAGGCACCTTTTTCTTTAGCAGTCTCGACAGCAAAGTTCACAACATCTTGAGAGCGGGGGGTAACTAGACCAGCATCTGGATCCCACATGGCACCCCGAATTGATTCCTCGTCCAATAAAGGAAATTTTTCTTTAGCTTCAGATGCAGAAATTAGCCTAATATTAGTTCCAAAGGCTTTGCCTGACTCGACTTTTCGCTTGAGTTCTTCCCAGCGAGCATCATCATCTTTACGGCAAATTTCTAGACCACCTTTTTTTAAAAAGAAGCCGTTGTCCTCATAAAACTTTCTACTGAAGTTAGTTGCCCAACAACCTAACTTGTCATGAGTTGTATTATAGACAAAGTCTGAAGCGTGAGCAGTTGACGCGATGTCTGAAGGAATGATGGTAGATTTTTCTAAACCTACGATATTTTTTTGCCCAAGGTCTGCAAGCCAATATGCAAGCATCGACCCAACAATACCTCCAACCCCTACGATAACTACTTCTGCTTCTGAGGGAAATTTAGAGGATTGATTAGACATAAAAAGCCTTTATAAATTAACAAAAAAAATCTTTCTAACTTTTGATAATAAGCCTTGTATATATAACTGTCCAATCTTTATTTAATTATTTTTTTGTACGTTTTTTTGTATAAAAACTGAACATTATTTTAAAAAAATGCTATTAAAAAAAATTCTCTTTTATAGCAGGTTTTTTGATTGAATGAGTGGCTAAATTTTACTCGCCAAGGAGGATTTTTGCAGCTAATTGAGTGTCCATATATTCTTTTAATTCAAGAATTTTTCCATGTTGAATTTTTAATAAGAAATGATACTTATTATTATAGTGCTCTCCAGAGGCATGGATTGCCTCTCCACTTACCTCAACAGCAACTCTTTCATTTTCAGCAGTTATACCAGTAATATTAAATTTAATGCCATTTGGAAAGGCGGAGAGAATACCTTGAGCAAAGTCTACAATTTCTTTTTTTGTTCTTGTTCCACCTATAGCATTTTCACCAGCGGTCCAGATAATTGACTCATCATTATAAAAATCTAAATAGGCTTGAGATCCTGAACTTAAGGCTTCAAAAAACTTAATAGCAATCTCTTTATTTTCTTCTGTGTTAGAAATCACTTGTTAAGATCTTTTAAGAGACTTCTTGCAGCGAATGAAACTAAAATTGCAAAAGGAACTCCTGTAACTATGACTGAAGTTTGCAACGCTCCTATGCCACCTCCAGCCAAAAGTACAATTGAAATTACACCTAGAGATAGTGCCCAAATAACTCTTAAAATCATTGGCGGCTCATCTTTAGAATTTTCTTTTTTAGCAGCAGTTAACATCGATGTCACCAAGGCCCCTGAGTCAGATGATGTCACAAAAAAAGTTAAGATAATCACGATAGCCAGCCACATGATTACTTGTGAAAAAGGGAATTGCTCCAGAAAAATAAACAATGAAACAGCTATGTCATTATTGATTGCAGTACTTAGAGATGCTGGTTCTATAAATTCTTGATAGATGGCTGCATTGCCAAAGACACCCATCCAAATAAATACAATAAAAGTTGGAACAAGTACAGCACCTATTATAAATTCCTGAATCGATCTTCCGTAAGATATTCTGGCAATGAACAATCCTACGAATGGAGACCAGGCAAACCACCAGGAATAATAATAAAGAGTCCATGCATTTTGCCAAGAGGAATCTGAATAACCTTGAGTGTTCGTAGACAAGCTCAATAGTTTTTGAACATAAGAACCTAAATTTTGTACAAGGCCATCTAAAATATAACTTGTTGGCCCGGTCAGAAAAATAAATGAAAGAAAAATAATACACAACACGATGTTGATTTGGGACAAGATTTTAATGCCCACCTTCAAACCTAAAACAACGCTTGCTAACCCCATAAGAGTTATCAGGATAATAATTCCAACGGTATTAATAAAACTACCTTCAATAACGCCCATATAACTGAGACCGGAATTAATTTGATTCGCCCCGAGCCCCAGTGATGTTGCTATGCCAAATATTGTTGCAATGATTGCTATGACATCTAAAGACACTCTTCCCCAAATATTTTTTGTTAATGGGCCTGAGAAAAATGAGCTTACACGAAAGGGTAGCTTGTTGTTATATGCAAAATATCCGAAACATAATCCAACAACACCATAAATCGCCCAACCATGAAATCCCCAATGCAAATAGGCTAGGTTCATTGAAAGATTTGCTTTGTCTGAGAAAGAGGCACCTTCTTTATGGATGATATCAGAGCTAAGATGCATGATAGGTTCAGCTACGCCATAGAACAATAATCCAACACCAAGGCCAGCACTAAAAAGCATAGCTATCCAATTTACACGCGAGAATTCAGGCTTAGCATCTGGCCCACCCAGGATGATTGTTTTGTGTTTGCTGAAAGCCAAATAAATTACAAAAACTAAAAACATATTAGTAAGCAGGATTATTAACCAACCCAAGCTATCTGAAATCTGATTTTGGATATCAGCAAATAATTGATCAGCCTCTTTCAGATTCGTAAGCGTCAGCCCTATAAAGGTGGTAATTAAAAAAATTGAAAAAAGAAAGCGTTTAGGAGCAATTTTTGTAAACATCGTGCTAAGTCTACTCAAATATGCTGAATAAATACCCATTATTTAAAATTAAAGGGTATTTTTTTGATATTTGCTTAATATTTCATGATTCATTTGCTATGGTCTAGACATGTCTTTAAAAAACTTAAGTTTCGACTTAAGCAAATATCATTATGGAAGTAGGTTCTATGACCTCTTTCAATCTGGAAATCAACACTAAATAAAAATTTATCCCGGGGGGGAACCATGATAAATACTATTAAAAGTAATACAAAAAACCTTAAAGAACTTTTTAACAAAAAGACCATTGACAAATTCTTTGGCAGGATTGTTTCTGCCATTTCCGCATTGGCAATTATTAATGCCTCTGCTTACAGTGGATATATATCAGCTCAATCTCAAGCAACCATTGAAGAGGTTGTTGTTACCTCTAGGAAAAAGGCTGAAGGACTGCAAGATGTTCCTCTTTCCGTTAATGCTCTCACTGAGGAGTCCCTTGAGCAAAAAGGAATAAATGTATTCGAAGATTACTTAATGCAATTACCAGGTGTTACCGCTGGCGGATCAGGTCCTGGTCAAAGCACTATATATATTAGAGGCCTTGCTTCTACTACCCCCAACTTAACTACTGCAGGTGTTGCAGGTTTAGCTCCTAATGTTGCTTTTTATCTAGATGAGCAACCATTAGGTCAGCCAGGAAGAAACTTAGATGTGTATGCTGCAGATGTTGGGCGTGTTGAGGTTCTATCTGGGCCACAAGGAACTTTATTTGGCGCTAGCTCACAAGCTGGTGTTGTTCGCATGATTACTAACAAACCTGTAATAGGTGAATCATCAAGCAGTCTAGAGCTTGAAGCTAGGGCTATGCCTGATGGTGATAATGGTAGTAAATTTGAATATGTCTCAAATATTCCTTTAGGTGATTCTACTGCTATGAGATTTGTAGCTTACAGTGATAGAAGAGGTGGTTACATTGATCAAGTTGGAGGAACGCTTACTGCTGCTCAATCAGCACGTTTCAGAAAGGCTGGAACTGTAAGACAAAATGGTCTTCCTGTTTCTTCATCAAGAGCTGGTTTTCAGGCGGGTGCTGATCTTTCAGGCGCTACACTTTTAAGTGCACTTGCACATGTTGAAGAAGATGCTAACCCAGTTGATTACACAGGCTTTAGAGCAAGTATCGCTCATGAGATTAATGATAATTGGGATGTTCTAGCTACTGTTGCTAATCAAACTATTGATGCTGATGGTGTATTTTTTGTCGATCCTACTTTGGGTGACTTGGAAATTCAAAGATATACTAATGACACTATAGAAGATGAATTTGACAACATGAGTCTTACTCTTAAGGGTTCAATTGGTGATCTTGAAGTTCTTTATACAGGTGCTTATACAGATAGAACAACAGATCAGGATGTAGATTACACTGACTATCTTTTTGTAGGACAGTATCTTCCATATTACATTTGTGACTATTATGTAACTTATACATCTAACGCTCCTGGAAATGTTCCAACTGGAACCTGTGGCGCACCAAACTTGCTAGTTGATTCAACAACAAATACTGAAGTCACAACCCATGAATTCCGTATTAATGCTCCAATAAATGATACTACTAGCCTTACAGCCGGTGTATTTTTCAGTGACTTAGAGCTAACAGAGTTAAACTTATTTACATATCCAAGTTCTGTAGATAATGACATTACTTATGCTGCAAACTATGCTTTAACAGACACATCCGTTACTGGATCAATCAACAACGCAAGTCCAGGTTGGTTCTCGGCTGGACCATTCAGTGAGCCGGTAATTTTCTTTAACGATATTAAGAGAACGGATAAACAACAGGGTGTATTTGGTGAGTTAAGTTTTGATACGTCAGAAACATCTGAGCTTACCGTGGGCGTTAGATGGTATGACATAGAGGTTGACTTTGAAGGTAGTGCTAACTCATCCTTCTATAATGGATTTGGTGCCCCTGATACCCAACAATTTGGATCTAATTTATCAGCTCAATATGCACCAGGAAATGCAAATGGTTATCCAGATAAGGCTAAAAGTGATGGTACGATTGGAAAAATAACCTATTCGTGGAATCCATCTGAAGACATTATGTATTATGTCACTTGGTCTGAAGGTTTTAGACCAGGCCTATTAAACAGACCGGTAGGTGCGTCTAATGCAGCTGGGACATATTCAGTTAAACCTGAAGTAAAATCTGATGAGGTTACAAACTATGAGTTTGGATGGAAAGCTCTCCTTGCTGATGGTCGACTTAGGTTTAACGGTAGTGCCTTTGCTGTTGATGTAACAGGTCTTCAGTCAACTGTATTTGACCCAAGTATTGTTAACTTATTCTTCTCTGATAACGCGGCCGATGCTGAGATTAGAGGTGTTGAAGGAGACTTTACTTATGTCCCTGATTTAGATGGCTGGGTTTGGTCTGGTGCTTTTTCAATATTAGATACAGAGATTACCAAAAGCTTAGTTCCAACTACTGATGTGGTCGTTGGATCAGATCTTGCCTTTGCTCCTGGAATGCAAGGGAATTTGAGTGTTAGAAAAGAATGGGACATGGTGGCTGGTAATACTGGACATTTCCAAGCTCAACTCACATGGTCAGATGATAGTTATTCCGATGTTATGGAACCAAATAAAGCTTTACAAGATAGTTATAGCTTTATGAATGTTCGATGGGGAGTTACCAATGACAATTGGTTAGCTGAAGCCTATATTGATAACATAACTGATGAAAGGGCTGAAATAAATAATACCTTTGTCTTTGATAGACAACGTGTGGGTATTATTAGACCGACTACTGTAGGGCTAAGATTTAAAAGGTATTTTAACGACTAGTTCTAGTTTTATAAAAAGTAAAAGGGGAGCGCAAGCTCCCTTTTTACTTTCATAAGAAATATTATCTATTATCTTTGTTAAAATTATAAAAAAATGAAAGAAGATAAACCCAATATCAATGATCCAACTTTATCAGTAGATTTAAGCGAGGCTACGCAGGCCGTCAAGGAAAATAGGTTTGAGGATGCACTCGTTCTATTTGAAATTATTCTTAAGAATCATCCTGACAATATAGATGCTTTATATCTTGCCTCTGTTTCCTCTAGATATTTAAAAAGATTTGACGACTCACATAAATATATTGAGTCCTTGTTGCTCAATGCTCCAGATATGGGTAGAGCTTATCAAGAGCTTGGCCATATAAATAGAGATATGGGAAACGAAGAAAAAGCTGCAATTAATTACAGGCAAGCCTGCGAGCTTAACCCAGCATTGCTTTCCTCATGGAACCTCCTTTATCAATATTTTATTAAAAATAAAAATCAACCTGCTGCTGACCATGCCAAGCAACAAATTGAAAAGCTTCAATCTCTACCTCCTGCATTGCTATATATTGATCAGATACTGAATGAAGGTAGATTGGGATTGGCTGAGAGACAGTGCAGGGCTTTTCTAAAAAAGAACCCGACTCATACCTATGCAATGTCACTCTTATCCGAAATTGCCAATCGCTTGGGTTATTTTGATGATGCAGAATTTTTGCTAGAAAAAGCAGTGGAATTCAAACCAAATGATGGCGATCTTAGAATGCAATATGCTGCCGTTCTTAGAAAAAAACAAAAATTTGCTAAAACCATGGAGCAAGTCAATATTCTTTGCGATCAATATCCTGATAACCCTGTCTATCAAGCTCAAAAAGCTAGTGAAATGATGCAAAACGGTGATCACCAGCAAGCAATCACAATGTTCGATGATATTCTTAATAATAATCCATATAATTTCAGTACACATACATCGAAAGGTCATGCTCAAAAAACTCTTGGAAAAACAAACCAAGCAATCAATAGTTATCAAAATGCTTACAAAATCAAACCAGATCATGGCGAAGCATTCTTCTCACTTGCAAACCTAAAAACCTATTCTTTTACATCAGATGAGTTAAATAGCATGAGAGATCAAGTGAAAAGAGTTGATTTATCATTAAGGGATAAGGCTTATTTTCATTTTGCTCTAGCTCAAGGCTGTGAAGTTATCGGTGAGTTTGATGAAGCTTTTTTTCATTTACAACAAGGCAACAAAATTAAAAATGATCAAAGCAAATATTCTATTGAAAGAATGGATGCCGAACTGCAAGCACAGATAGATATCTGTGATGAAGAATTCTTTAAAAGCATAGGTAGCGGAGGGCACGAAACAAAAGATCCAATTTTTATTTTAGGTCTTCCGAGGGCGGGCTCAACACTTATTGAGCAAATTCTTGCCTCCCATTCAATGATCGATGGAACCTTAGAGCTTCCAAATATCTTATCGATAGCTCAAAGCCTTAGAGGTGATGATATTTATGGTAAGTTAGGAAACTACCCAAAGAGCATGGGCTCATTAACACAGATGCAAAGAGAGGACTTCGGAAAACAATTTATTGAAGACACTCGAATGCATAGAAAAGACGCGCCTATGTTTACCGACAAGATGCCTAACAACTTTAGGCACATAGGATTAATTCACTTGATTATGCCAAATGCAAAAATTATTGATGCAAGAAGATATCCATTAGATTGCTGCTTTAGCATGTTTAAGCAATTATTCGCTCAAGGGCAGGAATTTTCATATGGTTTGGCTGAGGCAGGCAGTTATTACAAGAGCTATGTAAAGCTTATGGATCATTGGGATAAAGTATTACCAAATAAGATATTAAGAGTTAACAATGAAGATGTCATCGAGGATCTTGAAGGTCAAGTTAAAAGAATGTTGGATTTTCTTGATTTACCATTTGAAGAGGATTGCATATCATTCTATGAAACTGATAGATCTGTTAGAACTGCTAGCTCAGAACAGGTTAGACAGCCAATTAATAAAAAGGGCATGGGTCGATGGAAGCCTTATGCTAAAAATTTAAAACCATTTATAGAAAGCATTGGTGAAGACCTTCTTCATCCAGAGGATATTGCCCTAATTAAGTAAAGTGCATATAAATAATTTTTCGCAGATGGCAATTCATCTCCTATTAATAAAATAAAAAAATTCATGTCAATTATAAAAGCAATCAACCTTGAGAAGCATTATCCAAATCCAGAGAACCCAGGAAAAACTTTTGCAGCTGTAAATGCTATAAATCTTAATATTAATGCTGGTGAAATCTTTGGCTTATTAGGCCCAAATGGTGCTGGTAAAACTTCAACATTGGAGATGCTTGAGGGATTGAGTGCAATTGATAATGGAGAGGTTTCTGTTGACAATATTGATGTTAAAAATGATCCCTATGAAGTCAAAAAAATAATCGGGGTGCAACTACAATCGAATGAATATTTTGATAGATTGAATTTATCTGATCTCTTAATTCTTTTTGCAAATCTTTACTCTGTATCAATTGATCCCAGGGCTTTGCTTGCAAAGGTAGATTTAGAAAACAAAATACATGCTTTGCCTGATGACTTATCTGGCGGACAAAAACAAAGATTCTCTATAGCTTGTGCTTTGGTTAATAATCCAAAAATATTGTTTCTTGATGAGCCAACCACTGGACTAGATCCTCAAGCAAAAAGAAATCTCTGGAATTTAGTTAAAGAATTGAACGAGGAGGGTATGACCATCGTCTTAACAACCCACAATATGGAAGAGGCTGAATATCTTTGTAACAGGATTGCAATTATGGATAAAGGTTCGATTATTGCTCAAGATACTCCACAACAACTTATCTTAGACTTTGCTCCAGACCCACACGAGACACCAACGCAAGGAAATATTGAGGATGTATTTTTGGCTCTCACTGGACATGGGTTGAGAGACTAAATTATGTTTACTAAACCACAAATTCATTTAGCTTCTATCTTTATTAAGATCTTTTATCGAGATCGACAGTCGCTCTTCTTTAGTTTGCTTTTTCCATTAATTTTTACCTGTATTTTTTTATTTTCTGGTGGTGAGCCCACCCCCACTAAATTAGGTTTAGTGAATCAGTCCGAAAATGAACTTTCATTAAAATTTGTGGAACTTGTAAAAAAAGAAAAATCTTTTCTTATTAAAGAGGGTTCAGAGTTGGAACTAAAAGAGGAATTAATTGCCGCAGATCAAACGGCTATTATTATCATCCCTAAAAATTTTAATGAGTTTCCAGATCCTGGAACGCTGAGATTATTGCTTGATGCATCACAAGTTAGACAAGTGGGCGCCATTAGGGACTCTCTAGAGGCAGTGCTTCTTTCTATTGAGAGGGATATTCGAAATATAGAGCCTATGTTTTCTTTGCAGCTTGAAGATGTTAAATCTAGACCTCAAAGATATATTGATTTTTTACTTCCTGGAATTTTGGCATATATGCTGATGAATCTTTGCATCGCTGGGAGCGGATTCAATATTGTTGAATATCGCAGAAGAGGAATTCTTAAAAGACTCTTTGTCACCCCAATCCAACCCAAGGATTTTATTATTTCAATTGTTCTAGCACGAATGTTTATTATTATGATTCAGCTTTCAGTGATTCTAGGTCTCGCAATAGGGCTCTTAAAAATTAATATAGTTGGAGGGCTTGCACCTCTTTATGGTGTAATTTTATTCGGCGCGTTTATTTTTTTGTGTGTTGGCTTTTTTCTTGGCAGTCTTGCGAAAACGCAAGAGTCAATCCGTCCATTAGTATTACTATTTACTTTTCCGCAATTGATCTTATCTGGTATTTTTTTTCCAATCTCTTATCTGCCAGGATTGATTCAGCCTATAGCTAGCGGGTTACCATTAAGTGTGATTGCTTCTACAATGAGAAATATTGCAAATGATGGCGGGGCATTATTTGCGATTAACTTTAATTTTTTTGGCATCGTTTTTTGGGCATTTTTTAGTTTTTTTATAGCCACAAAGTTCTTTGTTTGGCAGAAAGTAGCTTCTTAAATTATTACGTAAAATTGCCTTCCTAAAACACATTTTTTGTATATAATTGACAACGTTATCAGTTGGAGCTGCTATAAATAATATGAAAAAAGAAGAATTAGTTGAAATTTTTTCCGATCTTCATCCTGAAGATACTGCTGGAATTATGACTGGAGAAGTTCATTTGTCAGATGGAACTGTTATGAAAACAGACTCTATAAGAGTTGACATGGATGGGGGTAGAATTATTCTTTCTGAAGAAAAATCAAGAATGTATGAAACCAATAAACGTAATTGGATTCAAGAACTCATTTTTTATAAAAACAAAAAACGAAAATTCGCCTAAGGGCTTGATTTCTTATAGAAATCTAAATTTTATACCTTCATCTCATTCCCCTTATTAGCAATAATTTTCTTCTTGCCAATATCAGCTCGAACTAGATAAGATAAATCTATGTTCTTTAATAGCGAGGGTAAGTTTGCCGATGAGCAGGAACTGGCAAAGTTCTTGCTTGGAGAATCATATTTTTTAGATGATCCAGAAATAGCTCAACACACCCAATCAATCATTCAATATTGTCGAAGCAATAAAAATCAACGCACAAAATTAGATGCTTTTATGGAGCAATATGGGCTCTCCAACTCAGAGGGAATTGCTCTCATGTGCTTGGCTGAATCATTGATGAGAATTCCAGATACTAAAACTAGAGACGCTTTAATTAATGAAAAACTTACTTCGGCAAAGTGGTCCGAGCATTTAGGCAAGGCTGAGAGTTTTCTAGTTAATTCTGCAACTTGGGGTCTTACTTTCTCAAAAGAATTTCTTCGAGCATCTAATCATGTAAGCAATAATTGGTTAATTGCGCTTGGTAAGAAAATTGGAGAGTCCTCCATCAGAGAGGCTGTTCAGGTAGCTATGCAAGTCCTCAGTAAAGAGTTTGTTTGTGCAGAAAGTATCGAAGAGCTTAAGGAATCAAAATGGCTAAAGACTCATTCATGCTCTTTTGACATGCTTGGAGAGGCAGCACGTAACGAAGAGCAGTCAATTAAGTATTTTGAGTCTTACATGGAGTCCATTCAATTAATTTCAGAGATTAATCATGATGCGAGTTTAAATAATGGAATCTCAATTAAGCTATCTGCACTATATTCTCAGTATGACACTCTACATAGTAAGAATGTAGCTAAAGCCTTACTTCCAAGGCTTAGAGATCTTGTTGTTGAGGCAGCAAGAAAGGGCGTGGCTGTAACCATTGATGCAGAAGAGCAAGATCGCTTATCTTTAAGCCTAGACTTATTTAATACTCTTGCTTTAGATCCTGCAATCAAATCATGGCCTAGACTTGGCATAGCGGTTCAAGCTTATGGCAAACGATCGCTTGCTGTCGTTGACTGGCTAGATAACCTATCTAAAAAGCGAGACAAGATGCATGTGCGACTTGTGAAGGGGGCTTATTGGGACTATGAAATTAAAAATGCTCAAGTCAAAGGGCTTAATGGTTATCCTGTTTTTACCAACAAACACCTTACCGATCTTAATTATCTTGTTACAGCCAAGAGGCTTATTGAATGCGAAAGGCTGGACGCCAGTTTTGCAACTCATAACGCTCACTCAATTGCTTCTCTTATGAGTCTTAGCGAAAGCGCTGATAGCAAGATAGAATTCCAAAGGCTTTATGGAATGGGTGAGTTGCTATATTCAGCCTGCGAAGAATCCTATAAGAGATTCCCAGAGACAACTATTTATTGTCCTATAGGTCGGCATAAAGAGTTGTTGCCATATTTGGTTAGAAGGCTTTTAGAGAATGGAGCAAATAGCTCATTTATTAATAAATATTTAAATAACAGTATTCCAGCAATGGAGCTAGCTCAAAATCCAGCAAATAAAATTATGGAGCAGATAGATCATTTGGATATTTCGAATTTACCTTTGCCAAGAAATTTATATCTCCCTCGCCTTAACTCTCATGGATTTGATTTAAATGAGATGGACTGCATTGAGAACCTAATGAGCCAGGTTAATAAATTTTCTGAATTGAGTTTTCATGCTTATTCAATATCACCGCACAATCCTCTAAAAAATCTACCTATTGAAATTACTTCCACATGCAATGAAAAAACTATTGGTTTTGTAGAAACCTGCGATTTTAAATCCATTGAAATCAATTGCATTCATCCCTCAGATCAATGGACTAATTGCGCGATAGAATCTAGAAATGAAATCCTAATTTCTGTTGCAGACAGGCTTGAGGATGAGCAAGCTAAGTTTGTCTATTTGTTAATGCATGAAGCCGGTAAAACACTTGAAGATGCCCTAGATGAAATCAGAGAGGCGGTTGATTTCCTGCGATATTATTCTCTACAAGCCACAAATTTACAGCCTGTTTCTCAAAGAGGCCCAACTGGAGAGGATAATATTTTGGAATATGGTCCAAAAGGCACAGTTTTGTGCATTAGTCCGTGGAATTTTCCTTTGGCAATTACAATTGGACAAATTGCAGCTGCTTTAGCTGGTGGTAATACAGTTATCTCTAAACCTTCTGAGCATACTCCAATTATTGCTTTTGAGGTTATTAATCTATTTTTTGAACAAGGGCTTCCAGAAGATGCACTCCATTTATTCCTTGGGAGTGGTGATTTGGGCCAAAATATTATATTGAATCAAGCCATAGATTTAGTGGCCTTTACTGGTTCTTTGCATACTGCAAAAGAGATTCATAAAAATTTATCTTTAAAACCCGGAAAAATCATCCCTTTAATTGCTGAAACAGGGGGATTGAATGCAATGATTGTGGATTCAAGCGCTTTATTAGAAAGGGCTTGCGATGATATTATGCGCTCAGCTTTTAATTCCTCTGGTCAAAGATGTTCAGCTTTAAGGCTACTTCTTGTCCATCAAGAAGTCTATTCAGAACTTCTTTCAATGCTAAAAGGCGCCATGAATGATCTTACGATCGGTTCTCCAGATCAACTCCACACAGATATTGGACCAATTATTACTTTTGATGCAATGAAAAAGCTAAAGCTTTATCTCACCAAAATGGAATCTGATGGGCACTCTTTGTATCAAGCATCAAACAAACCTATACCCAGAAAAGGCACTTGGCTTGCACCAACTTTAATTGAGCTTGAATTAAACTCTATGCCTAATGAAGAGCAGTTTGGGCCTATTTTGCATGTAATGTCATTTTCTGAAGATACCCTCATCGATTCTTTAAAAAAAATTAATGCAAAAGGTTTTGCACTTACTTTTGGAATTCATACCAGAATTGATGCAAAGGCTCTAAACGTTGCAAAGCAAACCTCAAGTGGAAACATATATATCAATCGAGATATTGTCGGTGCTGTAGTTGAAACACAACCTTTTGGAGGAAAGAATCTTTCAGGCTCAGGTTTTAAAGCTGGAGGGCCAAATTATCTACTGCAATTCATGGATGAGAGGGTCATTACAGTAAATACTGTAGCTATTGGTGGAAATATAGATCTAATTAATTTAAATAATGATAATTAGTATTAATAGCACTTAAACACTTAGTTTTTTGCTACATGAGGTGTAACAAAGCTTATAACTACAACATTTTCTTTCAATTATTCCAATTTTAATTCGCTAAAACAGCTGATTTGGTGTATAAAGCACCATAAATTAATTTTGTTTATCTATTCTTAGGGAGATAATTATGTTAAATAAAGCTTTTTGGACAGGTTCAAGGCTATGCTTAATAACAGTGTTTGCTTTAAGCTCAATGCTTTCAGTTGATACATTTTCACAAGACAGCGAATTCGTAGAAGAAGTTGTCAGCATTGGTACTCGTGGAAAGCCTAGATCAGTATCTAGTTCCCCAGTGCCTGTTGATGTTTTAAGTGCAGAAGATATCAGTAAAACTGGTACAGATGATCTACTTATGCAGCTTCAAGGTAGCGTTCCTTCATTGAATGTCCACTTGCAGCCTATTAGTGATGCTGCCAGTATGATTCGTCCTGCTAATTTAAGAGGTTTATCAGCTGACAGTACGTTGATTTTTACAAACGGTAAAAGACGTCATCACGCATCAGTTATTGCATTCCAAGGTGGCGGTGTAAATGATGGATCTCAGGGTGCAGATATTTCTGTGATCCCAGCAATTGCATTAAAAAGAGTAGAAGTCCTCAGAGATGGTGCTTCAGCTCAATATGGATCAGATGCTATTGCAGGTGTAATTAACTTTGTCTTAGATGATATATCAGAAGGCGGAAGTCTTTCTTACAAAATGGGTGAATACACTGAAGGTGATGGTGCCACAACTACTATCGCTGGTAAATATGGTATGCCATTAGGTCAAGATGGATTTGTTACAACGAGTTTCCAAATCAGGCAGGCTGATGACACTTCAAGAAGTGAGCAAAGACCTGATTGTGCTTCTTTGGTTGCTGGTGGCAATTCAGCGGTTGCAAACCCTTGTCAAATTTGGGGTGCTCCTATAGTTGACGATGATGTTACTTTTTTTATGAACTCAGGTGTCACTAATAGTGATGGTTCTGAATCTTATATGTTCGGTAACTATTCTGAAAGAGATGTAGATGGTGGATTCTATTATCGTAATCCAGACGGCAGAAGTGGGGTTTTCACAATTGGTGATTACAGAGCAGTGGGTAATGTGGACGGAACATGTTCATATGGTACTGGTGCCTCTGGACAAGTGGATCCTTCAAATTATGCTGTAAGAGATGCGATAATGGCTGATCCAAGCTGTTTCTTAATGAATGAAATTGCTCCTGGCGGTTATACACCAAGATTCTTGGGTAATATCACTGATACATCCCTTACAATTGGTAGAAGAGGTGATATTACAGATGGCTTCCTAAGTGGCCATTCTTATGATTTAAGTGGATCAGTTGGTAGAAATGAAGCTGACTTTGGTCTTAATAATACTGTAAACCCTTCAATGGGCCCTGATACTCCACGTAATTTCTACACTGGTTCATACATTGAACTGGAAAAAGTTTTCAACTTTGACCTAACAAGAGTCGTAGATTCTATGACTATTGCATATGGTGCTGAATGGAGAGAGGAAACATTTGAAGTAATTTCTGGTGAAGAAGCTTCCTGGAAAGCTGGTAAATATGCTCTTCAAGGCTTCAATGTTGGCTCTCATGGATTTGCAGGATTTTCTCCTGATTCACAAGGTGCCTTTACAAGAAGAAGTTATGGTTTATATGTTGATTTAGAAAATCAAGTAAGTGATGAGCTTCTTTTGGGTGGTTCATTCAGATACGAGGACTACTCAACATTTGGCGATACAAATGACTTTAAACTTAATGCAAGATATCAAGTTTCAGAAAATCTAGCATGGCGTGCCTCTACAAGTACTGGTTTCAGAGCTCCAACTCAAGGCCAAGTTAACGTAGTAAACACTCAAACAACTCTTGTTGATGGTCAGTTAACTCAGGCTCAAACATTACCAGGTTTCAAGCTTGGTGCTGGACAATTAAAGCCTGAAGAAGCAACTAACACATCATTTGGTCTTGTTTATGATGCTGGTGATTTATCATTAACAGCTGATTTCTTTGTTATTGAACTTGAAGATAGGGTTGCTCTAACGAGTAATGCTGCTCCTACAGCTGCACAGGTTGCTGCAATGGGTGCTGCTGGAATCCCTAATCCAGAACTAATTGGACAAGTAAATTACTTTACTAATGACTTTGATACAGAAACTACTGGATATGACTTAGTTGCAACTTATAGCACTATGCTATTTGGTGCTGATGCAGACATAAGTGCTGCATGGAATCATACTGAAACAGAAGTCACTAACTCTGGTGCTGTAACAGGTGCTTCAAAAATTAGACGTCTTGAAGAAGGTCTTCCTGAAGACAGAATGACTATCACTGTTGCCCAAACATGGAGCGATAGGGTTAGCTCATTTGTTCGTGCAAATATGTATGGTGAGTATTATGCTGTTCATGCTGATTGGTTTGGCACAACTTCAGACGCTGAATGGACTGTTGATGCATCAGTGAGCATTGATCTTACAGATAATTTCTATCTTTCAGCGGGTGTTCAAAACTTATTTGATACAGAGGCTCTTAAAATTGATGGTTCAGCTGGTGCTAAAGGCGAAGGTGTTCCTGGAAATGTGCTTGGAGGAATTTATTATGAAACTTCTCCTTATGGTATCGAAGGCGCTTTCTGGTATTTAAAAGCTGGTTACAATTTCTAAGACAGGTTTTTAGATAAAAAAAGGGTGCTTAATAGCACCCTTTTTTTTGCAAGAAAATTATTATCTAGATATTGAGGCTATGCAATAAAGGCCTATTGAGACTGCTGGACCAACTCCAAAGGCAAAGATAACAGTTGCAAGACCAATTGTTCCACCCAGCATCCAACCAACAGAAATAACAGTTATCTCTAAAAACACTCTTACCCAAGCAATTGGCAGATTGGTTGCTCTTTGGCAGCCAGTCATTAGACCATCTCTGGGGCCTGGGCCTAGATTTGCTATTAAATATATACCACTTGCAATACCAACCACTAATGTTCCTAGTATGGCCTGTAATATTTGCATTGCATAAGTTTCTGGGTGGGGAAGGTAAGGTAGAGACCATTCAATAACTGCCGCAATTATAATTACATTTAATATTGTTCCAATTCCTGCCTGTTGCTTTAATGGGATCCATAGCAATAGCACTCCAAGACTTATTAAAAAAGTAAGAGCGCCTATACTCAGCCCAGTTGTTATAGAGAGTCCTTCAGCTAAAACAGTCCATGGACTCATTCCAACTGATGCAGTAATAATAAGTGACTCGCCTAATCCAAATAATAATAAACCAATGCAGAGAATAAAGACTGTAAGGGGTTTAGGTGAAAAATTTAACGGTTTATCTGAGCTCCAATGAGTTGCGGGCACAGATCTTATCGAAAAAATTTTCATAACTAAACTTTGTTAAATTTTGATTTCGATAGTTTATGTTAAGGGATGAGAAAATACTTCTTTATTACTAAAAATAAATCAGCATCTTGTGAATTCAAATATAATCTTATAAATGAAAAAATCGGATATTTCTAGAATTATTGAGATGGCTTGGGAGGATAGAACTCCTTTTGATGCTATTGAAGTCCAGTTTGGCTTGAATGAGCAAGGCGTGAAGCAGTTAATGAAAGATAATTTAAAATCTTCTTCTTATAAATCATGGAGAAAACGAGTGCACGGCAGGTCAACAAAACATTTAGCCAAAAGAAGCTTCAGTGTAGGTCGACATAAATCTTATGACCAAAATAAATTTTAATTTTTACTTTAAGGCTTTGATTAATTCAAACTTGCATTAACTTTTGCAAGCTTATTTGATCCTGGACACAATTCTTTATCAGAAAATTGGTTCAGCGGCGTATCAGAAATATTTAGAATTTCAGCATGATCTTTTATTTCAGGGTTTATGTACAATAATCCAGTAAGCACTTTTCCATTTTTCTCAGCCTCGTTTAAACTTTGTACTGCTAAGCCTTTATCAAGTGGATTATATTTCTTTGAAAGTTTTTCAAGTGTAAGTATTGCACCATCATGCAAGGGCACATCGACTTTAGATCCTTCGTTGTAGCTTGTCTTAATTTCTTGCCCAATTGGAACGAAGTCAAGGCTTGATACGGATTCATTATGCTCTCTTATATGATCATAGCTTTTTGTTGAGCCCACATGATTATTAAACGTTACACAAGGAGAAATAATATCTATCAGTGAAAATCCTTTAAATTTCATGGCTGCTTTTAATAGAGGAACTAATTGATCTTTATCTCCGGAGAAACTTCTTCCAACAAACCCGGCTCCAAGCTGAATTGCCATTGCGGCGAGATCAATTGGTGCTAATACATTTTCTTCTCCATATTTACTCTTTGAGCCTTGATCATTGGTTGCAGAAAATTGACCTTTAGTAAGGCCGTAAGTCCCATTATTTTCAACGATGTAAGTTATATTAAGTTGTCTTCTAGCAGCATGCATAAACTGCCCTATGCCTATTCCTGCTGTATCACCATCTCCTGAGACTCCTAAATATAGCAAGTCTTGATTTCCAAGGTTGGCTCCCGTTGCGACTGATGGCATCCTGCCATGGACAGAATTAAAACCGTGGGCTTGATTTAAAAAATAAGAGGGCGATTTAGATGAGCACCCAATTCCTGATAGTTTTGCGATTTGATCTGAGGCAAGGCTTAGATCATAACAAGCCTCTATTACAGCAGCGCTTATAGAATCATGACCACATCCAGCACATAAAGTTGAGATAGTTCCCTCATAATCTCTTCTTGTTAATCCAAGAGCATTTTTTTCAAGATTTGGATGATGATTAACGGGTTTGATAATATAAGTCATTTAATCTCCTCGGCAGTTTTAGAAGTATCTTTATCTGACATAATTTCGATGATTGACTCTGAAATAAAATCAGCAGTAATTGGAGCACCATCAAAAGATAAAACTGAAATAAATTTTTCTGGATTGATATTTCCTTCCGATAGCATCAGAGTTTTCATTTGCGCATCTCTATTTTGTTCCACAAGAAAAACAAATTCATGTTGATCTATAAAATCCCATACTTCAGCACTAAAAGGAAAAGACCGTACTCTCATTGCATCTATTGGAAAGCCTGATGCAGAAAGTTGATCTAGAGACTCTTGCATTGCTGCTTCTGTGCTGCCAAAGTAAATTAATCCTTTTGAACTAGCATTAATGTCTTGTTTGAAGATGGGCTTAGGTAAAAATTTATGAGCACCTTCAAATTTTTTTAAAATTCTTGAAAGGTTTCTCGCATTAATCTCACCATCTTCAACATACCTGGCATATTCATCATGCGAACTTCCTCGAGTAAAGTATGCACCTTTTTCAGGATGAGTACCGGGGAGTGTTCTAAATGGAATACCATCCCCATCAGCATCAAGATATCTGCCCCATGATTCCATCTTATCTAGATCATCTTTAGACAAAACTTTACCCCTATCAAACTCTCTAGCATCATCCCACTCAAATTCTGGACACGTCCAATCGTTCATTCCAATATCTAGATCTGATAATACAAAAACAGGGGTTTGAAGGCGGTCAGATATATCAAATGACTCAGCGGCAAATTCAAAGCATTCTTTTGGATCAGAGGGAATCAACATCACATGTTTAGTATCCCCATGGGAGGCATAGGCACAAGACAAGATATCTGATTGCTGGGTTCTTGTAGGCATGCCAGTAGAAGGACCACCTCTTTGAATATTAAAAATGACTACTGGAATTTCAGCAAAATAAGCCAAACCGACAAATTCTGTCATGAGTGATATTCCAGGACCGCTTGTTGCTGTAAAAGCTCTTGCACCATTCCAATTTGCACCAATTGCCATTCCAATTGATGCAAGCTCATCCTCGGCTTGCACAAAGGCAAATTTATTTTTTCCAGTTTTTTCATCAACCCGAAATTGATCACAATATTTTTTATAAGATTCGGCAAGCGATGTTGATGGAGTAATGGGATACCAAGCACACACTGTTGCTCCTCCATAGACACAACCTAATCCGCCCGCATTGTTTCCGTTAGTGAGGATCATTCCATCTGTTAAGTTTTTTTGATTAACTTTGATATCACAAGCATCAACCAGGTGTTTTTTTGCATAATTAAAACCCATCTCTAATGCTTGAACATTAGGCGCAATCAGCTTCTCCTTACCTTTAAATTGTTCTTCAATGAGCTCAATAAAAATATCTTTCTTAATACTCATTAAATATGACAAAGCACCAACATATACAAGGTTTTTAAATAATAGTCTTGTTTTAGGGTTTTGGAATTCATCAACACATAATGAAGTTAGAGGTACCTCAATAATGTTGATGTCCTCTCTATGAAATTCTCTTTTCCATGAAGAATCATATAAAAGATATCCGCCGGGATTAATTTCAGCAACGTCTTGGATATATGATTGGGGGTTCATTGCAACCATGAAATCGATACCAGCTTTACGTCCCAGATATCCTTTTTCACTTGCTCTTATCTCAAACCATGTTGGAAGGCCTTGAATGTTCGATGGAAAAATATTTTTTGGGCTAACAGGAATGCCTGATCTAAATATTCCTTTTGCAATCATTTGATTTGCGCTTGCTGAACCTGAGCCGTTTACATTAGCAAACTTAATAACAAACTCATTGATTGAGGCAAGTTTGCTCATGAATAGACCTTAGCTTCTTCATATAGAAATGTTTGCATGTCCCAAGCACCAGTAGGGCATCTTTCTGCACATAAACCACAATGCAGGCAAACATCTTCATCTTTAAACATAGTTCTTTTAGTTGGCAAGATTTTAGAAACCAAAAGATCTTGTTCAATGTTTAAAGCAGGAATTCTAGTATTATGCCTTACCTCATCTTCAGGACCATTAAACATAAAATTAATACAATCTGTAGGGCAAATATCTACACAAGCATCACACTCAATGCACAAACCTTCAGAAAAAACAGTTTGCACATCACAATTCAAGCACCTTTGTGCTTCTTCCATAGCTAAATTTGCATCAAAGCCTTTCTCAACCTCAATTTTTAAGCTTTTTAGTGCTGTATCTTGATCTGCTTTGGGTACTAGAAATCTTTTGGCCTGAGAAATATCATTATCATAAGACCACTCATGAAGCCCCATTTTTTGACTTACTAAATTGGTACCAGGAGCTGGTCTATCATTAATGTCTTCATCTTGACAAAACTTATGAATGGAAATCGCAGCCTGATGTCCATGGGCTGCAGCCCAGATAATATTTTCAGGCCCCCATGCAGCATCTCCGCCAAAAAAGACTTTTGGATGAGTTGATTGAAAAGTTGTAGGATTAACAACAGGCATATCCCATTCTCCAAATTCTAGGCCAATATCTCGCTCTATCCATTCAAAGGAATTATCTTGGCCAATAGCCACTAACACATCATCACACTCAAGAATAACTGGTTCATCACTCGTTGGAACAAGTGATCGATTTCCATTGTCATCGAATACTGCTTCAACTTTTTGAAATTCCATGCCAACCAACTTTCTAGCTTCATGAAGAAATTTTTTAGGAACATGGTTTTCAAGAATTGGGATGTTTTCTTCCATCGCATCCTCTATTTCCCATTCAGATGCTTTCATTTGAGAAAAGGGACTTCTGACTACAACCTTTACATCTTCAGCGCCTAATCTTAAAGAGGATCTACAGCAATCCATCGCAGTGTTACCACCCCCCAGAACAATGACTTTTTTTCCAATAGAATCAATATGCTCAAAGGCAATACTTGTTAAAAAATCTATGCCTATATGAATATTGGCACTAGCATCCTCGCGACCATCAATATTTAAATCTTTTCCTTTTGGAGCACCGGTTCCAATAAAAACTGCATCAAAATCTTCTTTTAAGAAATCTTTCAGGCTAGTGATCTCAGAATTAAATTTTGTTTTTAATCCCATATTAAGAATCTGATCAACCTCAGCATCCAAGACTTCCTCTGGAAGTCTAAATGATGGGATATTTGTTCTCATTAAACCGCCTGCCTGCGGATCTTTTTCAAAAAGCATGCACTCATATCCCATTACAATCAGATCTCTTGCAACAGTTAGGGATGCCGGTCCACCTCCAATGAGGGCAATTTTTTTCCCATTGCTTTTATCAGGCGCTTTAGGCAATAAATCTGAAACATCATCTTTAAAATCAGCCGCAACTCTTTTTAGTCTACATATAGCAACAGGTTTTTCATGAGTTCTTGTTCTTCTACAAGCTGGTTCACAAGGCCTATCGCATGTTCTACCAAGGATTCCAGGGAATACATTCGACTCCCAATTAATCATATAGGCTTCGGTATATTCATTTTGAGATATTTTTCTAATATATTCTGGAACAGGTGTATGAGCTGGGCATGCATACTGACAATCAACTACTTTATGATAATACTGAGGATCAGAAGTATCAGTTACTGGCATAAAAGTTTTAACAGGCGTTTTTCCATTGGGCTGTTTGAGGTTTTCCTTGGCTGCAAATATTTGAGATTTAAAATCTTCTACAACGGCTTCTCTCAGTTTTTGAGCTTCGGATAATTCATGAGTGTGCAAAGAAGTTCTTAGATCAAAACCTAGGTCTTTACGAAGATCTTTAGGAACGGCAACTTTTACCCAATAGGTGTTATGTCTTTTGAATAAGTACTTTGTATCCATATAATTTGGCTCCCCTCCAAATTAGCTATAAGGTACAGGAAAAATCCTTATCTTATAGGAATCACTTAGTTCACCATAAACATATAATAAACAATATGCAACTTAATACCTGAGTGTTTTTCTTACCTTTAAGTAAGAAATGTTGTGTGCTATAAAATACATATAATTTATCTAAAAAAATGCACTTTTCAATCATTTTAAAAATCTGCTTCTTTGTATTGATTGGCCTTACTGCCTGTCAAACTAAAGAATTAACTCCGTATGAAAAAGCAAAAAATCCATATGCTCATCTTGGTGTTGAAGGTTATATGGGTGCGGCCATGACCTCATGCTTAGGAATGGCACCTCAGGGTCCGCCCATAGTAAGAAGGAAAGATGGTGCAACAGTGATTGCTGATGATCATTCACCCGAACAATCTGGTTATTTTGATTGCGTTGATCAAGAAATTGCTATGAGCGAAAATCGCATAAAAAAAGATTCAGAATGATCGAAAGCTTTTTAATTAGCTAAATTTTCTCTAATCCAAGATTTACTGCCTCCAAAAGATCTACAGTGTTTTCCAATCCAGCAGAAATTCTGATCAAACTTTCTGATATGCCAACTTCTTTTTTTTGATTTGGCGTAAGATTGCCGTGGGTCATAGTGTATGGATGACTAACTAGACTCTCAAACCCCCCAAGAGATGCTGCAAGTGGGAGGATTTTTATTCCTTTAATAAAACTTTTTACTTCTGCCAAACCACCTAATATCTCAAAACTCAGCATTCCACCAAAACCACTTTGTTGTTTTTTTGCTATTGCATGGGATGGATGACTTGTTAAACCTGGATAGTAGATCTTATCTATCTTTGGATGTTTTGATAGCAGTTCTACAATTGCTGTAGCATTTTTCTCATGTTTCTCCATTCTGATACTGAGAGTTCTGAGACCCCTCAAAGTTAAATAACTATCAAATGGTGATCCAGTAATGCCCAAGGCATTTGCCCAGAATTTTAATTTCAATAAAATCTCATGATTATTTGTTATTAATGCGCCACCAATAACGTCAGAATGACCATTGATATATTTTGTTGTTGAATGCATGACAATATCTGCACCCAGCTTAAGCGGATTTTGTAACGATGGAGATAAAAAAGTATTATCGACTGCTACCAAGGCGTTACAAGCTTTAGCTTCTTTTGATATTTCTTGAATATCTACAGCCTGCAATAAGGGATTGGATGGTGTTTCTATCCAAATCAAGTCTGGGTTAATTTCACTGATAGCTTTTTTACAGAAAGATTCTTGACCTTGATCAATAAAATAGGCTTCCAATATTCCTTTTTCAGCAAGAGATGAGAACAGTCTATGGGTTCCCCCATAACAATCATAAGGAAGAATCACTTTGCTATTATTATTTAAAATATTTGCTACTAGGGTGATAGCTGCCATTCCTGAACTTAATATTTCACCACCTATGCCATCTTCTAGATCTGTGAGGGCATTTATCAAGTGATCTCTGCTAGGATTTGTTTCTCTTGTATATTCATATTCTTGTTCTTTTCCGAGCTCCTTGTACTCAAAATTTGATGAGAGATATAGAGGGGGAACAATTGATCCATGATGCATGTCAGATCCAATCCCAGCTTTGGCAGCCATAGTTTCTTTTTTAAATTTTTTCATATATTTATTGAAGCATTATTCATCAGACCTTAAAAGTAAATTATGTTATGGTTTTTGAATGCCGCTAGTTACCCCGATAGATATTTCAGATCCCAGTGTTAAAGAATTAGTAAAGTTTTTTAATGAAACATTGGGTTTTTGCCCTAATTCTGTTTTAACCATGCAAAGAAGACCAAATATCGCAAAAGCATTTATAGAGCTCAATATGGCAGTAATGGAGAACCATGGTCAATTAACCTCAGAATTCAAACGCTTGCTTGCTTTTGTAAGCAGCAATACTGCTGGATGTAGATATTGTCAGGCGCATACGATTAGAGCTGCAGAGCGTTATGGTTCGACATCCAAGAGGCTGGAGAATGTGTGGGATTTTAAGAATCAAGATGCTTTTACTGATGCTGAAAAAGCAGCTTTACAATTTGCGAATGAGGCTAGCATGGTTCCTGTAAATGTAGCTGAAGATACAGAAAAGCAACTACATGTTTATTGGTCTGATGATGATATTGTTGAAATTATGGGTGTGATAGCTTTATTTGGATATTTAAATCGATGGAATGATGTTATGGCAACTTCGCTGGAAGGGGATGCAAAGACTTCAGGCCAAGATTTGTTGAAAGGAATTTCTTGGGTTCCTGGCAAGCATGCCTAGGCTCCTTTGCCTTTTTTCCACCGAGTCTTAGCTTTAGATCCTTTCTTCTTATTTTGACTAGACCTATTTTTTGATCCTGTATTAGACTTTTTAAAATCCCCTTTGCCTTTCTTAGCAGCCTGCCTTTTTTCAAACCCAGACTTTTTACTTCTAAAATTTTTTGGCTTAGATCTGCTTTCTGGTTTATCAGTTGGTTTAAATCCTTCTTCAATTTTTTGTGGAATCTTACTGTCAATTAATTCCTCAATTCCTCTTAAAAACTTTTGCTCATCTATGCTTAAAAAAGATATGGCTGTGCCTGCTTTTCCTGCTCGACCAGTTCTTCCTATTCTATGAATGTAATCATTGGGGTAGGTGGGCATATCAAAATTTACAACATAAGGCAGATTGCTAATATCAATTCCTCTTGCAGCCACATCAGTCGCAACTAAAACCCTGACATCTTTTTCTTTAAATTCTCTAAGTGCACGCGTTCTTGCGCCTTGGGTTTTGTCACCATGAATGGTTGCTGTATGTATATCCGCAGCATTGAGTTTTTTCGCAATTTTTTCCGAACCATGCTTTGTTCTTGAAAAGACTAATGCTTGAGGCCATTGCTCCGAATGAATGAGATGGCTTAGTAAGTTAGATTTTTGATTTTTATCGACTTTATAAACAATCTGTTTAATCGCACTTACAGTGCTATTCGGAGAATCAACTGCAATTTCTACAAGGTTTGTTCCTAGTGATTGCGCAAGCTTTTTAATTTCTGGAGAAAATGTCGCTGAAAAGAGCAGGTTTTGTCTATCTGGTGGAGTTAGGGCAATAATTTTTTTTATATCATGGATAAATCCCATATCAAGCATATGATCAGCCTCATCTAAGACTAAAATTTGTACCTGATTCAATTTTACTGATTTTTGATTGTGTAAATCCAATAATCTTCCAGGAGTCGCAACCAGAATATCTAATCCTTTTTTAAGTTTAGATTTTTGAGGAAAAATCTTAGCTCCACCAAAAATTGCCGCTGAAGTTGTAGAGGTAAATTTTCCATAAGTATAGACACTCTCTCTGACTTGAGCTGCTAATTCGCGAGTAGGGGTTAACACCAATGCATGTACATGTTTTCGATATGGTTTTGCTTGATTTTGCAGCAACTCAATCATTGGCAAAACAAAGCTGCCAGTTTTACCAGTTCCTGTTTGGGCAGCTGCCATAATATTTTTGCCTGACAAGACAATGGGTATTGCCTGTTTTTGAATTTCTGAAGGTTCAGAATGCTTAAGATCTTCTAGTGATCTTAAAATAGGATCGGATAACCCGAGTTCTTTAAATGACATTTTAGTTTATATAAGCCTGTCTGATATCTATCAGATGACTGCAGGGTATAGACTTACTGAGCCATGGTCAATGAACCCTTAAAGATATATTCAACATTAGTGATCAACTGGGGTATTTCTTTTTTCATATTCTCGTATAATCCCCACAATTATTTCCCATCATGAATAAAGAAAAACTTAGAAACATCGCAATTATTGCCCACGTTGATCACGGTAAAACAACTTTAGTTGATAAGTTATTGCAGCAATCCGGGACATTAGATCGAAAAAATATGGCAACCGAAAGGATCATGGACTCTAATGATCAAGAGAGAGAAAGAGGTATCACAATTCTTGCCAAAAATACCGCTATTAATTGGAAAGAACATAGAATTAATATCGTTGATACTCCTGGGCATGCTGATTTTGGTGGAGAGGTTGAAAGAGTTCTTTCTATGGTTGATTCAGTGTTGCTGTTAGTTGATGCAGTAGATGGGCCAATGCCCCAGACTAGGTTTGTTACTCAAAAGGCTTTTGAGAAAGGGTTGCATCCTATTTTAGTAATTAACAAGGTTGATCGTCCAGAAGCAAGACCTCACTGGGTCCTCGATCAAGTATTTGAATTGTTTGATAATCTCGGAGCAACTGATGAGCAACTAGACTTTACAGTAATTTATGCCTCCGCCATTAATGGATTAGCTGGGCATGAGCCAGATGAATTAGCCGAGGATATGACGCCTTTGCTGGATATGATTACTGAAAAAGTTAATGCTCCAGACGTTGATCAAGATGCTCCATTTCGAATGCAGATCTCTGCCTTGGATAGCAATAGTTATGTTGGAGTCATTGGCATTGGCAGAATCACTGGTGGAAGTATTAGACCAAATGATCGTGTGATTGTGGTAGATAAAAGTGGGGCTGAGCGAAAAGCTAAAATTCTGCAAGTTCTTGGATACCATGGACTTGAGAGAGTTGAAACAGAGGAAGCAAAAGCAGGTGATATTGTTTGTATTACTGGCGTAGAAGCATTAAATATCTCTGATACATTGTGCGATCCTGAGCATATTAATCCTCTGCCAGCTTTATCCGTTGATGAGCCCACAGTCAGCATGGTTTTTCAGGTCAACGACTCTCCCTTTTGTGGGAAAGAGGGTAAATATGTTACCTCGAGAAATATTAAAGATCGATTGGACCAAGAGTTAATACACAATGTTGCGTTGAGGGTTGAGGAAGGAGAAAGCCCGGATCAATTCAAGGTTTCGGGGCGAGGTGAGCTTCATCTTTCAGTATTAATTGAAACCATGCGAAGAGAAAATTATGAATTGGCTGTTTCTAAACCCCAGGTAATTCAAAAGGAAGTTGGAGAAGAGATTCATGAGCCATATGAAGTTGTTGTCATTGATATTCAGGAGGAACATCAAGGTGCAATTATGGAAGAGATGGGTAATAGAAAAGCAGATTTACAGTCGTTAGTAATCACAGAAAATGGTCGGATGCGACTTGAATTTATGGCTCCATCAAGGGGCCTAATTGGGTTTAGATCACAATTTCTTACTTTAACAAGTGGCAGTGGAATTTTAACGAGTGTTTTTGATCATTATGGACTTGCCAAAAAAGGTGAGATTGCCAATCGCCAAAATGGCGTAATGGTCTCAATGATTACTGGGAAAACTTTAGCCTATGCATTGTTTAATCTGCAAAATAGAGGCCGCATGTTTGTTGGTCATGGACTTGAAATATACAAAGGTCAAATAGTTGGTCTTCATTCTAGAGATAATGATTTACCTGTTAATCCAACCAAAGCCAAACAATTAACTAATATAAGAGCGGCTGGAACAGATGAGAATCTTATCTTGACCCCGCACATCCAACATACACTAGAACAAGCGCTTGAGTTTATTGAAGATGATGAGTTGGTTGAAGTTACCCCAGCAAGCATAAGACTTAGAAAAAAAATTATTCGATAAGATAATTCCAATCATCAAAGACTGTTTCTTTGATCTAATAAGGCTTAATATTAGAAGCTAATAATTTACTGAACTATAGGGTATCTTTCATTGCTTTATTTTACATTTGCATTTCTTGTTTTGGCTTGCGTCTATTTAGGTAACGCAGCATTATCTATATTTGCTGGAATCCTATTTGCATATTTTTTAAAACCCTCAACAACCTTTGTTACTCGGCGCGTTGGAACTATGCCATTACAAGTTGGCATTGTGCTATTAGGAGCAACCATCAGCTTGCCTTATGCGCTTGCTGTTAGCTCAGTATATTTGCCTTGGATTTCACTTTTTGTAATTGTTTCATTTGTTGCAGGGCTGATGCTTGGGAAACTTCTTGGAATTCATCATCGAGTGGCTTTCTTATTATCATCAGGCGCAGCCATTTGTGGTGGGACCGCCATGGCAGCAGTTGCACCTATCATCAAAGCGAAACCTCAAGAGTTGCTGATCGCTATGACCATTGTTTTTTTACTAAATGCAGCTGCAATTATTATATTTCCAATTATGGGTAATTATTTAGCAATGAATAATTTTGAATTTGGTGCATGGTCTGCACTAGCTATTCATGATACAAGCTCGGTCATAGGGTCTGCTCTAATTTTTAGCAATGAATCCGCTCAAGTTGCAGCTACCTTAAAATTAGGAAGAACAATATGGCTAATACCATTAATACTTATTGCAAATTGGATGTTTAATAAGCAGACTCAGGTCACAAAATTTCCTCGATTTATACTATTTTTTATTCTAGCGATAATTTGTAATACCTTATTTGCTTTTAATGAACAGGCAATCAACCTTCTTCAAATATCTAGCCAAGCTTTTCTTTTGTTTGGTTTATTTTGTATTGGCAGTCAATTTGATTCTATAGAGCTTAAATCAATTAGCGGCAAACCATTAATATTAGCCTTGATGTTATGGGCTATTGTCATCCCTTCAGCATATTTTTTGGTTAAATATTTTTAATTATATTTAAGTTAAGATAATCTTAAGTGATGCATTGAAAGGTGGGGATTAATGAAAAACTTTGAGAATAAGGTAGCAGTAATAACGGGCGCTGGCAGCGGTATTGGTCGTGGCATAGCTGAAATTTCAGCCATGCATAAAATGCGATTAGTATTAGCAGACGTGGATGAAGAGGGGCTGAACAAAACCCTTGAGTTGGTGAAAGGCAAAGGTGTTGAAGCGATAGCAAGGGTAACTGATGTTAGCAATTTGGATGAAGTTGAAAATCTTGCAAGTCAAACTTTTGAAACTTTTCAAAATTGCCATCTTCTTTTTAATAATGCTGGAGTTCTGGGTCCAGCTCCTTTGAGTCAAGTCAATCGTGATATGTATGATTGGCTTATCAATATTAATTTAGGTGGTTGTTTTAATGGAGTGCATGCTTTTTTGCCAAAAATGCAATCGTCCAAAGAGGAAAGTCATATCATTGCAACTTGCTCAACTTCAGGCTTTATAGCTTACCCAATGTTAGGTCTTTATTCGGCTTCTAAATTTGGCATTAGGGGGCTAATGACATCGCTACGGGCTGAATTAATTGGCTCAAATGTTGATGTAAGCATTGTTTGCCCAGGAGAGGTAACAACAAATATTGTAAATAGCACATTCAAAAGTACGCCAAAGCAAAAGATGGAGCCTAGAACAGAGGATTCAGATGAAGATCCAAAAGCTATGCTTGAGGTTGCGGCCGAGGATGCACAAAATACTTTTCCAATTTCACCCGTTGAGGCTGCGCAAGCTATTTTTGCTGGAATTGAAAATAAAGATTTTTATATATTCACCCATAAGGGTTACAAACGTCAATTAGAAGAGATTTCAAATGAATATCTTCAGGCCTTTGAGCAATCAATGTTCCAGTAGGAGATCCATGATGCTGAATAAAATTTTAATTGGAATCTTTGTAGCTGTTTTTTTTGCTGCCGTTATATACATCCCCAAAGCCATAAGGGTTTACAATGTCGTTCACTTATTTGATGAAGATAAGATTGTAAAAAATTTTATAAACATGAATAAGGTTTTTCCAACCACACCTATAAAGTCCTCAGGAAAACCTCATCTATTTCAAACTAAGGCCTTTGAGCTTCCCTTATCTTATGCAATGGATGGCAAGGATCATGATTTTGCTGATGCTTTGGATTACTTTAAAACAGATGGTTTGATAGTTTTGCATGAAGGGACCTTGCTTTATGAAAATTATTGGCAAGGCAATTCAAAAGATCAACCCCATATTTCTTGGTCTGTTGCCAAGTCATTTCTCTCAGCCTTAATTGGAATTGCTTATCATGATGATCTTATCGATGACCTTAATGATCCCATTACAAAGTATCTAAAAGATTTTAATGGAACGGGGTATGCGAATGTGCCGATAAAAGACATTTTACAAATGTCATCTGGAATTATATTTAATGAGGATTATGCTGATTACAACTCAGACATAAATAAATTTGCTCGAGCTTTAGCGCAAGGTACTTCCATGAGAGATTTTGCTAAAAATTTAAAAAATGGAAAACAGCCAGGTACTTTTAATCACTATGTAAGCATTGATACTCAAATGCTAGCAATGCTGCTTGAGGAAGTTACTGGCGAAACTGTTGCAAAAAATCTTGAAGATAAAATTTGGACAAAAATAGGTATGGAACATGATGCCTACTATATGGTAGATGATACAGGAGCGGCTTGGGCTCTTGGTGGTTTAAATGCTACTTTACGTGATTATGCAAAATTTGGTCAGCTCTACCTAAATAATGGTACATGGAATAACGAACAGATTGTGCCAGCAGATTGGGTCCATGCATCTCATAAGCTAGATGAACCTCATCTTCAACCCGGTGAAAATGATTTGTCTTCAAGTACTTGGGGTTATGGCTATCAATGGTGGGTTCCTGGCTTTCCAGCCTCTGACTATTTAGCGGCTGGGATTTATAATCAGTACATATATATTGATCCAATTACCAATGTTGTGATTGCCAAAACTTCATCAAACTATAAATTTAATCAAGAGCGACAATACTCTAAAGATGCTCATGTAGCTATGTTTCGAGCAATTGCTAAAAAAGTAGCCGCAACGCTTTAAGCATGATTAAAAACCTTTCTTTAGCGCTGTTGATTGTTTTTTCATTTAATGTGGATGCATGGTGGGACAAGGCTCATAGCATGGTGTGTGATGAGGCCTATAAGTTATTAACAGCGCCAACAAAGAAATTTTTAGATCCTCTCATTAAAGAGCACGGATCATTTGGCATTGCATGCCTTTGGGCTGATTGGATTAAAAATGATGACAGAAAAGATACAAGGTCTTGGCATTACATTAATCTTCCTGATTCAGAACAAGACACATACAAAACTTCATGTCCAGAAAATGGATGTTTGATTGCTGCTTTCCATGAGCAAATGAAAATTTTAAACAATAGCTCTGAATCATTTCTTTTAAGGGCCGAGGCTCTTTGGTTTATAGGTCATTTTGTTGGCGATATCCACCAACCGATGCATGTAGGTTACCCAGAAGACAGAGGGGGGAATGATCACAAACTTGAATTTTCTGATGGCAGCTTAACCAATATGCATAGTGTATGGGATGGGCAAATTATCGAACATATGGACTCCTTGTTTGGCGAAGGGTATCTATTGATGAATGTTTCTAAAAAAATAAATAAACTTTTGCACAACTCCCATCCTGAAGAATTTGAAGCATGGGCTCAAGAAAGTCGAGATATTGCAATGCTGCCATCAGTTGGTTATCGCAATAATGAATTAAAAGTTGTTACGAATGAATACATGGAAAGTCATTTTGAAATTGTTCAAGAGAGGATTGCTCTTGGGGCAATTAGACTAAGTCAAACTTTAAATAGGATGCATCTAGGGAGTAATTGATCATTGGATATTCGTCGTTTTTTTAAATATCTCACTCCCTCCAAAAAAACAAAGCTGGTTTTATCCTTCGATGGAGGAGGAGTAAGGGCAATTGCTGCAGTGGTTTTTCTTAAACAATTAGAAATTGCTTCAGGAAAAAAAATTTTTGATATTTTTGATTTTTTTATTGGTACCAGCGCTGGCGGAATAAATGCTTTGAATATTGCAGGGTTGGAGGCCGGTTGTTTTGAATTAGAAAACTTTTGGTCAAAAGAAAATCTAGCCAAAACCATGTCTAAATCATTCTGGGATAACGCTTCTTTTTTACAAACAAAGCCAAAATATGATGGTAAGGGCAAGCGAGAATTACTATTAGAATATTTTAAAGATCAATCTCTTGGTGAGGCCAAAAAACCAGTTGCAGTTTTAGCCTATGATGTTGAAAATAGAAAACCTCGTTTACTAAGTTCATATAGTTCACCTGGAATAAAAATGGTTAGTGCAGCAAGCGCAACCAGTGCTGCGCCTATTTATTATTCCACTCAAGAAATTGATGACGGAACTTGGCTGATAGATGGAGGTATTGTTGCTAACAATCCATCTTTGCTTGGATATTCAGAAGCTAAGAAAATTTTTCCAGGATGTGAGATAAAAGTTTTTAGTATTGGAGCCGGTATTAATAGAAGAAAAATCAATGGCTATAACTCTTCTAAGTGGGGAGCTTTGAATTGGTTTCGTCATGATATTTTAGGCATTATGCTCGAATCAAGTATGTTTGATGAAATAGCAGGCGATTTAATGGGTGAAAACTATCTTAGGGTTAATTCACCAACAGGCTTGGTTAATAGAAGAATGGATGATACTTCGGATGTAAACCTGGAGCGCATTCATCTGATGGGGATGGAGTGGTGGTCTGAGTTTGGACAAGAAACTACTGAGTTCTTAAATGTTTAATATATTAAGTTTTATCTAGAAAAATGCTGTACACTTCGTTTTTTGTTTTTCATTAAGAAGGAATTTTATGAATATTTATGTTGGAAATCTCCCTTGGAGTATTGATGATGCAAGTCTTGAGCAAGTTTTTGCTGAGCACGGCACAGTTACCTCAGCCAAAGTCATCACTGATCGTCAAACTAATCGCTCCCGTGGGTTCGGTTTTGTTGAAATGTCTGATGGCGGTGAAAATGCCATTCAAGCATTAAATGATGCTGAAGTTGAGGGCAGAAAATTAGTCGTCAACGAGTCTCGTCCTAGAGATTAATCTATGAGTTACCTGGGGCTGGTTGGATTATTCGGTCTTATCGGTTTAACAGGTCTTCTTAATAAAGTTCACCCAAGTCAATCTGGCGGCCCAATTAGATTATTGGGCCTGCTAGGTTTTTTAGGCTTGGTTGGATTTTGGATTCCACCTCTTGGAGCTTGCGGAGCTTTTGGTGCTCTCGGAGTTTGGAATCATCAAAATACTTCTATTGCACGATTGTCTTATGTTGGCTGGCTAGGATTTATCGGGGTTGTTCAAACTATTAGTTTTTATCTTTAGTTGCCAGCACCAGTAAGCCTGCAGCAATAGCCAAGTTTTTCACAAAATTTTGTATTTCATGTGCTTGCGATGGATCGCCATTGAGTGCCCAAAAATTGTGGATAAAGACATTTATAAAAATGGTTAAACCAAATAGCATGAACGCTGTCAATCTTAAGTTTTTTCCTAGAATTAGAAAAATACCACCAAGCAACTGAATGGCAATAGTTATAGGTAGAAGAAATAAGCTGAATGGAACACCTTTCATTCTCATTAATGCAAGCGTAGATGCAAAATCAAAAACTTTGCTCAATCCCGGGCCTATAAAATATAATCCGAGCAGGGATCTCCCCGTAATAAAAAATAAATTGTCTAGTTTTTTTAACCATTCCATTTGATGTCCTGTTATTAGTTTTAATACTAGACTAACATTAATATAAAAATAGGAGATTGACATGAAAAATATTTATCACACTTTAGGCCTGCTCATTTTTGTTGTTAGTTTTATAGGAAATATAGAAGCCGCTCATCACGAAGATGCTTTGCTTGATGCAGTAAATAATTCTGATAGAAATTCTAAATACTCTGCAAGAGATGATTCTAGAAATCCTTACGAGACACTTTCATTTTTTCAAATCAAACCCACGATGCATGTATTAGAATTATCTGCTGGAGGAGGTTGGTACACTGAGATATTAGCTCCATATCTACAACCTGCAGGCAAGCTCTCTGTTACGCACCATAATCCTGAGGCAGGAGGTTATTATAAGCGTTCAAGAAATTCTTATGACGAGAAGGTTAAGTCCAATCCTTTATTTATGGGAGTGGAGGTGATTACTGTTGATGTTCCTCCAACGAAGCCATTTACCAAGCCCGCAACGCAAGACTTGGTTGTTACATTTAGAAATTTACATAATTGGTTAGGCCAAGATGCTATGAAGGCCATAATGCAAAAAGCATTCAATTCTTTAAAAGTTGGCGGGCACTTTGGAGTTGTTGAGCATAGAGCTCCTGAGGGATCAACTATGGAGTTTATGAAAACAAGTGGCTATGTTTCTCAATCTCTCGCTATAGAAACAGCATTAGCAGTTGGATTTACTTTGGTTGCAACTTCAGAGATTAATTCTAATCCAAAGGATACTGCAGATCATCCAAAAGGAGTTTGGACTCTTCCACCATCTTTTCGTTTAAAGGATCAAGATAGAGAAAAATATTCAGAAATAGGAGAATCAGACAGAATGACATTGCTATTTAAGAAATAAATAGACAGCTTCATACCCAGTAAACTTTAAAAAGAGAGGCTTCCAGCCTCTCTTTTTCATTCTAATTAAATCTTTCAAAATAAATTCAAAAAACCGAAATTAGGTGTGTTTTAAACCCATTTCAAAGAAGATTATGTAACACTTGACAACCTTGTCAATTTATTGATAATCCTAAAGTGTATACATCTAAATTATTGGGGAAAATAATGAAACTTATTAAACTATCCTTGTTGGTATTGCCACTTATGGTAATGGCAGATAATCCTATTGTTCCTATGGATGCTGATTCTGCTGACCAAAAACCATCATCTAATAACTCCGCTCAGGTTCAGGAAAGATCTGTTGAGGTCGCTGAATATGAAACATCAAGCTCATACTCTGATTCTCAAGGAATTGAAGATGTCATAGTCACAGCTACTAGACGTGAAACTAGCATTATGGAAACTCCATTAGCTATTTCAGCCGTAACTCAAGAAGAGTTAACACGTTTTGGTATTACGAATATTAAAGACCTTAGCTATTCTCTTCCAGGCCTTGCAATACAAAACTCTGATACAAATGCTCCAATAATTACTTTAAGAGGCATTAGATCAAATAATGTTACTGAGGTTGGTGATCCTGCAGTAGGCGTTCATGTTGATGGATTGTATCAATCAAGACCTCAAGGTGCACAAGCGCTAATGTTTGATCTCGAGAGAGCTGAACTTGCCAGAGGCCCACAAGGAACTTTATTTGGAAGAAACTCTATTGCTGGCTCTCTAAATATTATTACTGCAAAGCCTAATCTTGAAGTTCAAGGCGGCTCTATTACAGTAAATGCTGGGCGTTTTGAAGAAAGAGGTGTGCAAGGCCATTACAACCTTCCATTAACAGAAAATTTTGCTATTCGTTTAGCTTTTTCAGATCAATCAAAGGATTCATATTTAGATGGTTACTATGATCCTAACGGCATTGATCATAGATGGTTGCCTGATAATGTTTTAAGTCAAGCTTCAGCAGTTGATACTTGCGGACAAAGACGCGGTAACTCTGCATATGCTTGGTTTTTGGGATGTAACAACCCTGAGCGAGCAGACGATGCTGCACCTGGATTTGATCCAGGATACCAGTATGCATCTGCATACAAGGCCATTCCTGCTGATCCATCAACTTTTTATAACAATGTAGATAATCATGCTTACAGAATTAGTGCATTATTAGTTATCGACGATACCAGCGATCTGAACATTCAATATGAAGTCTTCCAAGATGATGGCGCAGGTTGGATGAATGGATTTGATTGCGACATGATAAAAAATAGAACTGGTAGAACTTTTGGTGGCGCTCCATCAAAACCAGCCAATACTTGTGCAGATATTCTAGGTGCAGGCAGCAGTGAATATACTGCTTTTGTTAATGTTCCTGGTGTTAATGATCTAAGTATTGAGTCTATCAGAGCTATCTACAATAAAGACTTTGGAAACTATCAAATGGTTGCTAAGCTTGGAATACAAGCACTAGAGCAATACTCTCAATTTGATATCGATGGCGGAAGAAATGAATGGCAAATGGCCATGGTGCTCAATGATTATAAGGCTGACTCAACAACTCTTGATGTTCAGTTTACTGGTGCAACAGATACCATGTCATGGGTTGTTGGCGCCTTCTACTTAGAAGAAGAGAATGATATGGAAGCATTTTTCCATGCAACTTTTAATGGCGATAACATCTTTATCCAGCCAGATAGAACTATCGAATCAAAAGCTTTATTTGGTCAGGCGACTATGAAGCTTCAAGATGATTTATACCTAACACTTGGTATTAGACATTCTGAAGATAAAAAATCTGATGTTGGCGGAAAGAATTGGGAATGTAGCGTTTGGAATTCTTGCTATCCATCTACTGAAATTTGGGGCAACAGACAATTATTCATTCCTAACTTAGCTGCATTAGCTCCAGACTTTCATGTAGCTGGTGGCTTGTATAATGGTGTTAACTGTACTGCCCAAGGCGGTCCATATGGCGGCGGTCCATATTTTGGCGGAACTGGTTGTATGGTTCAAACAGCTAACAATGCTACTTCGCAGTCATATGATTCAACTGACTGGAGAATAGGCCTAGATTGGGATGTTTCAGATAATGCATTTTTATATGCTTATGTTGCGACAGGATTTAAAGCAGGAAGTATTGCTGACGAGGCTGTTCGAGCATCTAATACCCTTCATCCTGAAGGTCCAGGTTCATCTGTGAACACATCATATGGTCCAGAAGAAGCTACAACTTTTGAACTGGGTTATAAAGGTAAATTTTTAGAAAACAGGCTTTCCCTGTCAGCTAACTATTTCCACACAGTTTATGATGGCAAACAATTTACTGGTAATGTTCCATTTGATGTTGTTGCTACCACTGAATACAACATTGACACTGGTCAATTAGATCCAGTAGAGCAAGTTGTAACCTTCTGGGGCACGCAAAATTTTGGTGAGCAAGAGATGAAAGGTCTTGAGATTGAATTTGACTACCTGCCATATGAGGGTGGACGTGTAAGTGGTTGGATTACTACTATGGATACAGAAGTCACTGAGGATTTCAATACTCAATGGTATTACGGCCAGGATGCATATCTAGGTAGAAGTGGATATGATGCCTCAGTAGCAAATGTGCCAGAGAATTATGTCAACTTAAAAGGTAACGAAGCACCTTATTCACCTAACTTAGCTTTTACAATCAAGTACGAGCATACATTTAACTTAGGTACTATGGGCCAATTAATTCCATCTATTAATTATCATTGGCAAGCAGAAGATTATCTAACAATTTGGAATGCAGATAAGCATATCAATGATGCTGGTGGTTATGGTACTTATGGTTGTACAAATTTTGGTGCTGCTGATGGGTGCGCATATGGCTTCATTGATCTTCCAGGATACTTTAATGAAAGCACAGATGTTTTCGGCGATCAAAGAAGCAGCTGGAGCATGGTTGATCTAATTGTTACTTATAAGCCTTCTGGTGATGCCCCCTGGTATGCCCAAGCTTTTGCATATAATGTAACTGACGAGGTTATTTCTTACTGGAGAGGAGTTGAGGCAGGTGTTCCTAGTGGATCTTTCTCAGCGCCAACACAGTACGGAATTAGAGTTGGATATTATTGGTAAAAGATAATAAAAATTTAAAGAGGGCGTAAGCCCTCTTTTTTTTGTTAAAATTAAATGAT
>JAOMBK010000019.1 GCA_028344535.1 Pseudomonadota bacterium | reverse complement strand
AGACTTCTTAGCAAAAAATATTGAAAGCGAGAGCTCCAAAGGGGATTTGTTGGCTGTTAAGACTGTTGGTGCGTATGGTTTTGTTATGAGTTCAAACTACAATTCAAGGCCTAGAGCTGCTGAAATTATTGTCGACAAAGATACATTCTATTTAATACGAAAAAGAGAAGATTACTCTTCTCTCACTGCTCTTGAAGAAGGATTAGATGCTCAAGTTTAAGAAAATGCATGGGAATGGCAATGACTTTATCGTCATAGAGAATCTTACCGCAATGCATGCATTATCAAAATCTCAATTAATTAAGATGGGAGATAGAAAAAAGGGCCTTGGGTTTGATCAGCTTATTACTATCAATCCACCAATAAATTCTAAACATGATTTTTATATAAAATTTTATAATTCAGATGGTTCTGAGGCTGACATGTGTATGAATGGAGTAAGATCGGTGGGAGCATTTCTTTGGGAGGCTGAGCTTGCACCGAAAAAACCTTTAATGTTAGGCACGAAATCTAAGCCTGTATTAATTAAACCAACAAGATCTAAAAAAGTGGTGGTTGTCATAGATTATCCAGTGCAAAAAGAGGTTCCAAAAAAAGAAGCGGGCTTCTTAGATAAATGTGGTTTAAAAAAATATAAATTTATTAATGCTGGTAATCAACATTTAATTATAGAAACAAAAAAAGTTTTTTCTTTTGACCTAGATAGGCTGTCTTCAAAACTGAGAAAAAGAAAGTTTTTTGCAGATGTGAATATTTCATTATTTTCCAAGCATTCAAAAAATCTTGAGCTTAGGACCAATGAAGCGGGAGCTGGTGAAACCTTATCATGTGGCTCTGCTTCTGCAGCAACTGCGAGCTTCAATATTAATGATAAATTGCCTGTAAAAATTGTTTCTGCCGGGGGTGAGCTGAGCCTTAGAAAAATAAATGATAAGCTAGAAATGATTGGACCAGCTGAATTTATCTGCGAGGGAACATGGCTAAAAAACTAGACGACAAGGATGTTGAACTTTACTTGTTAGAAAATACTAATTTCTTTCTTTCCAGAGAATCTCTTTTGAGCGAGTTAAGCTTTAAGCATGATGCAGACGGGGCAACTTCACTTCTAGAAATGCAAGTACGAAAACTAAGAGATGAGCAATCAAGGCTTATGGATATGCTTTCAGGTTTTGTTTCAACTGGAAAAGAAAATGAAGCGCTGTTCTTTAAGTCAAAGAATTTAACTCTGTCATTGATTGCCTCTAAAAATTTTGATGAGGTAAAAAAAACTGTTGAATTATTCTTTAAGAAAAACTTTGAAATTGATTCATGTATTTTAGAGGCTGTATCGGATCCTGAATTACAGGACCTTGAAAGTAAAACAGGATTGGGTATGAGCAAGGATGTGATTCACATGGGGCCCTTATCCAAAGAAAAAATGGATGCATTCTTTTCTTCTGGCTCTGTAAAGTCTGCAGTAATAAGTGTGATGAAATTAAAGAAAGGTTTTGCCCTGTTGAAAATGGGATCTAATGAACCTACCAAATACCTTGGTGATGGCGACACAACATTTATTGAGTACATCCGAGATATTATTGTTAGAGTCCTTGAATCAAAAGAGGCATGAAGAATGAAAAGTATTTTCTTTGCTCACTAATTTATAATTATTTAGATTTCTCAGAAAATATTAAAGGTCTTAGCAAAAACACAATAAACTCCTATCAAAGAGATCTTCATAAGTTTTCAAAATTTTTAAAAGCATCTGGTGTGAGTGATTTTGAAAGCCTCACTGAAGAAATGTGTTCAGCATGGATTGCTGACCTTTTTCAACACAATGTAAGCGCGCGATCTATTCAAAGACATATTTCTTCTGCAAAGGGGTTTTTTAATTATTTAAAGAAAAGTGGCTTGGTAATAATTTCTCCATTTGAGTTAATCAACTCACCAAAATCTCCAAGCCACCTTCCAAATGTATTATCTCCTGAGGAAGTCTCTCAATTACTTAATTTCAAACCTAAGAATGCTCAAGAAAAAAGAGATCTGGCAATTATTGAGCTTATTTACTCAAGTGGTTTGCGAGTCTCCGAAACGGTCAATGCAAATTTGGATGATTTTGAGGATGGTAAAAATTTCTTAAGAGTTCTAGGCAAGGGCTCTAAGACTAGACTTGTTCCAGTTGGCCGCTATGCAAAAAATGCAATTGAGGATTGGATGATTGAGAGGGATAAACTTTCTACAAAAGACGACTCTTTATTCGTTAACCTAAGAGGAAACAGAATAACAACAAGAAGTGTTCAAGAAAGACTTAAAAATATTGCTATTATGCAGGGACTGCCTCCAGTAAATCCTCATATGTTGAGGCATAGCTTTGCAACTCATTTGCTTGAATCAAGCGGGGATCTAAGAAGTATTCAAGAATTGCTTGGTCATAGTTCTTTGTCTACGACTCAAATATATACTAGGCTTGATTATCAACATTTAATTAAAGTATATGAAAACTCTCACCCAAGAGCCCATAAAAAAAATGTCTAAAATTCATCTGATTACTTTTGATTTAGATGACACATTTTGGGATATTAAGAACACCATTATCAATGCAGAAATGAATTCTAGAAAATGGTCTGAAGACAGGATTGGGGAGAAAATAGAATGGGGAACATTTGAAGATTTTATGCAAATTAGAAGCGAACTGGTAAAAGAGGATCCATCATTGGAATATGATCTGGGAATGCTAAGAAAAAAAACAATCGCTCACCATACTAAAAAATTTTTTAAAGATACAAAAGATTTAAATGAATTTATTGAGGATGCTTATAACTTTTTCTTAGGGGAAAGACACAAAGTAACTTTCTATGATGGCGTGGTTTCCGTTTTAGAAAAATTATCTTCTAAATATATGCTTGGCGTCCTTACAAATGGTAATGCTGATGTGAATAAATTAGGCATTGGTCACCTATTTGATTTTTCAATCTCATCAATGGATGTAAGAAGTAATAAGCCAGATAAAGGTCATTTTGTTAGAGCCCGTGAGCTCTCTAAGGTAGATTTTGAAGACACTCTTCATGTTGGAGATCATCCAGTGAATGATGTTTTGGGTGCTAGGGACCTGGGCATAAATACAATGTGGTTTAATCTAAATAATCTAAATTGGGAGGTTGATGAAAATCCTCCCATTCAATTTAACAGATGGTCTCAATTTATAAATCTAGTAGAAAGTAATTATGGCAGCTAAAGATTCTTTCGAAGCTTTTGTTAGTATTCTTCGTGACAAAATTGATGGGCTCTCTAAGGATGCGGATGAACCAAATATAAAGATTATTCAAAATGAATTGAAAGGTAGGTTTGATGATCTTGTAAAATCTCAAGGCTATGTATCGAATGAAGAATATGAAGCTCTCAAGGGCTTAGCCCAAAGACTTGAGCAAAGAGTTTCTAAGCTTGAAGAATTATTAGAGCAATCTAAAACTAAATAGTATCAAGCATGTACTGAACAGCAATGCCTATTTCTTCTTTAGTACAGTCTGCGCAAAGGCCTTTGGCAGGCATACCATTAATTCCATTATAAGCATTGTTAACGAGCATTTCGTACCCTTTGGCTTGCCTTGTTTCCCATGCAGCTTTATCACCCATCATTGGCGCTCCTGCAATACCAGCATCATGACAAGCAGCACAACCAGTTGTATAAATTGACTCTGCAGTTCTAGCCCCACCGACTGCAGCAACAGTCATAGCAGTGGCCTGACCACAAGCTTGACCTTCTAAGCAAACAGCAATCGAAGAGCTAAGTCTTGAGTTCACAAGCTCATCATATTTTTTACCATTAAAAAATAAAACTACTGCAAGAGTTACAACAAATACTGGAATAAATTTTTTCATAATTTTTTAAATTTTGCTCTAAGAAACGGGTTTTTGGAGTTCGATCACATGATCAACCACCTTGAGCATTTTTGAGTGGCCTCCTTTGGCCTCTATTCTATACTGTCCATCTACAAAAATCATTGGAGTGGCAGTAACTTTAAACTGTTTTGATAGCTCTATTGCACGTTTAACTTTTTGTCTAACAGAAAAAGAGTTCATGTATTTAATGGTCTCGCTTTTATCAGTTCCAAGTTTTTCGAGGAACTCTAAAATCGCCCCTTCGCTGCCTAAAAAATTACCTTCCTTATGCATGGCTGTAAAAACTGCTGAGTGCGCAGTATCACCTATACCCAAGGCCTCAATGGTATAAAAAAGTTTCGCATGAAGCTGATGAACAGGCCCCCAAGTAACAGGCATTTTTTGATAATTAACAGATGCATCCTGTTGTTTTGCCCACTTAGCAGTAATAGGTGCCAAATTGAAACAATGGCCACAACCATACCAAAAAACCTCCACCACATCGACTACACCATCCTCTTTTACAGGTAATGGCCTTGATAATGAACCATAATCTCTTCCAAGCCTATATTCTGAAGCAACAGAAACAGAAATAATGAGTAATAAAAAAGTAGATAGAATTATATTTTTTTTCATTGTTGATATAGTCCATGCATGTAGTTAGCTAAAGCTTCTATGTCTGAATCTTTTAAATTCTGTGATGCTGATTGCATAACCAAAGAATAATCTCCAGCATTCCTTGAAAGATTTCTGTACTCTTTAAGAGTGGTGATCAAATAGCCTTTTTGTTGTCCTGAAACTCTGGGGAAACCTGCTTGAGCATTCCCTGCTCCATTTACTGAATGGCATGCAGTACATGCTGGTATGCCTCTTTCTAAATCTCCAGCCCTGTAAAGACTTTCACCTAGGGCCAATAACTCGGCATCATCTTTGGCTTGACCAACCGCTGGTGATTTAGAACTATAAAATGCAGCTATATCAAGAAGCTGAGAGTCTGAAAGGGTATTAAGATATGGAATCACAGCCATCATCAAAGCATTCTCTCTATCGCCTTGTTGAAAATATTTCAGTTGATCGTGAATGTATCTTTGGTTTTGTCCAGCTAGACTTGGCCAGTCAGAATTTATACTTTGACCTTCGGCGCCATGACATGCTGAACATGTTGCAACTAATCCTGCTCCAGCTTGAGCATCTCCAGCGGCCAACAAATCAGGCATCTTAACTTCAGCTGAAGAGATTGCCAAAGAGGTCATGCTTAAGCCAATGATTAAATAAGTTTTTAACATAAATTTTACGTTGTGGTTAAGAAGGCATATTATATGTCGTGCGTGGCCTGAGATAAATGATCTTATGAAAAATCCTTTCAAAAATACTGCTTTTTTATTCGGTATAACAAAGCATAAAAATCTTCCAGAAGATGTCGGAATAGAGATTCTGTTGTCAGGCAGATCAAATGCCGGCAAATCAAGTGCACTAAATGCTTTAACTGGCAATAAAAAATTAGCAAGAATTAGCAAAACACCAGGACGAACAACAGAAATTAATTTCTTTGAAGTTGAAGATGGTTTTAAGCTTCTAGATCTTCCTGGCTATGGTTTTGCTAAATCAGGCCATTCAAGAAGAAAAGATTGGGGGCCGTTGCTGGGAGAATATTTTGAAAATAGGAAAGCCCTCGAAGCAGTTCTAGTATTTATGGATATAAGGCATCCGCTTAAACCAATTGATCTTGATATGATCGAATTGTGTGAAAGTTTTGATATTCCCTATATTCCCGTGCTCACTAAATCAGATAAGGTATCTAAAAATATTTTAATGAAAACAATCCAACAAGTTAGCAAAACAACTAATGCAATGGAAGTTTTAGCAATTTCATCCTCAAAAGAAACTGGGTTTGAAAAACTAAGAAAGATTCTGGTAGGATTAAAAGATGGTTAATTTATCTTTTCAGTCTCAAAACTGTGATATTACTCTTGCTGAAGGCTTAGAAGAATATCGAGCTTACTTGAGAACAAATGGTAAAAAACAGCTTATTGATAAACCTGGCTCAACAATTATTAGAGATCATGATGCAACTCATGTAATCTTTGGTCTAGATACCTCGATAGAGCAAGAGTCTATGCTAGATTCATGGGTATTTCTGGGAACAAAATGGAAACTAAAAGAGCTGCTTGCCTACAACAAACTTCCAGAGCTTAAACAACTGTACAAAGATTTTTGGCATGACCCTGGTTATTTTAAACTCATAATGACCGCTATTAAGCTCCTGCCTATTAAGCTAAAAATAAGGAAGCGAGCTAAGCAAATGAAAAAGAAATGGCCTTTTGTTTCACCCGATCATTTAATGGATCAAAAGGTGTGTGACCTTAGGGAAGAATACGGTATTGTTATACTAAAGCCAGATGAAAGATCTATAAAAAATCCATTGATTTGGTCAGGAACAATCTCTAATTAAGCGCATTTTCTATATTAAGCAATATAGAGTCTACGATCTTTATCATTCCATCATCCTCATTTTTTATAGCGCTAAGTTTTACAGAGTTTAGATAATAGATTCCATCTAACATTCTGTCGGTATATGCTAAAGCAGCTCCTAAGTATATCTTGGTCCATAAAATATCATTTTCATATTTTCCTACTGGAGAGAGATTTTCAAGCAAAACCTCTACCTTGGTTACTTCGTCAAAATTACCAGCTTTGAATGAAGATTCAGCATAAATAAGTGCTGCATAAGAAAGGAAATAGTACTCTGGAAGCTTTAAATCCTTAGAATCCTGCTGGTTAAAAAACTTCAAAGCGATATTTGCAGCTTCTTTGTATTTTTTTTGCTTAAACTTAACCATTGCTAATTGCATGTAAAAGAAAGGATCTTTTTCTAAATTATCAACCGCTACTTTTTCTGCCTCAGTATATTTTTTAGCTTTTAGAAAACGCGTAATCCTATTAAAGCTTTTGGCTGCTGAGCCCAACTCTAGGGTTTCACTTTTAAGCATAAAGGTGAATCTATGTTTCATGTTTGGATATAAAACTGGCTCGCCCATATAAGTTAGAGGTTCATATTTTAATTTCGTTGCAGCCTTTAAAGCCTGATTATGAAAAATGCTATGTGAAAATGGGGGGATAATTTTTTGATTAACGGTTCTACCATTTTTATCTAAGTCAAAAGATACAATAGCAAAACCAGTAATCCCCTTTTTTTGTGCTTTTGGTGGGTAATAAAGCTTAGGTTTTTTAAGTGCTTTAGGAGCAACAAAACCCTCTAATAAAAAAGTAATATCCAGATCTTGTGTCTGATTTAAAATCTCATAATATCTTTGCAAATCTTTATAGGGGCACTGAGTATTAATCTGATCTTTTCCAGTGAGCCCTTCAGAAATCTTACATTCTTTAAAATTTTGCAAGCTTTGATCAAATGCATTAGTGACTAAGATTTTAGTTTTTGGTCCTAAAATATTAGAGGCTTGAGCATAACTTGAAATTAGTAATACAAACAGAGCAAATAAAAAAAAGGAATGCTTAATGAGCTTCATTCCAATTGGCTCCTTTGTTTGCATCTACTATTAAGGGAATTTCTAGTTTTACTGCACTTTCCATTAAGCTTGTTACTTGTTCTATAGCATCAGAGGCAAATGCTTTTTTAACCTCAAAAATGAGCTCATCATGAACCTGCATGATCATTTTGATATCTGAGTTGTCAGCACCAATCCAATGATCAACATCTATCATGGCTTTTTTAATGATATCAGCGGCTGATCCTTGCAGTGGAGCGTTGATAGCTGCTCTTTCCGCTGCTTGTCGCCTTAAACCATTAGAGTCATTAATAGAGGCAACATGAAGCTTTCTTCCCAGAATAGTTTCGACATAAAGATTTTTTTTAGCTAGTTCTTTTGTTGAATCCATATATTCTCGAACTCCAGTATATCTTTCAAAATATTTATCAAGGTAAGCTTGAGCTTCATGGCGAGGGATACCAAGTTGTCTAGTTAGGCCAAAAGCAGACATTCCATAAATTAATCCAAAATTAATGGCTTTTGCACTTCTTCGGTGCTCTGGAGTAACCGCTTCCAAGGAAACATTAAATATTTCTGATGCTGTTGCTGAATGAACATCAATATTATTATTAAAAGCATGGGTTAAATTCTTATCTCCAGACAAGTGAGCCATAATTCTTAGCTCAATTTGTGAGTAGTCAGCTGAAATTAAAATGTTTCCTTTTTCTGCTATAAAAGCTTCTCGAATTTTTCTGCCTTCAGGTGTTTTGATTGGGATGTTCTGAAGATTTGGTTCAGTAGAAGATAGCCTTCCTGTTGATGTAACAGCTTGCTGATATGAAGTATGAATCCGTTTAGTGACAGGATGCTGAATATTGGTCAGGCTATCTGTGTAAGTAGATTTTAATTTTGCTAAGCCGCGATATTCAATGATAACTTTTGGTAGGTCGTATTCTTCTGCTAAGCGTTGGAGTGTATCTTCATTGGTAGAAGGTTGCCCTTTTGGTGTTTTTTTTAGAACTGGTAACTCAAGTTTGTTAAATAATATTTCGACTAGCTGCTTTGGCGAGTCCATATTAAATTCTTCACCTGCCATTTTGAATGCTTGCTTGGAAAGCTTTTCTATTTTTTTCCCCAACTCCTTCGAGTAGTCCGATAGCATTTTTGCATCAATTTTAGCCCCGTTAGTTTCAACCCTTAGCAAGGATTTCAACATCGGATATTCAATGGTTTTTAAAAGATTTACTAGTTTTGGTTCATCTTTTAATTTTTTGTTTAGGTAGTTATAAATCCGAAGGGTAATGTCAGCATCTTCTGATGCATAAAAAGTTGCAGCGGGAATTTCCACTTGAGCAAAATTAATTTGTTTAGATGCAGACCCTGCAATCTCTTCATATTTCATTGGCTGATAATTTAAATAATGCATGGCCATTCTATCTAAGCCATGCCTTGTTCCTGTGCTATTCAGCACATAAGACATCAGCATTGTATCGCCAAGGAACTCAGTAACTTTTATACCGTGCCTATTGAGCATAGGTAAGTCAAACTTGAGGTTTTGACCAACTAATTTATGTTGGTTTGTTGTAATGGCGCTGCCTAGAATTTTTACTATTGCATCTAAGGTAAGCTGTTTTGGCATGTCATCATATGAATGATTGATGGGTATATAGCAGCCTTTTCCTTCATCACAGGCAATAGAAATGCCTATAAGATCAGCTGTCATCGTATCCAACGAGGAAGTCTCAGTGTCTATGGCAAACACCTTACTTTTTTCAACTTTGCTTGCCCAGGTGCTTAAGTCTTTTTCGGTTAAAACGGTTTGATATTCTTTGTTGATTTTGAGTGCTTCTGCCTCATTATCATTGCTTTTGCTTGTAGCTTTAATCCAGGTATTAAATTCTAAAGATAAAAAAAGTTTGTTAAGCTCTTCTTGATTTTCTTTAGCCTTCAGCAACTCCTCCAAAGAAACTTTTAAATCAACATCTTTTTTTAAAGTTACAAGCTCAACATTTCTATCTAAATCTTGAATAGAGTCTCTAAAATTTTGGCCTACAACCCCAGTCAACGAATCTGCATTATCAATAATTCCCTGAAGATTTTTGAATTCACTAAACCACTTAACAGCTGTCTTAGGACCTACTTTTGGAACACCTGGAATATTATCAGAAGTATCTCCAACGATGGCTAAGTAATCCACTATTTGAGTTGGATGAACGCCAAACTTTTCTTCCACCCCTGCGACATCATAAATTTGATTGTTCATAGTATTCATCATCTTTACTAGTGGATCCTCAACTAGCTGCATGAGGTCTTTGTCCAGAGAAGATATAACCATAGGCATTCCTTGCTGTGAACCCATCACAGCTAAGGTGGCGATGACATCATCGGCTTCTACGTTTGGGATTTCAATAACAGGCATTCCCATTGCATTGCATATTTCCTTTAATGGAGAAAGCTGCTCTCTTAAATCCTCAGGCATTGGGGGGCGATTAGCTTTATAGTCTTTATATATATCGTGACGAAAATTTTTGCCCTTGGCATCAAAGATTGAAAGGTAATATGAATCAGGATTTTCTTTGCGTAAGTTGCGCAGCATATTCGTGACTCCCTTGACTGCGCCTGTTGGAAGGCCAGTTGAGGTTGTTAGAGGCGGCATAGCATGAAAGGCTCTATATAAATAAGAGGAACCATCTATCAAAAAAACTTTTTTTGCAGGAGTATTCATAAAAATTTATTATGTCATTAGGTTTTTATATAAGCCATGGATAATATAAGATCATCATGCATTTAATGATGCTTTTAAAAATATGAATATTCTAAGAAAAATTCTACTATTGCCCCCATTGGTTAACTGTGGTCTAGGTGTAGGATTAATAGTGGGAGCTTATATTTTTGAAGTTTTTGGCTATTATGATCCCTGCCCTCTATGCATCCTTCAGCGTTGGTCTTTTGGATTAATTGCATTATGTGGAGCTCTATTAATCATTCCAGGATTATATTTACTAATTAGAACAGTTCTTCTGCTGATGGCTGGTTTATTTGCCATGAGTGGCGCAGTGATTGCTGGGAGACAAATCTATTTACAAAACCTGCCCAGCGACCAAGTTCCAACTTGCGCTCCTCCAATGGATTTCTTAATGGATACTCTTCCAATTTTTGAGGTAATACAAACTATTTTGCTCGGAGATGGTAATTGTGCTGAATATGAATGGAGATTTATCTTTAATTTCGCTGAATGGGCATTTATATTCTTTATTTTCTTGTTTTGTTATAACTTTTTCTTTTTGTTCAAAAACTCAACAAAAGTATAAATTTGTAGTATTGCTACAAATTAAGTTGCTATTTAAAGCGATAGGAGCAGTATTTATAGGTTTATTGACAATAATTACTAAATATTTTCAAATCCACTACAACAAATTCTCAAGTTATACTTCTCTCATAGACGTAGAATATTGTAGAATCGACAGAGTAAAGAATTTTTATGGAAAGTAACGCATTGGCTGAAACACTTGAACTAAATACCGAAGACTTGATCAAAGCTGCAATTGAAAATGGAGAAGGTTCCATTGCAAGTAACGGAGCACTTTCTTTAGAAACTGGAGCTCGAACTGGACGAAGTCCTAATGACAGGTTCATTGTCCATGAAGACAGCACCTCCCACCTAATAGATTGGGGAGAAATTAATAGACCTTTTGATGCAGATAAGTTTTCACTTCTGTGGGATAAAGTTGATACATATCTAGCAGAAAAAAATCGCTACCTTTCAAAGGTTCATGTGGGAGCTCATGAAGATCATTACATACCCGTAAATGTAACCGCTGAGAGCGCTTCTCATAGCATGTTTTCACAATTGATTTTTATTAGTCCTGATGAGTTTAACCCTCAAGCAAAGAAAGAATGGCAAATAATGAGTGCCTTAAATTATGAGTGCTCTCCAGAAGAAGATGGGACAAATTCAGAAGGATGCGTAATTATCAACTTTGCAGCTAGAAAAGTTCTACTTGCTGGAATGAAATATGCTGGTGAGATGAAAAAATCTATGTTTTCTGTGCAAAATTTTTTAATGCCAGAGAAAGATGTATTACCAATGCATTGCTCATCTAACGTAAATAAAGATGGAAATGTGTCCCTATTTTTTGGGCTTTCAGGAACTGGAAAAACCACACTTTCTGCTGATCCAACCTGTTCACTAATTGGAGATGATGAGCATGGCTGGGGTGTAGGTACCGTATTTAACTTTGAAGGTGGTTGCTATGCAAAGACCATTGATCTCTCAGAAAAAAATGAGCCTGTTATTTGGAAAGCAATTAAACATGGCAGCATCATTGAGAATGTTTACTTAGATGAAAGTGGTACTCCTGATTACACTAATACCTCATTATCTGAAAATGGACGCTGTTGTTATCCACGATCGCATATTGATGACGCAATTGAATCAAATTCTGCAGGCGAGCCAGAAACAGTAATATTTCTAACTTGTGATTTAACAGGTGTTATTCCCCCTGTGTCTATTCTTTCAAAAGAAGCTGCAGCCTATCATTTTCTAAGTGGATACACCGCAAAAGTTGGATCAACCGAAGTTGGATCAACCGAATCGATTGGTACTACGTTTTCAACCTGTTTTGGAGCACCATTTTTCCCAAGACCAGCTGGTGTTTATGCTGATCTTTTGATGAAAAGAATTGAGGCCTTTAATTCTAAGGTTTTCTTAGTCAACACTGGATGGACTGGTGGACCGCATGGGATTGGTTCTAGGTTTGATATTCCCACAACAAGAAGAATAGTTAATGCTATTCAAAATGGTGAATTAAGTGATGTTGAAACCGTTCATATAGATGGTCTTAATTTGGAAGTTCCTGTAGCAGTAGATGGGGTTGATTCAAAAGTATTGACTCCAAAAGAAACATGGTCAGACGAGAGTCAATACGACGAATATCTTAAAAATCTCATTGGGCAATTCCAAGAAAACTTTAAAAAATTCTCAGTAAGTGAAGCAATAGTTGCAGCGGGCCCATCAATTTAGCCCAAACTTATGACTACAGATGCGTTTAAGCGCTCTTTAAAAGATCATCAAGATAAGGGCTTTTTTAAGAATCTCAAAATTCTACGCGGAATTGAAAGGGAGTCTTTGCGTGTTTCAGAAAATGGAAGAATATCTCAAAAAAATCATCCTGAGAATCTTGGCTCCCCACTCACAAGCAAGGATATCACTACAGATTTCGCAGAAGCTCTAGTAGAGCTTGTTACTCCTACATTTGAATCTGCAGAAGAGCTTTTTAAGCATCTTAATTTACTGCATCGGTTTCTATACAGCGAGATGGAAGGAGAGATGCTGTGGAATTTCTCCATGCCATGTGCATTTGAAAACGAGCAAGAAATCAGGATAGCTGAGTATGGTGAAACTAATAGCGGAATGCTAAAGCATATTTACAGAAAAGGCCTAAGATTAAGATATGGCTCGATCATGCAATGTGTTTCCGGAATTCACTATAACTTCTCTTTATCAAAAGAGTCCTGGCATTCATTAAGCGACAACCCCGATCAAGACTTTATAAATAATAAGTATCTTGGAGCAATCAGAAACATAAAAAGAAATTTCTGGTTTTTATTAGAACGCCTTGGCGCCTCACCCATTGCACATGAATCATATTTATTAAATAGAGAGCATTCTTTGTTAAAACATCATGAAAGTGATTTATTTTTACCATATGCGACTTCCCTGAGGATGAGTGATGTTGGATATCAGAGCAGCATTCAGAATGATCTAAGGATTAGTTATAACAATTTAGATGAATTTATAAATGCAATTATAAGGGGCATCAAGACATCGGTTCAGGATTTTCAAGATATTGGCTTGCTTGATAACAATGGCGTTCCACAACAAATCTCTACTGGAATTCTTCAGATTGAAAATGAACTCTATGACATAGTAAGACCCAAAAGATCTGGGCCAAGCGGCTCCAGACCGGCAACTCTTTTAAAAGAACAAGGAATAGAATACTTAGAGTTAAGAGGCGTTGATATTAATCCATTTATTCCTGAGGGTATTGATGAGAATAAAATCAAGCTTTTGGATGTTTATATAATGCACTCTCTTATTTCTAACAGTCCTGAGGTTTCTGATAAAGAGATTGAAGAGATGCGAGCTAATCAAAAAATAATGGTTGGAAATGGAAGATCTAAGGACATAAAATTAAGGCGTGACGGCGAAGATATCCAGCTCTTGGAATTAAAAGCAATCTTGCATGATGAATTAAAGCAAGTTTCAAGTGCCATGGATGAGTATTCTTCTGGATATTCAAATGCAGTAGATGCAGAAATGAGCGTTGATTGCCTTCCTAGTGAAAGAATTATGAATGAGATAAGCTCTCAAAATATTTCATTCCAAGAGTATGCTTTAAATCAAAGCAAGAAAATTGCTGATGAGCTTCATTCAAGCAATAAAAATAACTTTGAAGGGCTCATTCATCATGCCAAAGAATCACAAAAAGATTTAAAAAATCTTCAGAAAAATATGGGCATGGACATTAATAAGTATGTAGAATTGTATAATTCAAAAATATAGGAAGAGTAATGAAAGCTTTGCAATGTGTAGAATTAGCCGGCCCTGAAAAACTAATCTTATCTGATATAGATGATCCAAAGCCAGGCAATGGCGAAGTTTTGATAGAGATTAAAGCAGCTAGTGTTAATTTTCCAGATGTCTTGATGATCCAAGGTCTATATCAAGTTCAACCCCCGATGCCGTTTATTCCTGGAGCAGAGTGTTCAGGCGTTATAGCTGAAATAGGTGAAGGTGTTGAATCTTGTAGCATTGGTGATCATGTTTTTGTAATGGCAGGCAATGGTTGTTTTGCAGAGAAAATTGTTGTTGAGGCTGCAAGGGTAGCTTTAATACCAAAGGAAATGGATTTTCCAGTTGCTGCTGCCCTTCCAATGACTTATGGGACTTCTCTGTATGCTTTAAAACAAAGAGCAGAACTCAAAGCCGGGGAAACACTCTTAGTACTAGGCGCAGCAGGAGGGGTTGGGCTAAGTGCGGTAGAAATTGGTAAAGCAATGGGAGCAAAGGTCATAGCCGCAGCTTCATCTGAGGAAAAAATTAAAATTTGCTTAGAGCATGGCGCAGATGAAGCCTTTGTATATCCCGCGGGTAATTTGGATAGAGAGCAGCAAAAAGAGCTTTCGAATAAAATTAAAGAGCTTACTGGAGGACAGGGGCCTAATGTTATTTATGATCCAGTTGGAGGATCTTTTAGTGAACCAGCCTTAAGATCAATAGCATGGGAGGGAAGATTTCTTGTCATCGGATTTGCAGCTGGAGAAATACCAAAGCTGCCTCTTAATCTAGCTCTTCTAAAAGGCTGTCAGATAGTTGGAGTTTTTTGGGGTGCATGGACAATGATGTTTGCGGATGAAAATGAAAAAAATTTTCAAGAACTTTTTGATCTTCATTCTGCAGGCAAGATTAACCCTGAAATTTCAGATAGATTCTCACTTGAGGAATCAGCAGCAGCTATTGCTCATCTAAAAGATAGAAAGGCCAAAGGAAAGGTAATTATTGATGTATAAGAGAGCGGGAATTATATTTCTTTGCTTGGCGATAACACAATGTTCAGAAACAATAGATTTAATGGATAGACCTCTTCATAAAAATAATAGCTCTTTTCAAAACGAAGGCCACAGACTGTTGCCAATGGATGGCTCCCATAATACAAGAGAACTTGGAGGCTATAAGACTATTGATGGTAAGTCCGTGAAATGGGGCATGCTATATCGCTCAGATAAACTAAGTGATATCTCTGAAACTGATCAAGAGTACCTTCAAAGTCTTGGGATCAAAAAGATTGTTGATTTCAGGTCAAAAGAAGAAAAAACTGAAGACCCAGATATTGTTCCTAAGGGAATAAACTACGTTGAAATGCCGATTAGTGTCGATGGAGCCATGAGATCAAAGATTGAGGCAGTGTTAAAAGGAGAAACTGATAAAGAGGTTAAAAGCTTTTTAATAGATGCAAATAGAGAATTTGTAACAAGCTATACGGATGTATATGAAAATTTTCTAAGGGGTCTAATAGATGAAGACGCCCCAACCCTATTTCATTGTACTGCTGGTAAAGATAGGGCCGGTTTTGCCGCCGCAATCACACTCATTGCTTTGGGAGTATCTAGAGAGAATGTAATTGAAGACTATATGAAGACCAATGCTTTTACCGAAAATAGAATTGAAGAAATTTTAGACCAAATAGAATTAATGAGTCTATATCAGGCCGATGCTGAGATTTTGCGTCCCTTAATAGGGGTTGAGCGTATCTACATTGAAACTGCTTTTCAAACAGCAGAAGAAAAATACGGCAGTTTAGAAAATTTCATAAGAGATGGTTTAAATATTTCTGATGAAGATATTC
>JAOMBK010000018.1 GCA_028344535.1 Pseudomonadota bacterium | reverse complement strand
CTTATGGTGGCGGTGCTTTTGAATATATTCCAAAACCTTTTGATTTAGAAGAGGCTATTATCACAGTTAAAAAGGCCCTAGAGGAACACAAAGAAACCAAACCAAAGAAAGTCTCTAAATCGGAAATCATTGGTTCAGCACCTTCAATGCAGATTGTCTTTAGATCAATTGGGAAGCTAGCTAATACAAATGCCACTGTTCTTATCCAAGGGGAATCTGGAACTGGCAAAGAGCTCGTTTCTAAGTCATTACATAAAAATAGTCCAAGGCATGATATGCCATTTATAGCCTTAAACATGGCTGATATTCCAAAAGAACTTATTGAATCAGAGCTGTTTGGGCATGAAAAAGGAGCTTTCACCGGAGCTGTTGAGCAAAGAATTGGTAGGTTTGAGCAGGCAAATGGGGGCACTTTATTTCTTGATGAGATTGGAGACATGCCCCTAGAGACTCAGACACGTTTATTACGAGTATTATCAAATAAAGAATTTTTTCGAGTTGGTGGTGATAAGCCAATCAAGGTGGATGTTCGGATTTTAGCTGCCACTCATCAAAGCCTAGAATCACTAGTTGCTTCTGGCACCTTTAGAGAAGATCTTTACTACAGGTTGAATGTGATCAGGGTCGATGTGCCTCCTCTTAGACAAAGAAAAGAGGATATTGGTGATCTATCCTCTGCTTTTTTAAAAAGGCATGCAGATTCCTTGTTGGATGAGCCAAAAGTACTTTCTCCGGAAGCCCTCTTAGCTTTAACTCAATATGATTGGCCAGGAAATGTAAGGCAATTAGAAAACACATGTTATTGGATTGCTCTCATGGCACCTACTCAAAATGTAGAATTAGAAGATTTGCCTGGCGAAATTATTAACAATGATCTATCGCCTCTTAAACAAGGTGATGATTGGCAATCAGGATTTTCTCAATGGCTTGGTGAGGTTTATCAGAGCAATTCTGAAAATATGCTTGAAATCATTGAGCCAACACTAGATAAAGTCATGATTGATTTTGCTTTAGAAAAAACTGGTGGTAAAAAACAAGAAGCTGCTAAAGTTTTGGGTCTTGGTAGAAATACTCTTACAAAAAAAATAAAGGCTCAGCAAAGTTAATTTAAAGCATCAAATAAATCGCCAGATGCATGCAAGTCATGCAAATCGTCACACCCTCCAATATGGTCTTCACCAAACCATATTTGTGGAACAGAAGTTTTTCCAGCCTTTAATGCCATCTCGGCCCTTAGCTCAGAATTAAAATCGACAGAAACTTCTTGATAGGTAATATCCAAGCCTTTCAATAAACTTTTTGCCTTATAACAGTATGGGCAGGTTTTTGTTGTATAAATGATTACATCTTTCATGTTTGGATTTTTAAATTATTTTAATTTTATATTTTGCAAAGTATTTCCTTCAACCCTAAATTTTGCTTGCTCAAAAGAAGGTGCTGATAATTTTCCCATGGCATTATTAGAAAAACCAAACTGCTCCTTTGGGATGCCAAGAAAATTTTTATCAATTTTTAAATTTTTATTAGCATCAACAAAAAGTGCAATTGCATAAATTCCCTCTGGTAAGTTAATAACAAACTCATGGCTTTCTTTAAGCTCAATAAAATTCTCTATCCCTGTAAATATACCTTCTTCTGAACGCTGTTCTCCCTTAACAGAATAATTGTATGCTTCTGCATTATCATAAATAGCCAAAGACAATACTCCTTCTTTGGTTTGCCCTGATAAATTGATAGTTAATTCATCAGCAGAAATATTGAAGGAACAAAGCAAGAGAAGTGAAAGAAATCTAGTGTAATAGCTCATGAATTATTTTACCTTAACTAGCGGAAGCCCTTCTTGCTGCCAAGTTGAAATTCCACCTTGCAGCACATGAGTGTTTTTGTAGCCATGTTTTTGAAGTTTCTCACCAGCTAGAGCCGCATTCCTTCCCATTTTACAAATTAATACCAATGGATTTTCTTGTTGTTTCAATAATTCATCATTTCTATTGTCTAGCTCTTCAAATGGGATATTTACAGATCCGGCTATGGCTCCAAGGTCGAACTCACTCTTGGGCCTCACATCAACCAAGCAGGCAGACTCTTTATTAACTAAATTAGTCAGCTGGTTACAGTCAACTCGATTGCCGCCTCGTCTTGTTTCTGAACGAAACCATAGAATAATTGAAAGAAATAAAGGAACAGAAAAGTACCAATAATCGATTAAAAATAAATTGAATTCTAGCATTTGCATATTATCGCTTAAAATATATTTATTGGTGAGGTTTATATTATGAAAGATCAAAATTTTTTAGTGCTGGTTCGTCATGGGCAAAGTGAATGGAATGCCAAAAATTTATTTACTGGGTGGAAGGATCCAGGACTGACTCTGGTTGGCGAAAAAGAAGCCTCCACTGCTGGCACCCTCATCAAAGAAAGAAATATTAAATTTTCTAAGATGTACACCTCTGCTTTAAAGCGAGCGCAAATTACAGGTCAAATGATTTTAGATGGCATAGCTCAAACAGATATTGAAGTTATAAAAAACCAAGCTTTAAACGAAAGGGATTATGGAGATCTAGCGGGCTTAAACAAAGATGATGCCAGAAAAGAATGGGGAGAAGAGCAGGTTCATATCTGGAGAAGATCTTATGATATACCTCCTCCTGGTGGCGAGAGCCTAAAGAATACTGCGGAGAGGGTTCTGCCTTATTTTAATTCCTCAATCCTGCCAAGACTGTTGGAAGGAGAAAATATTTTAGTTGCTGCACACGGAAATTCACTTAGATCTTTGGTAATGCAGCTTGATAATTTATCAAAGGAAGAGGTAATAGCCCTCGAGATTCCAACTGGCGCGCCAATAATTTACTCTTTTGATGGCGGCAAAGAGCCCATTGCAAAAGAAAACCTCTTTGAATAAGCGATATCAACTTTTCTCTCAGCAAGTTGTTCAATGGTATTTAGAACATGGCAGGCATGATTTGCCATGGCGAAGAAAAGTTACGCCTTACAGAATCTGGATCTCAGAAATCATGCTGCAGCAAACCCAAGTAAAAACAGTCATACCTTATTTTAAAAATTTTATTAAGAAATTCCCGTCCCAAAAAAGCTTGTCTGATGCTAGCGAAGATCAAGTTTTAGCTGCATGGTCAGGATTAGGGTTCTATCGCAGGGCTAGAAATATATTTGCTACTAAGGAAATTATAAAAAAGAATTATGGGAATAGATTCCCGAATGAATTTAAAAAAATCATAGAATTACCGGGAATTGGTAAATCAACCGCTGGGGCAATAATGTCATTGGCCTATCTTGACCCTCACCCAATACTGGATGGAAATGTTAAAAGAGTTATATCAAGATTATTAAAAAAAGAATTGGAATTACTTAAAGAGGCTGAACTCTGGAAACTTTCTCAGGAAATGGTGAGCAAGGATGATTGTTTTTCTTATACACAAGGAATTATGGATTTGGGAGCAACGATTTGCACACCATCAAATCCATCTTGTAGTAAGTGTCCGGTCAGTTCTCAATGCTTGTCTGCATTTAAGGTTAGATCAGTTAAAAAAAATAAAGCTGTTAGAGTAAAAAAAGTAATAGTTATGAATTTATCATTAATACAAACTAATAAATCTTTATTACTTATGAAGAATGAAACTGATTCAATATGGAAAAATCTTTGGCTGCCTTTTCAATCAGGATCTATAAAAAATCACATCAAAAATTTTAAGCTAACAGCTAATCAAAAAATTAATCATGAGCTTACGCATAGAAAGCTGGAAATAAATTTAAAAACCTATAGCTCGGCAAAAGAGGTGGAAATAAAAACCAATCAAACATATAAATGGATAAAAAAGGATAGAATAGAAGAATATGGACTACCAAAACCCATTAGCAAGGTAATTAAAGAATTATGAGCACAACTGTTTTCTGTAAAAAATTTCAAAAAGATTTACCAGCCATGACAGTGCCGCCGATGCCTGGGCCTAAAGGCAAGGAATTAATGGAGACTGTATCTCAAGAAGCATGGGAATCTTGGAAATCACATCAAACAACTCTTATTAATGAAAAACACCTAGACTTATCTCAAGCTGATGCCCGCTCTTGGTTGCTAGAGCAGATGGAAAAATTCTTTAATAATGAGGAAGTCGAGCAAGCTTCAGGTTTTAAGGCGATTGACTAACTATTCCACCAAGCTGTATCTGAGAAAGCTCTAATATCCACTTCGTGACTCCATGCCGATCGATGCTGTTGAGATAAATAATAGTAAGTTTCAGCAACGCTTTCAGGCAAAATAAGGCCATCATGCTCCATACCCTTTGTCTCTCTGAGTTGTTGAAATAATTCCTCTCCGAGCATCTTCCCCAATGTATCTGGAGCATCAACCATTCCATCCACTACAATGTGTGCCACATGAATTCCCTTTGGAGCAAATTCAGCATTTAAAGTTTGGCATAACATTCTTCTGCCACCCATTGCAGCAGCATGAGAGTGCTGATTCTTATTTCCACGCATGGCAGCCGTAGCAGAAGTAACAAGGAATGTCCCTGAGCCTCTTTCTTCCATAATGGGCATCAAGACTTTTGAAACTCTAAATAATCCCAAATCTGCCATTCTCCAGCCCCACTCAAATTCTTTTAAAGTTGTCTCATTGAGTAACTTCATTCCAGTTTGAGCACCAAGGTTATACACAAGAACCTCAATTGGTCCCAATTCTTTTTCTATATTGATGATTAATTCTTCAAGAACATTTTCTTCAATCGCATTAATGAGATATCCGCTAGCAGAGCCACCTTTTTCTTCAATATTTGATACCAGGTTATCTAATCCATCCTGATCGGACCTTCTGCATAAACACGAGTGGTAGCCTTCTTGAGCAAATTTTGTTGCTACAGTTCCGCCGATGCCAGCACCGGCACCCAAAACTAAGCAAACTGGCTTCATGATAACTTAGGTCTCAGAAACGATTGTAGTTTTCATAGACTTTCCGGTGAGTCTCCAAACGAAACTTAAGGCTTTAACGGCCAACAGACGAATGGTCTTATCGAACAATGAAACTTCTGATATGCCTGTTTTTACTTCACAAATTTGTTTCCCCCTAATCAGTTTTCCTGGCAGTGCTCCATTTGCTTTACCGTTTTCAGAAACTACTTGACCATTTTTTATGGTGGCAATATAGCCTGTAGCATCTTGTACTAAGCGCCTTCCGCCTAAAGGAAGGTCATGAATCATTGTGGGATGGCTTACATTCAACTTATCAAAATCAATAATATTGATGTCTGCTAACATGCCAGATTTTATTTCGCCTCTATCAAATAAACCAAAAGTCTCAGCTGTGTCTTTAGTTTGTTTCTTGATCAACATCTCTAATGGAAACTTTCTGCCTGCCTCTCTGTCTCTTCCCCAATGTGAAATATTGGTTGTTGGCATGCTCGCATCACAAATTAGTCCACAATGTGCGCCACCATCGCTTCCTCCAGCAACGGATGACTTTAATCGATAGGCTTGTTCAACAAAATCCAGCTTATATTTTTCATATGGTGTGAAAGCAGCATAAATTAAATTGGTGCCTTGATTTTGAAGCATCTCATCATACATAACCTCAAGCTCAGAAATATCTTTTCTTGAAGCTATCGCGGCAATGCTATCTTCTTCTTTGGGTTCATAATTTGGAGGAGTCCCAAGGATAAATTGAGTTTTGTAGTTTGAGGTTATAGTTGTGGGGAGTGCTACATCTTGGGCAATTTCTTCTCTGGTTTTATTAGAAGGATTATCTGCAAGTCTTGCCCTTATTTCAGACTCAAAGTCTGGTTCTTGGCTAAGCAGTTTCTCTTTAAAAAGGGGATCTTTTAAAATTTTGAATTTTTGATCCATGGGTAGATCAGCTATTTCTTTGTAAGCAGGAAATTGCATGAATGGATTGACTGAAGTTTCCCAGCCAAACATTAAACCAACATTTCTACCTGGGAATTGGGGCCGAATATTCTTACCTTTGAGAAAGTGCTCCTCAGAAAATAAAATTGTTTTTACTGCGTCGCCTTTGGTTTGCAGGAAGGTTAATCCACAATCACTTTTTTTAACATACTCCTTCATCCAAGACATTTCCATCTCTTCATCAAGCCAATCAGATGTTATTTCTAGAGTTCCTTCTCCAGCTTTATCTATTCCAAATGCAAGAGCTCGCATCTCTTCCGAACTTGCTTCCGTACCAGGCACATATTTACCATATATGTCTCTATGAAGAACAGTCCTGGAGGTACTAAATCCTAGAGCCCCAGCCTTTATAGCTTCAGTGACAAGTTCTGACATTTTGCTGATCTCTTCGTCAGATGCGTCTACTTGATTTTGGCATCTTTCATAACCCATTACATAGCTTCTTAAAGGTCCATGACCCATCATAAATCCAACATCCATGACGAATTCTTTTTTATCAATGGCGTCTAGAAATTCTGGAAAAGTCTCCCAATCCCAATCAATTCCCTCATGCAAGGCTGAACCTGGGATATCTTCAACGCCCTCCATGAGTTGAATTAGAAAGTTTTCGTCTCCTGGGCGAACTGGAGCAAAGCCTACTCCACAATTTCCCATTACCGCTGTTGTTACACCATGCCAGCTTGATGGAGTGAGATATGGATCCCAGGATACCTGTCCGTCGTAGTGAGTGTGAATATCAACCCAGCCAGGCGTCACCAAATTTCCTTTTGCATCTAACTCTTCTTTGCCTGAGCTCTCAATGTTCCCAACTGATGTAATTTTTCCACCATCAATAGCAATATCACCAAAGAATGGTTTTTTACCTGATCCATCTAAAATCTTGCCGTTACGTATTACAAGATCATGTAAATTATTTGTTTCCATAGTATTAATTTAACTTTAAATTCATCATTAATATAGCTATAGCTTATCTATTGACATATTTTATGTCAATTGTTTCTAATTGACCGTAGTTTTTGGTTAAGCCGGCCTTAATTTGTTATATTTTTATTTGTGAGAAATATTTCTATCTCACCGCTTATGTTGGCTTGAAGAGGAAACATTACCAAATCAAAAGTGCCATTTGAATCAATATCAGATAGATAACCTTGAGAACCATCATTCAAACTGAACGTAGGCCAGGTTGAGGTATCCAAATTAAAGTAAGAGCTACCTGAATTTATATAAACTTCTGGCACACCTTGATTGTTATCTTGATCATTCCAAGGCTGACTAAATACTTGAGCAACTATATCGCTCATATTGTCATTATTAATATCAATGCAATCAAAAAAATTGAAGTTATGATTGATTTCTTCTCCAATTATCTCCAACTCCTTTTCAATCAGCTCTTTGTTAACAATTTCATAAAAAGCAAAAAGGACCACTGGATCAGTTTCTGTTTCTGAGTAGAAGCCTCCTTCAATAATTTCTCCAGATCTAAGTTTGCTAGCATTAATTGTTGCAATGATCAGATCATCCTGACGACACATTTCTGATGTCATCCCATCGAAGTAATTCTCTCCACGAATGCTATATACTCCAAGCTCATTATATTTTCCTGTTCCTTGATTATTCCAGCTCTCAAAATTTACTTTAAAGCTCTCTTCAATCATTAATGAAGAAATCGTCTCATTGTTTTCTCTTAGCTCTAATCCCTGAAGTCCGTTGCGTCTCACACTATTAATTATGTAATCGTCATAAACCAAAAAACTTGCAAAACTTAAATCCAAATATTGCTCCGATATATCAATCCATGTTGAGTCAACGAGCTTGAAGGCTTGAGAGCTATGTCCGCCAAATAAAACAATGTTGTCTTCCACTTGTACAGAGTGTCCCCAATCAGGATTACCTAATCGCTGAATGCTGTAGCCGGACTCATGACTCATTAATATTGAGGGCTGGGCATAATTTGCAATCATGGATTCATAATCATAAGAGGCCCTGCCATCTTCCCAGTTCATGGCAAAAGCAAAGTCATCTTTACCATCACCATTTATATCGCCTCTTGAGTATTTTCTACTAGCACCACCTAACTGAGGATTTATCAATCCAAAGACCTCAATGTTCTCTATGGTGTAACCTCCAAATTCATCGCTAAGATATGCTACAAGAGCATCTTGGACAGGCTGATCATCAAACTCTGCAGGAGTTGGAGAGTCACACCAAAAATGTGCAATAAAATCCAAGTAAATATCATCATTAATTTTTACTGGGATTAAAAATTGGAATGAGGGCTTATTGCATGCTTGAGAATAGTAACTAACAGCATCAATTAATTGAATGGGAGTTTCTTTGAAAAGAGGTTGAGGAGGAATATTTTGCGAAAGTGTGAGCGGCGAATCTGAAGATGAACCGCCTCCTCCACCACAATTTATTATTAATAATAAGGATAATACTTTATAAAAAGATCTCATTTACATAGAGATTATTGCTTAGAAAAATAAAGAATAATAGAGTGGTGCCCAGAGGTGGAATCGAACCACCGACACAAGGATTTTCAGTCCTTTGCTCTACCGACTGAGCTATCTGGGCATTTGAAGATGATGAATTATAACTGAACTGTGCTTAGTCGAAAATACTTAGTTCGTATAAAATAAATGGATGTTAATTGATCATTTTCATAATTTAAACAAAGTACGAAGCCCTTATTCGGACGAACTCAAATCAATTCTCAATCTTCTAGATTCTAGACAAGCATTTGATGAGATTTCTACATGGGATGGATATAAGCTAACTCCCCTCCTTTCTTTAAAGGACATAGCTTTACAAACTGGGGTAAAAAAAATCTATTATAAAGATGAAAGTTCTAGATTCGGATTAGGTAGTTTTAAGGCATTGGGCGGTACATATGGGGTTTTAAAATTTATCCAGGATGAATTAAAAAAAGATATTGGAAGTAACGTAACATTAGAAGATATCCATAAAGGAAAATACAAAGAGAAAATTTCAAGATACACCGTGACAACTGCAACAGATGGTAATCATGGTCGTTCCGTTGCCTATGGAGCCAAGTTATTTGGATGCAAGTGTCAAATATATATTCATGCAGAGGTGAGTTTAGGGCGTCAAGATGCAATGGAGCAACTTGATGCAAATGTTATACGAGTAAATGGAAACTATGACGAGTCACTTAAGGTTTGTAAAAAAGAATCTAAGCTAAATAACTGGCATATTATTTCTGATACTTCTTATCCCGAATATACAAAATATCCGAGAGACATTATGGCTGGATATAATGTAATGTCTGAAGAAATTGCTTTTCAATTAGAAAAAATGGAGATGCCTACTCATATATTTCTGCAAGGTGGTGTAGGTTCATTCCCTGGTGCAATATGCGCATACTTCTGGGAGAAGTTTCCTAAAAGCAATATTAAGTTCATTGTTGTTGAATCTGAGCATGCCCCTTGCCTCATTCAAAGCGCCCAAAACAATCAAATGACCTCAGTAAATATTAAAAAAGAAACAATGATGGCTGGTTTATCATGTGGCGAGCCTTCTCTTCTTGGATGGGAAATTCTAAGCATTGGGACGGATGATTTTGTTGCTATCTCTGATCAATTAATACCAGCAACGATGAGGATGCTTGCAAACAATAACCCCCCGATTGAAGCAGGAGAGTCTTCAGTGGCTGGCCTCGCAGCATTAATCGAAATTATGAAGATCCAGGATATCGCAAAAAAAATTGAGCTAGACTCTGAAAGTATTGTTTTATTATTTGGAACTGAGGGAGCCACAGACCCCGAAATATATGATTCTATTATTAAGGCAAGCTAGACTCAAAATTTCACAGATTTTTAAATTTGTCCTAAACTAAATACATGGGAATTGAACATGTCAGTCCAGATACGGACATAAATAAGATTTTAGAAATTATTGAGCGAGATGCGGCGGTTGTCATAGATAACGTCTTATCTTCAAAAGATCTTGATGAGATTAAAAATGAGCTCAAACCCTATCTTCAAAATGATATTGAGGGAGATAATGAATTTACTGGATTTCAAACCAAAAGAGTTGGAGCTCTTATGGCAAGATCGCCCAAGTGTCGTGAGTTAGCACTCGATCCAACAATCAATGCTTTATCAGCAAAATTTTTAGAGCCTCACTGTGATGGCTATCAACTCCATTTCACATCTGCAATTTCTATCGGCCCCAATGAAACACCTCAAATCCTTCACAGAGATCGAGGAGTATGGGGAGGATATGTACCCAGGAAAATAGAAACACAATTTAGCACTGTGTGGGCTATCACAGATTTCACTAAAGAAAATGGTGCTACCCAAGTTGTGCCAGGTTCACAAAAATGGGATAAGGAAAGAATGCCCCTCGATGAAGAAATTGAAAATGCGGAAATGAGTGCAGGTTCAGTATTTATTTATACTGGATCTGTCATGCACGGAGGCGGAGCCAATCAAACATCAGAAAATAGACTTGGTGTTTTTTTGCACTATGCTCCAAATTGGCTAAGACAAGAAGAAAATCAATATCTATCCTGCCCTCCTTCAATAGCGAAAGAGCTAGAGCCTGAACTTCGAGATCTGATGGGTTACTCGCAAGGCGGCTACGTTTTAGGATTCTTTACCGACCCAACAGATACTGAGGGAAAATTTGAATCTGTATCACCCAAAAAACTCTTCGGGGAAGATGTTGATCCCTTTAAAATTGCTTCATCTGAGGAGCTGGTTAAGAGCTCTACCAAAAAAAATTAATAGCATTTCACTTAACTCAAACATTTCTCTATGACAGAACCTCTAAACCTTTATCCAGCAATTAAACCCTATGAAACTGGTTACATGATTGCGGGCGAGCATGAAATTTATTATGAACAATGTGGTAACTCGAGTGGAAAACCTGCTGTCTTTTTACATGGTGGGCCTGGTGGAGGTGGAAGTGAAGCCGTTAGAAGATTTTTTAATCCGGAAGTCTACAGAATCATTGTGTTTGATCAAAGAGGATGTGGCAGAAGTAAGCCTCATGCCTGTTTAACCAATAACACAACCTGGGATCTGGTGGCGGATATTGAATCTTTGAAACAAAAATTAGGTATTGATCAATGGTTGGTTTTTGGGGGTTCATGGGGCAGCACTCTAGCACTCGCTTACGCTCAAACTCATCCAGATTCAGTGAGTGAAATGGTCCTGCGTGGAATTTTCATGCTGAGGAAAAAAGAACTAGATTGGTTCTATCAAGACGGAGCTAGTCGAATTTTTCCAGAGGCATGGAAAAATTTTATTAACCAAATTGATGAATCAAAAAGAGATAATTTAATGCAGGCCTATCATGAAATTTTTTTAGGTTCAGATAAGCAAAAAAGCTTAGATGCTGCTATTGCTTGGTCTAAATGGGAAGCAGCTTGCAGCAGCATAGATTACTCTCCTGAGAGAGTTGAGGAATTCTCAAACCCGAAATTTGCCCTAGCTTTTGCACTCATTGAAAATCATTATTTTATGAATGCAGGTTTCTTAAACCACGAAAATCAATTATTGGATGATGTAGAAAAAATTAGATCGATTCCCACAATTATTGTTCAGGGTAGATATGACATTGTGTGTCCAGCTGGAACAGCCTATGAACTTTCACAGCGATGGCCAGAAGCTTCTTTGGTTGTTGCACCTTTTTCTGGTCACTCAGCTTTTGAAAAAGAAATTACCCACGAACTAATTTTAGCCACTGATAAATTTGGCGGCCTGGACAGATAAATGCAATCGTATGTTTTGCATTTAGAATGCTCTAAGACTGGGACTGTATATCCAGCAAATCAAATTCACAATCTTTCAGATGATGGCATGCCTTTGTTGGTTAGATATGATCTGAAAAAAATTAAACGGGAGTTTTCTAAAGATAGCTGGTGCATGGAATCAGAGCCAGGTTTTTGGCGCTATCAAGCATTACTTCCTTTATCAAAGGCTGCTTCAAAAATTTCTTTGGGAGAAGTTGTAACCCCTTTAATTCCTTTGAAAAAAAGCTCAAATATATTAGGCGGAAAACCTGGAAATATTATTGTAAAAGATGAAGGTAGACTGCCAACTGGGTCTTTCAAAGCTAGGGGTTTGGCACTTGCTGTTTCTATGGCACATCAATTTGGGCTTAAACATTTGGCAATACCTACCAATGGAAATGCTGGAGCTGCATTGGCAGCTTATGCAAGACAAGCAAATATCAAAGCAACGGTTTTTTGCCCCGACGATACGCCCAAGGTAAATGTGCAAGAAATTCAGCTTCAGGGAGCCGATACATATCTTGTCAATGGACTAATTAATGATTGTGGGAAAATAGTGCTGGAAGGAAGGAAAGAAGCAGGTTGGTTTGATGTCTCTACACTTAAAGAGCCATATAGAATTGAAGGCAAAAAAACAATGGGCTTTGAGCTTGTAGAACAAATGAATTGGACTTTTCCAGATGCAATCTTTTACCCAACAGGTGGGGGTACAGGGCTCATAGGAATGTGGAAAGCATTTGCTGAACTAAAAGAGCTGGGATGGCTAACGGGCAAACTCCCTAAAATGATTGCCATTCAATCTTCAGGGTGTGCACCAATTGTTAATGCATTTAATAAAGGACTAGATCATGCGCCTTTATGGAACAATGCTCGTACTGTTGCATCAGGTATAAGGGTTCCCTCTGCCATCGGAGATTTTTTGATACTTGATGCTATTCGTCAATCAAATGGTTGCGCTATTGCTGTTGAAGACGAACAAATTATTAAAACGAGAGATATGATCTCTAAAGAAGATGGATTGTTGCTCTGTCCTGAAGGCGCTGCAACAGCAGCTGGCTATAAAATTGCTATTGAGAAAAAAATAATCAATGCGGACGAGAAAGCGGTGCTCTTTAATTGCGCTTCAGGATTAAAATATCCCATGCCAGATTCAAATCAAACCATTGATAAAAACTCTGCCATTAAATATAGCCAGTTTACTTAATATTAGCCCTTTCAAAAATTAATATGCCTCAAATCACCAAAAGCTAAATAAATCTGCATTTCATCATGAGCATCATAATCATGAATTCTCTTTAAATCATTTCCTGGGATATTTGTATATTTCATCACAGCATTTCTCGCTGCTACTAATAATGGATTTTTCATGTGATAAATTTTGCCTTGCATCATTGAGAGTCTTTGTATTTTTTTAGTGCGCTTGCTTCTCACAAAATCATAGGCTTGTTGAGCATCTAATAAATTAGCAATATTGTCTTTGCAAGCCATTGCAAATGAATAAGCATCTTCAATTGCCATGCAAGCACCTTGACCCAAAAATGGAACCATTGGATGGGCAGCATCGCCAAGCAAAGTTATATTTTTAGTAATCATAGATTTTAAGGATGGTCGGATATATATACCCCATTTATACAAGGGCATAGATTTTTCGAGTGCTGGAAATATTTTAGAATCATAAATGGAGAAATCATTCAGCAAATCTTTAACTGAACCCTCTTCTTTCCAAGATTCTTTAAATTGATAATCTTCTTTTTTAACCGCAACAAAACTTACATCTCCTCTATTATTAATTGGATAACTAACAATATGACTTCCAGGACCAAGTGCGAAATGAATTCTTTGCAGGTTTGATTTTCCTATCCCTCTCCAAGCGCTGTAACCACTATATTTTGGAGTTTGATTAGCAGCAAAAAAATTATCTCTTATTGATGATCTTATGCCATCGCAAGCTGCTAAGTGCTTGAGTATGTATTTTTTTTTATTAGTAAATGTGACTTCGCATTTTGCTGCATCAAAATCATCAAAGGCATGATCATGATGAACCTCTCCACCTAAATCTATATATTTAGAATATAGCAGTGTCATCAATGTTTGCCGGCGTGTTGTCAAAACCTCTGGTGTTTGAAATGAGGATATTTCCTTTTGCGGCCCTTGAATTGAGGCTGCGGAATGAATGAATGATTGGTTTTTTAAATCATTATAAATATCCAACCTATGCAGCAAACGTAAGGCATTGGATGAAAGACTGAGGGCGGCACCGTGAGAGATTTCTTCAGGCATTTTTTCAAAAATGGTTGCTGGGATGCCATCTTTCAAGAGAGAGCAACCAAGTGTTAGGCCGGCTATTCCGCCTCCTATTATTCCAATGTGATCTGAATAGTCTGTCATGCAATTTTATCCATTCATCTTTTTACACTCTATTGCTTGACTTAAAGCATGCTCTAAGTTGTATAGTTCTATACACATATTACTATTTAATGCCTACAAGGAGATGAAATGAGCTTAAATAAACAAATTACTTCTACAGTCACTGATGCGGGAAAACTCGAAATAGCTATTACTGAATCTGAGCGTCCAATTCCAGGTGATGATGAGGTACTAATCCAAATAGAAGCAACTCCCATTAACCCATCTGATCTGGGTTTATTAATTGGACCAGGTGATATCAATACACTCAAGGCTGAAGATTCAAAAATCATAATGGGTGTTCCAAAAGCAATTATGGGTGCCATGAAACCAAGACTAAATAAACCGATGCCAGTTGGCAATGAAGGCTCTGGAGTTGTTATCGAAGCTGGAGCAAATGCACAAGAATTAATGGGCAAGGTCGTAAGCGTTGTTGGTGGAGGAATGTATTCTCAATATAGATGTCTACCCGCAGCTAGTTGCATTGTCATGAATGAAGGAACTGAGCCTCGAGATTGTGCATCAAGCTTTGTTAATCCCCTCACTGCTCTTGGTATGGTTGAAACTATGAAAATGGAAGGTCATACAGCTCTTGTCCATACAGCTGCAGCCTCTAATTTGGGTCAAATGCTTGTAAAAATATGCGTAGATGATGGAGTTCAGCTAGTAAACATTGTTCGCAAGCAAGAACATGTTGATTTGTTAAAATCTATTGGTGCAGAGTTTGTTTGCAACTCATCTGATGATGACTTTATGGAGCAATTAACATCAGCTATCACTGAAACCAAGGCAACTCTTGCCTTTGATGCGACTGGTGGTGGTGAATTGGCTGGCAAAATTCTTACTTGCATGGAAGTTGCAGCAAGAAAAAATGCAACAGAATATAGCCCCTATGGGTCTACAGAACATAAGCAGGTTTATATCTATGGAGCACTGAATCAATCAGGGATTTCGCTACCAAATAATAGAAGCTTTGGAATGTATTGGGGTATAGGTGGATTTTTATTAACGCCATTTCTGGGCAAGATTGGCTTCGAAAAAGTGGGTGAACTTCAGGCTCGAGTTGCCAATGAAATTAAGACTACTTTTGCCAGTAATTATACTCAGGAAGTATCTCTAGAAGAGGCCTTATCTCTTGAATCCCTGATGGTATATGCAAAACAAGCCACTGGAGAGAAGTTCTTAATCAATCCTAATGGTTAAAATTAATTACATCTAATAAAAAAGGGGGCTTTAGCCCCCTTTTTTTTAGAATTGAAATTGTTCTAAATTAATGCCAGCGCCATCATCACCAAGCAAACAATTGAACCAAGCCATAACAATGTTCTTACCCTTGCAAAGCCAGCTATATATGTAACAACATGCCCTACTCTGAATGCAAGCCACCAACATGCCAACCCAGTTATATCAATAGATAGCTGCATAGACAAAAGAGCCAATGCCAAAAATATTGGTAAAGTTTCCTGCAAATTTGTATTTGCTCTCATGGCTCTACCGGCCATGACTGTTAACTCATGAGGCATAGGCTCATCTCTATTCGTGCCCAGCCAAGGAAAATTTTTCATGTTAAAAGATCCTGGAATAAGCCACGTTTGAAGTAATGCAAGTAGCAAAGCAGCAATAATATAAGTCGTCATAAATTCTCTCCGAAATTATTAAAGTTAGAGTTTAAACGATTGAGATAGTCCCTTCAAAATAAATTACGCTGTTCCCGGAAATGTAAACTCTATCATTTACTAATCTACAATTTAGTTTGCCGCCCCGTTTAGAGAGTTGATGCCCTTCTAGATCCTCTTTATTAAATTGGTTAGCCCAATAAGGGGTTAACATGGTATGGGCTGATCCAGTTACTGGGTCTTCCTCAATGCCTGCTTCAGGGTAAAAACACCTTGAAACAAAATCTACTTCATCTCCTGGAGCCGATATTACAAGACCCCTAGCATTAATTTTTTTAAGAAGGAAGAGTTTGGGTTGCATGTCTTCGATTTGTTTTTGATTTTTAAAAATTGCTAAATAATCATCTTTCCCTCTTAAAAGTTTTAATGGCTCAATGTCTAATATTTCAATAAATAACGAGTCTATTTTTTTTTCAATAGGTTGATCAGCAGGGAAATTTAGACAAAGCCCATCATTGCACTTGGTTACTTTTAAATTTCCGCTTTTAGAATCAAAATTAATTTCTTCTCCAGCTCGATCAGGATAGTAATCAAAAAGTATACGGGCGCTCGCTAAAGTAGCATGGCCGCAAAGATCTACTTCAATCGATGGAGTAAACCATCTTATCGAAACCGGATTTTCATGAATGCTAACAAAAGCAGTTTCAGATAAATTGTTTTCCCCGGCTATTGATTGCATGACATCGTCGGTAAGTGGTGATTCAAGGATGACAACTGCAGCAGGATTTCCTGAAAATAATTTATCGGTAAAAGCATCGACTTGATACATTTTCAATTCCATGAAGTTATTTTACCTAATAGAGCTTTCAAGGCTAGAATAAATAAAAAGGATCAACTTGAGCCCAGATAAACTAACAATTAAAACAAAATTAGCTTTTGGGGTAGGAGCTACTGGTGAAGGTGCAACAAATTGGATTTTTGCTGGTCTCACCTTCTTTTTTTATAATCAAGTTCTTGGTCTATCTGGATCACTGACAGGCTTGGCGGTTTTAATCGCGATTATTTTTGATGCTGTTTCTGATCCTATTATGGGATCTATTTCAGATCGATTTATATCTAAACTTGGACGCAGGCATCCCTTCATGTTCGCTGCACCTTTCCCTACAGTCATAGCAATCTATCTAATGTTTTTTCCACCAGATGGGTTATCTGAATATGGTCTCTTTGGCTGGCTAATTTTTTCAACTATTTTGCTGAGGCTGAGTATTACTTTATTTGCCGTACCTCATTTAGCATTAGGAGCCGAGCTATCTGACGATTATTTTGAGCGCAGCAGAGTCATGAGCTATAACAATCTCTTTGGATATATGGGTGTGATTATCATGCATATATTTGTATGGTTTTTAATCTTCCCTTACTTTGCAGGTGAGAAAATTGGACAACTCTATCAAGAGTCCTATACGCCCATAGCAATTTTTAGCATGGTATTAATTTCACTGTGCATTCTCTCATCAGCCTTTTTTACCAAAGATAGAATCCCTTATTTAAATCAACCCTCTAGAAATGAATCACACATCAAGATAACAGATTTATTTAAAGACATTTATGGCGCTATTAGTAATAAAAACTATGCTCGATTATTGGTAGGCATGTTTTTCCTTTCCATGCTCATAGGAACCCATGAAACATTGAGTATTTATATGGGAACATTTTTTTGGGAATTGTCTCCTATACAAATTGGTTGGCTAATCATAAACAACATTATTGGATATGCCTTTGGATTCATACTGACAGCAAAACTTCATCAAAGATTTGATAAACCCATTGTGATTGTTGCAACAGTTCTTGGTCTAACTATTTTTTGGTCCGCATCGGCTAATATTGCTCTATTGGGCTTTGCTCCAGAGCGAGGCTCATGGGAATTAGTTCTGATGATTATTTGCTTAGGCTCTTTTGCATCAGCATGTGGCTCTATATTGCATATAAGCGTCATGTCAGCATTAGCAGATATAGCAGATGAACATGAGCTCAATACTGGCATTCGACAAGAAGGAGTCTTCTATGCAGCCCGCGCATTCTTTAGCAAAACATCGAATGGCATTGGTCATGTTATAGCTGGAGTCGCGCTTGATTTTATTGCCTTCCCGGAGAATGCTATACCTGGAGAAATACCTGAAGATACAATCTTTAATTTAGGATTAATTGATGGACCCTTTGCAATGATTTGGGGATTAATTGCCGTTTTCTTTTATGCTAGATATAAAATTACTAAAGAATCTCACGCAAAAATTAAAGAGCAGCTTGGAATCAAAAACTCTTAAAACTTTCCTCTAGTAAACCTCATTCTTATTGAATAAACCCTTATCAAAGCCACAAGGGTAAGAATAGTTTGAGTAAAAATAGAAATTAAGAGTGTGTTAGTCCAGCTCCAATTATCTATGGTGAGCCAAAGCAAAAAGGTTTGAAGGGGGAAATTAATTACCATCCCCATCATCACTACAATTACACTCTCCCTGAAGGCTGTTTTTTCTGTTTTATTCATACTTTTCTCTTTGGTAATTTTTACAAAAAATCATATCCTATCCTCCTCATAATTGATGGAGATAGATAAGAATTTATTAAATCTTTTTCTGATTTTGTTAGTTCTGGAACAGCAA
>JAOMBK010000017.1 GCA_028344535.1 Pseudomonadota bacterium | reverse complement strand
TCAATGCTCCAATCCAAGGATTGCAAAAAGCCTAACAAGCAAAAAGACTGTCTAAGTTTTGAAAGGCCTTAAATTCTAATGCGTTTCCACTTGGGTCTTGAAGAAACATTGTTCGCTGCTCACCTGGTTGACCTGCAAAACGAACTTTAGGTTCAATTATAAAAACTTGGTTTTTATTTTTTAATTGCTCTGCAAGAGTGTTGAACTGATTAAAGCTTAGGATAACTCCAAAATGTGGAACTGGCACTTCATCCCCATCAACTGGATTGGAGTTTGCTCTGTTAATTTCATCAACAAGATGACAAACGAGCTGATGACCAAATAAGTTAAAATCAATCCAGGAGTCACTTGCCCTGCCTCGCTGACACCCAAGAGTGTTTTCATAAAAATCAGTTGCCTTAACTAAATCATTGACAGGGATAGCTAAGTGAAATGGATTATTCATGCCTAAATCATTTGTTAAATGCTAAAATCAATATACTACATTAGGCAAAGGAATATTATGAAAAAATTATTGAAGTATGTTGGCTATCTTGTCCTAAGCGGGCTTGCGGTTGTGTCCCTATATTTAGCAAATTTATTTTTAATGAAGCCATATTCAATTGATCATTACCTAGCCAAGGAGCTAACTTTAAGCCTATTAGATTCGCCTGAATTCATGACATACATTGGAATTTTCGATCCATTCAATGCAATTTTAAAACACAATCAAAAGCTAAGTATTGATAGCCTTGAAGATGGTGATGAGGATTATCAGGATACTTTAAAACATCTTGAAATGCTCAAAAAATATAATTCAGATGGCTTAACGGATGTTCAAAGGGTGACACAGAAAATAGCTATTTTTGACACGGAAAATAATATTGATAGATTTGAGAACTTCAGGTTTCATTCCTATCCATTCAACCAAATCAGCGGCAATCATCTTAATGGTGTTGAGTTTATGACGGATACTCATCCAATACGAAATTATAGAGAAGCTACAGACTACATTAAAAGAGTTAGTCTTTTTGATGATTCAATGAACTCAGATTTGCTTTGGTTGGAAGAACAGAAAAAATTAGAGATTTTTGCTCCTGAGTTTGTATTCGATCATGTCATTAAACAACTGAAAGAATTAATTGCATACTCAGACGATAACAATCCATTGATGCAGGTATTTATTAGAAAGGTTAATGAGTTAGATATCTCAACAGAGAAAAAAGAAGCTTTGTTTAGTGAATTAAGTGAGGTTATTCAATTTAATGTAAAACCAGGCTACGAGTCAATTTTGCAGTACATGGAGAGCAATTACGATCAGGCAAATAAGCATCATGGTGTTTGGTCTTTGCCCAATGGTGATGCCTTTTATGCATCGCGTCTTCGATCTTATACCACGACAGACTATACAGCTGAAGAAATCCATCAGATTGGTCTTTCAGAAGTTGAAAGGATTGGAAATCGAATGAAGGAAATCTTTATTTTGTTAGGCTACGAAGTTAATAAGCCTGTTGGCGAAATGATGAATGAGTTAAATGAGAATCCAGAGTTTCTTTACGCCGATACTCCAGATCGAAAACAAATTGTTATTGCCGATTACAATCAAATGGTAAAGGAGGCAGAAGAAGATGTCAGACCTTACTTTGAAAGATTCCCAGTCAGCCCTGTAGAAGTCAGAGCGATTCCTGAATATTCTGAGCAAACTGCTGCTGGGGGTTATTATCAGGCTCCAAGCTTAGACGGATCACGTCCCGGTGTTTTTTATGCAAATTTGTATGATATTAAACAAACACCAACATTTGGTATGAGAACTCTTACATTTCATGAAGCTGTTCCAGGCCATCATTTTCAAATTGCTTTGAACCAAGAGAATGAAGACTTAACACTTTATAGAAAGATGGGCTATAGAACCTCTGCCTTTACTGAAGGCTGGGCATTGTACTCAGAGCAATTAGCTGTAGAGGTTGGGATGACTAAAAATCTATATGATGAGCTGGGAGTTCTACAAAGTGAAATGTTCAGAGCCAATAGACTTGTTGTAGATACAGGCATGCATTATAAAAAATGGACCAGAGAAGAAGCCATGGATTACATGAAGAGGACCACAGGCATGTCAGACACAGAAGTTAGGGTTGAAATTGAGCGATATATTGTTTGGCCTGGTCAAGCAACTAGCTACAAAATGGGAATGTTAAAGATTCTAGAATTAAGAGAAAAAGCCAAACAAGCTCTTGGAGATCAGTTTGATATTAAGAAGTTTCATACAGTGGTTCTGGATCAAGGAATTGTTCCTCTGTTTATTCTTGAGGATATTATTGACGAATGGATTATGACTTATTGATTTCTTGCCTGCCTTAAAACTGGTTTTAAGAGGTAAGCTAAGAGTATAAAGACTATAGTTGCTCCAAGAATATCGCCTATCAAAAATGCAGATACTTGTTCGATATCTGTAATGGCGCTAGAAAAACTTAAATTGTTTCTACTCAGGTATAAATTTACTAAAAGCGCATTAAAGCCAGCCGATATAAAAGTAATTAAAAGAATGTGTTTATAGTTTCTTTTGTTTAAAGGGCTTGCTCTTGTTTGTCCTAAAGAAAAGCCTAATGAGTTTAGCAAAACCAAGGATAAAGGGACTGATATAACGCTTATGAGGCTTGGTACGAGTATAGAAAAAGAATACATTCCAGGATCAATTACATTAGGCCCAATCAGCTCACCGAGATATAACGAAGGTATAGCTTTCCAGCCAAAATACACAACACATAAAACCCTTGCAGCATGAGGCAAATAGAAAAGACCACCCTTACCTGCTAAAAATAATACATGGGTATCTATAAAGTGCCACAACACCCATAAAACGCTTGAAAATAAAAAGCTAGTCAACGAGAGTGAGAGAAAATTTTTCACTAAGGAAGTGTGTATGGTTAACTATTTAAAACAACAATAGATTCGCGGCCATCTTCTTCAGATTGATGTAAATTGATAATCTTTTCTAAGGATAATTTTTTCAGAGTTTTATATACAGTTGAGCGAGACATTCCAGAATTTTCTACTATATCTGTAATATTGGAGCCATGCTCATTGTGGGCAGCACGAATAATGATTGTATAAAAGACCTTTAGTTCATTTGGAGTAAAGTGCCTAATGTTTAGATCTTGTTCTAACCCATCAAGCATACTCAATGCATCGGAAATGTTTCTATAAAATTCTTTCATAAAAAGAGTAATTTTTATTTATTGACTTAACTTTAAATGAACATTATTAATTTGTCACTTAAAAATATTGGTTGGAGAGCCTTGGCGGAGAGACGGGGATTCGAACCCCGGAACCAGTTGCCCAGTTACTACCTTTCCAAGGTAGCGCAATCGACCACTCTGCCATCTCTCCGAATTAATGCTGTTGCATTTTACATGAACTAAACCTAAGAATCTCTCAAAGTGATCATAGGTGAAGCATAAATACTTTTTTTAATAGAGATGACGCCGGCAAGAAATATAAAAGCAATCGCAAGAAAAAAACTTAGCCCAAGAATTGATAAATTTGGTGAGTAAGTAAGATCAAGAAATTGATAAAAAATTACAGATGAAAGTATTGTGGAGAAAATAATTGCCGTGGTTGCAGATAACATGCCTAATATAAAAAATTCCGATGCGGCAGATTTAAAGATCATTGCCCTGCTGGCTCCAATTGCATGCATGATTGCGGTCTCTTTGGTTCGTTGATCTCTATTCGAGTATATGGATGCAATCAACGCTAGAATTCCCGCAATCAATGTTAATAAGAAAATATATTGCACAGCCAAAGAAGCGCTTGAGATTGAGCTTTTAGCCTGATCTATAATTGCCTCTAAATTTACACTTGTAATAGTGGGAAAACGTGAAATAAAGTTACTCATTAACATTTTAGAGTCTTCAACCTTAATGCTCGTAATGTACGAATTGGGAAGTTCTTTGCCTGCAGCTGGAGATAAGATAAAAAAGAAATTTGGAGAAAAGCTTTGCCATTCAATCTCTCTAAAACTTGTCACAGTTGCGCTGAATTTTGAACCGCCTGCAGAAAAACTAAGCACATCCCCAATTTCAAGATTCATTGAAGCTGCAATCTCGCGATCAACCGAAACCTCTGAAACTTCCTCACCATTGGTCCACCATTCACCATCTACCAAGGCGTTACTCGGCGGCAGAAGATTTCGCCAAGTTAAATTAGCTTCTCTTTCCATAAGATTGTCAAAATTGACTTCTTCAGACCCAGGGCGGCTTGCAGATAAAAGTCTGCCACGAATTAAAGGAGTGAAATCTGGGGTGATGTTTGCTTGATCCTTTAAATAATTTGAAATGGGTTTCAAGTTATATTCTTGAATGTTAAATAAAAAATAATTAGGCGTATCCTCGTCAAGGGTTTCACTCCATGAATCGACTAGATCAGTTCTTGTCTCTGCAAGCACGACAAGAAACAACAAAGAAAGCCCGAAAATAATTACCTGCAATACACTATCGTTACCTCGCTGTACTATATTCTTCAGACCCAGCTTCCATCCTGTGCCATTAGAAAATTTCATAGAGGAAAGAATGTAAATCAATAATTTTCCTATCAAAAACAAGGCAGACGTTACCAAGATCAATGAAATAACTATGTATAAAATTAATCTAATATCTTGAAATAAAACTCCGAGAAATCCAAACATTGTAAAAAACGCAACTAGGTAAATCATAAGGTTGCTTGATAGCTTGATATTGAAATCATTTCTCAAGATTCGTATTGGCTCTGTTTCACTAAGAATTTTTAAATATGGGGATGCAGTCGCAAAAACAACAAAAGCTGCTGTAATAAAGCCAAGCATGATTGGTCGAGATGAAGGAGGCGGTAAATTAGCATTGATGATTCCCTGCAAAGTAGATAGCAAAAGATGCTGTAATGCATATCCAAAAATCAATCCTAATATCGATGCAGTAATAACTATTAATACAAGCTGCATAATTTGATGACCCAAAATAAACGACTTAGAAGCACCAAAAACTTTCATCAATGAAGTATGAAGAAGATTTCTGCTTGCATATCTTTTAACTGCCATCATAGCTGCAATAACAGATATAATTATGGTGAAAAGACTTGCCAAATTAAAGAAAGTGTTGGAATTAGCTATATCCTCTCCAAGATTATCTCCAGCCTCTAATGCATTTTGAACTCTAATGCTGGCTGGAATTGAACCAAGAGATTTTTCATAACGATCAAGGTTATCCTGAGTGCCTGAAAAAAGTTTTCTATAAACAACTCTGCTGCCAGTTTGAATCACTCCCATCTCATCAACATCATTAATATTTACAATTGCAATAGGATAAAAACCAACAAAGCTTGAATTTCTATCTGGGTAATCCTCAATGATGCCTTCAACGATTAAGTTTTTATTACCGATAGAAACTTTATCTGACTGGTTTAAACCTAAAGAGTCAGAGAGTTTTTTTTCTATCCAGATGAAACCTGAAGGGGGTGATCCAGAATGCTGAATTGGAATACCATCAAAATTAATCACCCGCAATTCTCCCCTGAGTGGATATGAGTCTGTTGCAGCCTTAATGGAGACTAACAGATTGTCATCATCTGTTAGCACCATACTTAAAAATGTAATTGTCTGAGCTGAATTTAGATCATTTACTGCAGCCAAGTCTAAATATTTAGAATCAATTTCAGACGCTGAACGCAATACAAGATCTGCGCCCAAAATACTTGAAGCTTGCATTTGCATGGAAGATTGCAGCCTGTCAGCCAAAAATCCAACACTAGAGATGGATGTGACAGCTAAAACAATAGAGAAAAACAATATGAGCAAGTCACCACTAAAAATTTCTGACCTAAATTTTTTTAAGCCATATATCAAGCCTCTAATCACAATAGACGACCTTCAGCTAGCTCATAAACTTCATCACACTTTTCTGCCAAAGATAAATCATGGGTCACTAAAACCAAAGTTGTGTTTATCAATGCATTTAATGAAAACAAAAGATCGGTTATAGAGCCTGAGCTTTTTTTATCTAAGTTACCGGTTGGCTCATCAGCAAATAAAATTTTAGGTTTATTAACAATGGATCTTGCAATGGCAACACGCTGTTTTTCACCACCACTAAGTTGGGTTGCAAAATGCTTTGCCCTTTTGGATAAGCCAACTTGCTTAAGCGCTTCTTGAGCCTTATCCATTGAATAAGGATCCCCTGAAATCTCGAGAGGCAACATCACATTATCAAGAGCCGTTAATCTTGGCATTAAATGAAATGACTGAAAAACAAAGCCAACGTCTTTACCTCTGATTTGCGCCCTTTTATCTTCGTCAAGTATTGTAATTTGAGAGCCTAACAGAGTGACAGTTCCAGAGGTGGGTAAATCAAGTCCTGCCATGATGGCTAAAAGTGTAGTTTTTCCAGATCCAGATGGGCCTACTAATGATATAGGCTTACCTTGCTCAACTGATAAATTAATATCTTTAACTATTGTCAAAAGGCCCTCTGGGCTGTTAACTTCTTTGGTGATGTTTTTAACTTCTAAAATTAAATTTTTCAAAATATCCTTAGCTTTGCTTTTAGGTATTCTACTGACACTTTCAGCGTCAGTAAATTCATCCGACCAATTCAAAAACAAAGAATATATTGCTGTTGTTTTAGGAGATAGTTTGAGTGCTGGGTATGGGGTAAAAATAGAGGAATCATGGCCATCAGTTCTTGAGAGAAATTTAAATGCTCTCGATATTAATATAAAAATCATTAATGCTGGTATTAGTGGAGATACAACATCTGGAGGTCTATATAGACTTCCAAAATTGCTTGAAGAACATAAACCAAATCTTGTAATTTTAGAGCTAGGTGGGAACGATGGTTTAAGAGGTATGTCTATCAAAAAGATAATAAAGGAAAACTTAAATCAGATGATTAGAATGTCACTTCAAGAAGGAGCTAATGTTGCTCTTATTGGAGTTGAACTTCCTCCAAATTATGGAGAGAAATATACGAGTAGTTTTAAGAACATGTATCTTGAATTAGCTACAGAATATGATTTGACTCTTATTGAGGGCTCAATAAAAGAAATGGTCTCATTAAAACTGATGCAGGCTGATGGTATTCATCCAAATATCAAAGGTCATCTACAGATAGAAGAAGAAGTCAGAAACAAAATTTTGACTCTATTAGATTAGATAATTACTGACTAAAATCTCTAAAATTTTTAAATATAAGTTTTTTTGAAGTTGATCGTATTGGATTGATATCAATACCGCCTCTTCTTAAGAATTTTCCATACACAGTTAAATCATCAATCTTAAAATCATCTCGAAGTGATATAAAAATAGATTCAATACAAGCTTCATGAAAATCACCTTTGTTTCTATATGATTTCAAAAATTTAATTAATTTTTTTGAATCCATGGGATCAGACATGGAATGGATATAAATATTACCCCAGTCGGGTTGAGACGTCACAGGGCATATAGATCTGAAACCTTGAAAGTGAATCACCTTATTTTTTGGTACTTTATTTTTAAATCTTGAAACAAGATTGGAATTAGGAGCATTATCAAATCTATTTAGTTTCCTGACAGATACTTGGGAGTTTAAAAGTTTAGTTAAATCTCCCTCAATTAATTTATATGCTCTAGTCGAGTCATTAAATTTTTTATTATAAAAAGATGCTAAGTAGAGTTTCAAAGACTTAGATTCAACAGTAAATGTAGAGTGCATTGGAATTTTTATTTCTAAGGCCTCGATCACTGGAAGATTTTTAGAATTTAGATATGAGAATTCATAAGCATTCCAATAATCCAATCCAAAAAAATTATTTAAATGCTGATTATGTCGAGGAATAGAATCTAAAAAATCTGGAGAGTAAGAATCAAGTTTTGGGGTAGATTGTTGTCCTAGATATTTAATCTTCACTGACGAGTTCCAACCCCTCTATGCAAAAGAAATAAACATGCTGAAGTCAGCATAACTATAAAAAAAACAATCATTGCCAATGCAAATGGAATAGATACATCACTCACTCCTAGCATCCCTTCTCTAAAGGTATTTACAACATACAACATTGGATTTGCCATAGAGATATTTCTCCAAATATCAGGAAGTATGTTGATAGAATAAAATACGCCACCCAGATAAATTAAGGGTGTAAGGACAAAGGTTGGAATGATGGAAATATCATCAAAACTATCTGCAAAAATAGCATTGATAAAACCCATCAATGAAAACAATATAGCTGTTAAAAATAAAACAGAAATCGTTAGCAATGGATTAACGATGGTAAAAGATGGATAAAAGAAAAGGCTGACACAAAAGACTATACAGCCAATCAAAACACCACGAGAAACTCCGCCCATAATAAAACCAACTAATATGGCCCAATTAGGCATTGGAGATACAAGTAATTCTTCAATGGATTTTTGAAATTTAACAGAATAGAAAGAGGAAACAACATTTGCATATGAATTCGTTATAACTGACATCATGATCAGTCCAGGGATCATAAACTGAATATAATCAAGCCCGTCCATGGTTCCAATTCTTGGGCCAATCAAGGATCCAAAGATTACAAAATACAACGACATGGTGACTGCTGGCGGCACTAATGTTTGCACCCAAATCCTCAAATAGCGTTTAATCTCTTTTCTAATAAGAGTGATCAAAGAAACCAATATTTCATTTCTTCTTTTCATGCTTAACTCTTTTTAACCATTTCAATAAACATTTCTTCTAACCTGTTCGATTCATTTCGCATAGACGAGACATTGATGCCCAGGCTTGTCAGCTGATCAAAGAGATCATTAATAGATTGGTCTTTTTGAATTGCCACATTCAAAGTGGTTGAGTCTTCTAAGGTAATTGGAAAATTGGGAATAGAGGGCGCTTGATCCAGAGACTGATCTATATCTAATACAAACCCCTGAACATCAAGCCGACTTAAAAGATCTTTCATTGAAGTATTTTCAACTAGCTCGCCATGATCAATTATGGCTATGTTCTTGCATAATTGCTCAGCTTCTTCTAAGTAATGCGTGGTTAAAATAATAGTAGTGCCTTGAGCATTAATCTCCTTTAAAAACTCCCACATCTCTCGTCTGAGTTCTATATCAACACCGGCCGTAGGCTCATCGAGTATTAAAAGTTTTGGCTCATGAATTAATGCCTTTGCAATCATTAACCTTCGCTTAAATCCCCCAGATAATGTACGAGCTTGCTCATTACGCTTTTCCCACAGGCCAAGACGTTTAAGCGTTAACTCAGTTTTTAACTTAGAATCTTTTAGCGGAATACCGTAAAAGCCTGCTTGAGTTGTAACAATATCAATAACTTTCTCAAAATTATTAAAATTTATCTCTTGTGAAACAACACCTAGTAAACGTTTTGCTTCTGGAAAATTTACATCTGTATCAATATCAAAGATTTTTACTTTACCGGCGCTTTTAGTCACCAATGAAGCAATGATCCCAATTGTAGAAGATTTTCCAGCTCCATTTGGTCCAAGCAATGCAAAGAAATCTCCTTCTTTTACCGAAAGGTTAATTCCCTTTAGGGCAACAACATCTGAATCATATGTTTTTTTAAGATCAGTGATCTCAAGAGCAAATTGACTCATGCAGCCTCTTCTTCAAATCCATCGACAAAAACTGCCAACAACAAACCTATGAGAAGACCCACCCAGGCACTATAAAAAGTAATGAAGAATGCTATAAGAAGCGCAGTTGCCATTTCAGAATTCTTTTTTGGAATTGCCATAGCAACATAAGCACAAGCAAAACCAGTTAAAATTAATGTCAAGGTAAGAGCCATGACCATCAATGGCTGCATGAGGGTCACAAAAGGCAATGTAAAATACAAAAACGGGATGCCCATTAAATAATAAGAGCCAATTCCATCAAAAATTGAGGGCATATTTTTATGGCCCTTCTTCCATTGCTCGGCTACAACGACATGAACTCCTGTCCATAGAGCTCCCTGAGTTGGAAAAAATGGATTAATTAATGAAGCCAATAGATTTCTAATCCCAACAGAAAGATGCGATCTATTGAGGTCAATCGGCAACTTCTCATCATCTCGATGTTTTTGAGCATCTTTTAAGACTTCTGTTGCAGTAACCAGGTCTCCAAAAAGGAGCATATAGCCAATAATCACCAATGGCAATGCATCGATATACATCTGTAATGTTGGCAATCCAATATAAAGCGGAGAAGTTTTCTCAATCAAGCTCATGATTGCAGGAATTTTAAAACCCCACTCAATATTAAAAGTTAGTTCGCCTAAAAAGAAAGCTACTAAACCAGCAACTACAAATCCTGGTAATAATCCCAAGGAACCAATGACTTCAAAAAATTTATTTTTGGCAGCAATTCTTTTAAAAGGATTAGAAAAAGTAGTGATAACACATAGAACAATTGCTACTGTCATAGAAACAGGTTGCAAAAGATATGCATCAAAATCTTCAAAAAATACTTGGTAGAAAGCAGCCAAGGCAGCTCCCAAGATAATTCCAGCTTTTAATCCATTTGGTATTTTTTCAACTAATAATTTACCCCAACCAGTTAATCCAAGAATTAAAATTAAAGCTGTAAATTCAAAACACATTGCAGCCATGAATTGAAAGGATTCTGGGTTGTATCTACATACACCGTCAACACAAATATCTGATCCTTCGGTAGGAACTCCATAATAACCAGCAGCGGCCAATGCTCCCATTACTATAGGAACTGCTGGTGTAACCCATCCAGGTGCCATAGGCTCACCAAAGATTATAGGGCCAGCTGAAATAAAAGTTCCTGCAACCATACTTAGTGCTACAGCCTCTTCAAAGCTTAAGCCTAGTTTCATGGCTAAAGGTGCAGCTGCAAAAGCAGTAGCTCCAGAAATTACAAGTCCTTGAAGGAATTCTGGTGCTCTAAATTTAATATGAATGAAAGGAATTCTAAGGGTAAATGGACCCCATTTAATTCCATTGCTTTGTGCAGTATTGATAGTATTCATTTTGATAGTTCTGACATCCCCTCTTCTAGTCCTTTTAATGTTAATGGAAACATCCTGTTATCCATTAGCTCTCTAATAATACATAAAGAAGAGGTATAGTCCCAATGGTCGTCCGGAACAGGGTTCAACCATGCCACTTTATCAAAATGTTCGCACAAACGTTTGATGGTTGCGCCACCAGGTTCTTCATTCCAGTGCTCAATGCTTCCTCCTGCGTTAGTAATTTCGTATGGAGCCATGGTGGCATCACCCACAAAAATAACTTTATAGTCAGCGCTGTATTTATTGATAATATCTTGTACTAGGAATCTCTCTTGAGTTCTCCTTCTGTTATCTTCCCAAACAGACTCATAAACACAATTATGAAAGTAGAAATATTTTAAGTGCTTGAATTCAGTCTTCAGAGCTGAGAAAAGCTCTTCACATAATTTGATATAAGGGTCCATAGATCCGCCAACATCAAAAAAGATTAAAACCTTTACGTGATTTGTTCTCTCAGGAATCATGTTGATATCTAGGATCCCTGCATTTCTGGCAGTAGATTTAATTGTGCCATCCATATCTAACTCATAATCTGTACTTTGACGTGCGAACTTTCTTAATCTTCTCAGAGCAACTTTAATATTTCTAGTTCCTATCTCAACTGAATCGTCTAAATTTTGAAACTGTCTTTGCTCCCAAACCTTAACAGCTTTTTTTTGACCACCCTCGCCGCCTACCCTTACACCTTCAGGATTTTGACCGTTATTACCAAATGGAGAAGTGCCATTGGTTCCAATCCATTTATTTCCGCCCTCATGTCTTTCTTTTTGTTCTTCAAGTCTTTTTTTAAATTCTTCAAGTAGCTTCTCCAAACCGCCTAAAGATTGGATTTTTTTTAATTCCTCGGGATCTAATTCTTTTTCAAATGCTTTGCGCAACCAATCTTCTGGAATTAAAGCTTCAAATATATCTTCTAAAGTTTCTATGCCTTTAAAATATATTTCAAAAGCTCTATCAAATTTATCGTAATTTTTCTCATCCTTTACAAGAATAGTTCTTGAAAGAAAATAGAAATCTTCCATATCAGCAAAAGCAAGGTTTTTTTCTAGTGCGCCCAATAAATCAAGCAACTCCCTTAACGTACATGGAACACCAGACGATCGAACGGTATGAAATAAATTAATGAGCATTTATTTTGCTTGATCTCTCCTAGACATGAAAGCAAGCCTTTCGAGGAGTTGTACATCCTGTTCATTTTTAAGCAGTGCGCCATATAAAGGCGGTATTGCTTTTGAGGTATCTGCATTCTTTAGAATTTCATCAGGAAGTTCATCAGACATAAGAAGTTTTAACCAATCGATTAGTTCAGAAGTGGATGGCTTTTTCTTCATTCCTGGAATCTTTCTAACATCAAAAAACAGATCTAGTGCATCTTTTACAAGCGCTTTCTTTATTTTAGGATAATGAACTTTAACAATTCCCTCCATGGTTGGTCGATCTGGGAATTGAATATAGTGAAAAAAGCATCTTCTAAGAAATGCATCTGGAAGCTCTTTTTCATTATTAGAAGTAATTATAATTAAAGGTCTTTTTTTAGCCTTAATGGTTTCGCCTGTTTCATAACAGTAAAATTCCATGCGATCGAGCTCTTGCAATAAATCATTTGGAAATTCAATGTCTGCTTTATCTATTTCATCAATTAGCAAAACAACTTGTTTATCTGATTCAAAAGCTTCCCATAATTTTCCTTTTTTAATGTAATTTTTAATATCTTTAACTCTCTCATCTCCTAACTGAGAATCTCTGAGCCTGGTCACAGCATCATATTCATAAAGTCCCTGAGATGCTTTTGTGGTCGACTTTATATGCCATTCAATTAATTCCATTCCAAGTGATTCAGCTACTTCGATTGCGAGCAATGTTTTACCAGTTCCAGGCTCCCCTTTTATAATTAAAGGTCTCTCTAATGCTATAGTTGCGTTAACAGCCATACTGAGGTCTTCAGTAGACACATAATTTTTTGTACCAGTAAATTTCATTTGGTTTCCTTTTGTAATTATGAAGAAATTTTTTCTTCTGATTTTAAGATTTTTGCGAGTTGTCTGCTAGTGGCAACTAAGTTTCCATTCATATCCCATATATAACAATCTTGCTCAAAATATCCATTACTTATGTCTTTTGCAAGTCCGTCGATAAATAATAAGTTTGTTTGAGGAAGTTGGCGAATATTACAAGTGAGCGCGAGCGTTGGAACCCACCCCAATGGACCATATTTATTTTGAACAACAGGCGGCAAGATATCTGCCAAATATGAAAGAACAAAGGTATCAGCTAAGCCTCCTTGCAGTTCCAAATATGCAGAACAACGAGCTTCAGCTGCATCAGTAGAAATCTCTCTATCCCACCATGCATGATCTGGATGTACCGACATATTTAATTGCTGAATGAACGAAGGGGTTGAGCCTAATTTAAAATTCTCATAATTCATCACTTTAAAGTTATCTTGCTCAACTGAGTGCATGATTTCAGGCAAAGGAGTTTCAAGACCAGAATGGCCTTTCATGTATTCAAAGTCAGAACATAAAGATGAATATAAGCATGTAATTTTATTATTCTGAATCAATTTAACTTGGCCCATTGAAGACCCCCTTGATGTTCTAAATACTTCAACATGCAACTCAGCAGGCTCAGGTTCAGTTCTATCTAAATAATATACATTTGAATTAATTGCACTCGGATGAGGAAGTACTTTCGTCATCGCTTTATTCATTAATGCTAGCAGATAACCCCCATGAGGCGTGTTACCAACAAAATATTTTGAGTTGGGTGTAAAAGAAAAAACAGTATCTGAAACTTTCGTCAGTTCTAAAGCTGCTTGAAATTGTTCAAATTGGTTCATATTGATAGATAATTACATCATCATTGTAATAGATAGAGATTAAAAATGGCTGGATTTATAGACATTGCTTGTAATTTTACACACGACTCTTTTAAACATAATTTAGATGAAGTAATAAATAATGCAGAGCAAGAAGGTGTGGAGAAATTTGTTTTACTTTGTGCAAGCTTATCTGATCTTGATCCTATAAAAGTAATCCAGAATCATGCGCCAGAAAAATACTTTATATCAGCAGGCATTCATCCCCATCATGCAAAGGAAATACTTAAAATTAATTTCGACGAGCTTTTAAGCAAATTAAAATCCGTTAATCCTCATGCAATAGGAGAGACTGGATTGGATTACTTTAGAAATATATCTCCTCCCGATATTCAAAAAAAATCTTTCAGCATGCACATAGAAATTGCAAAAGAATTAAGTCTCCCGCTCTACCTTCATCAAAGAAATGCGCATAGTGATTTTATTTGCATCATAAAAGAAAATATAAATGCCTTTCCAAAATTTGTGGTCCACTGCTTTACTGGAACTCAAGAAGAATTAGATGAGTATCTAGAGTTAGGCGCCTATATTGGCCTTACAGGATGGATTTGTGATGCAAAAAGAAATGTTGATTTGCGTAAGTCGATTAAAAATATACCTATTGAAAAAATGATGATAGAGACTGATTCTCCCTATCTCATTCCAAAAAACCTGATAGATAAGCCAAAAAAAAATATCAATGAACCAAAATACTTACCCCACATAGCAAATGAAATATGTGAGCTTACAGGATATGAGTTGGAAGAGCTGAAATTAGCTACGAGCAATAATGCAATTGAATTTTTTAGCTAAAACAAGATCTATCTAGATTATATTTAGCACAGATTTCATCATTGTTTTCACCTGCTTTGACCGAAGAATGCTTGATATGGGTTGACGTTTCAGAAAACCTTGGCGCAGGTGCAGGCTGAATCACCCCATCAACTTCTACAAATGAATTCCTTGCTTTCATATGATGATGTTCTGGAGCCTCAGATAAATTTAAAACTGGGGCAACACATGCATCAGAGCCATCAAATATATCTGCCCATTCATCACGAGTCTTTTCTTTGATTCTCTCCCTCATGATAGCTTTTAATTCTGGCCACAATTCTTTATTGTGCTGATCTTGAAATTTGAGATCTGAGATTTCTAGTTTTTCCAATAGCACTGAATAAAATTGAGGTTCTATTGAACCAACTGCAAGAAACTTTTGATCAGCACACTCATATGTATCATAAAAATGCGCAGCGCCATCTAGTAAATTAGACTCTCTTTGCTCTATCCAAAAACCAGATGCTTTAAAAGCATAAAACATTGACATAAGAACAGAGGCTCCATCAACCATTGCAGCGTCGACAACCTGACCCTTTCCACCTTGCTTAATGTTGAGTAATGCAGAAACAATACCAAGAGCTAGAAACATACCACCGCCACCAAAGTCTCCTACAAGATTTAAAGGTGGCGGTGGTGTCTGACCTTTTCTACCCATAGATTCAAGCGCGCCAGTTAATGCAATGTAATTAATATCATGGCCAGCTGTTTTAGCTAAAGGTCCATCTTGCCCCCAGCCAGTCATCCTGCCATAAACTAGATTTGGATTAACCTTTAAGCATTCATCAGGACCCAACCCTAATCGCTCCATAACACCAGGCCGAAAACCCTCAATCAAACCATCCACGCTAGAAAGAAGCTTTTTAATTTCATTGATGGTTTGTGGATTCTTTAAATCCGCAGAAAGGGATGATTTAGATCTATGCTGAAAATCTATTGTGTTCCCATGCCCATGTTGAGAAGATCTATCAATTCTTATAATTTCAGCTCCTAAATCTGCCAAAATCATTCCACAAAATGGTCCCGGACCAATGCCTGCGAATTCAACAAGTTTTATTCCATTTAAAGGTCCTGCCATCTATGACTCCTGACTTGAAAAAGCATTAAAGAAATTTAAAAGAAATGGTAACAAAGTTAAAGATGCAAAAAAAGAAACCATAAGTGCAAAGGCTGTAAATAAGCCAAATAGAACAGTTGGTGTAAAGCTAGAGAGAGCAAAAATAGAAAAACCAGCGGCTATAGTTGTTGCCGTATAAAAAACAGCTCTACCCACAGAATCATGAGAGTTTAAAACCCTCTGCTCATTGGTAAGATCTTCATTATCAACCTCAATTTTATATCTATAGAGATAATGAATAGTATTATCCACAGCCATCCCAACGCTAATGGCGGCTACGGTAATTGTCATTATATCCAAGGGAATGCCTAGCGCTCCTAACAATCCCAAAACAGAACCAGCAGTAATTAAATTTGGTGTCAGTGCGATGAGTGTAATTTTAATTGATCTAAAGAGTAGCAATATCATTAATCCAATAACAGCAAATACTATGCCTAGAGATTTAATTTGTGATGAAAACAATGATTGAAGCATATTGTTATACAAAACAGCTAGGCCCGTTACTTGATATTGGTCTTTCTCTAAATCAAATTTATTGATGAGATCAAAGTTAATTTTTTCCAATAACTCCTTTCTATTTAATGTTTGAGCAGACTCAAGGACTCTTGCGGAAATCCTTACCTTTGAATCATCTTGATTTATATATGAATAGAGCAAGGTTTCTTTTATATCTTCTGGTAAAACAGAACGCAGCAAGGCTAACTCTAAATCATTCAAATCATTATCATCATTGATCATTCTGGCTAATTTAATACCGCTTGCTACGCTTAAAACTTTTCCCATTTCAGGAATCTCATCCAAGTAATCATGAATCTTCTCAAGCTTAGAAAGAGATGTTGCATTCCACCAATAGCCAGATGCATCACTTGTATCATCTTCAAATAAGTCATCTTCAAATAAGTCATCGCCATCAAAATCTGAATCATCAAATATTTCTTCAGCAGGCTGATCAATTAAAATATCTAATGTTGCTGTTCCACCTAGCTCCTGATCAAGCAATAACATGCCCTGATATATCTCTGTTTCGGGAGAAAAATAATCTATAAATCTGTTTTCAACTTCAAGTTTTGAAATTCCGTAAATAAAGGAAATTGAAGCGAAAAGAAAAAAAACGGCAATTTGTTTTCCATTGTTTATTGCTAAAAAGCCTAATTTTGAAGGGATTTTATTTATGAACTCTAGTGAATCAGTGCTCGTAGATTTAATTGCGAGCTTCATAGCACTTGGCAAGAAAGTGAAAGTAAAGATAAATGCAAAAATCATTCCCACTGACATCATTTTTCCAAATTCTATAACTGGCTTAATATCCCCCATCATCAATGAAAGAAAGGCTATAGCAGTAGTCAATGCAGCGAATAAACAAGGCATAACCATCTGATTTAAGGTTTTATATATTGCATCATCTACAGACTCAGAATTACGAGAAACTTCAGAAAATCTAACCAAAACATGCACGGTTAATGAGATGGTCAGTATAAGTAACAGCGCAATGAAATTGGAGGAAATGACGCTTATTTTCCAATCCATTAATCCAAGCACACTAGCTGTAAAAGCTGTTGTTACAAATGCATTACTTAATGGCAAAAGAACAAGCCATATATTTTGAAAAAATATATAGAGCATCAAACAAAAAACAATAGCAACACCAGCACCAAATATCATCAAATCTGATTTAATAAAACTCATCATGTCAGTGGCTATCATTGAAGCACCGCCTAAAAATAAAGTTCCCTTATCACTGTTTTGGTTAAGAAGATCTCTAATTTGAGCGATTAAATTTTCGCGTTGTTTAGCTTCATCATCATTTAATTGAGAGATCTCTTTATTTATACTACTGAGTTCATTTTTTTGAGTTGATGAAAGATTGTTAATGGCAAGTAATTGATATCTCTTTCTAATTAAAGTTCTATATAAAGAATTCTCCTCAAGAGTTACCTGCATTGCTGTTGTCTCTCCAGAAGGGCTAATAATAAGCTCCGCATAAACTGGATTATTGATAATTTCTTCTTTTGCAGCCGCAAAATCAATGCCTTCAGATTCAAGAGTTTTAAGATTATCCATTAAGTCAGCAAGTGGAACCTTTGGTTGAAAAAATATTGGAGCATCAAGAATTGTTAGAACGGACTTAACGCCTGATAATGTTTCTAATTGAGTATCTAGATTTTTAATTGTGGCTAGGGATTGAGGTGAGAATAAATCAGATTCTGGTGTAAAAGTAATAATCAAGAAATCAGAATTACCAAATATCTCACCAGTCTCTCTGTAAACTTTAAAGGCTTCATCCCCTTCTATTACCAATGCATCTGAGGATGCGTCAAGTTTAAAATTCTTTAGACCGACAGCTGCTGATAAAAAGATAGCAACTATAAAAGCCATTACAAGAACTGGTTTTTTTAGGATAAATTGGAAAATTTTACTCATGTCTATAATTATTTGTTAGAACAGTCCGGAGAAGAAAGTATTACAGGATTTCTATTGAATTCTTCAACTGTAAAAGCCTGAATAGATAAGGCATGAATTTTTTTCATCGTCTCAAATAAAGTTTGATATATGAGTTGATGTCTTTTTACTTTTGTCATTTCAATAAAATCATTAGAAATAATTACTAATTTAAAGTGTGTTTCAGAATCAATGGGAACATTATGCATTGCACTTTCATTTTCCAAGATAATACTTTCCACTTTGAGCGCGCTATTCAATGTGGCAATAATTTCATCATAGGAGCTCATTTTGACTCCATTTTTAACAGAAACTCTTTATTCTTTTTTCCCAAAGCAAATTCGCCAATTGAGCCGTCATGCTTTACAACTCTGTGACAAGGGATGAAAAGAGGTATGGGATTCATTTTACAGGCAGTACCAACCGCTCTCGCTGCACCGGGAACTCCAATCTTAATGGCTAAAGATCCATATGACTCAGTTTGGCCTTTCGGTATCTTCATTAAAGCCTTCCAAACCTTTAGCTGGAATGGAGAACCCTGAAGATTAAATTTAGGAGATTTTTTCAATTCATTAATGCTAAAAAATTCATCAATAAAGCTTTGTAAACTCTTATCTGCAGGATGAATTGAGTTCTTCTTCTCAAGAAATACCAATCTTGTTAAAACAGAGTCAACATATATTGAGTCAAAACATCCAATCGGTGTAGTTAATGATTTAATTTTCATCTACTAATTTTAACACTGACAATTGAGTCAAATAACAAAATATAGAAGATATTGGTGCGGCATCCGAGATTCGAACTCGGACCATCTGCTTGGAAGGCAGATATACTAGCCATTATACTAATGCCGCTCTTTGAAGAGATCGTATATTACACTATCTTTATAGTAATCTTAAGAGAATTAAATGGTCTTTTAGATTTTCGTAAACATTTTAATTGAATTAGTTTAAGATTAATCATGAAATTCGATTTTCATCATCTAAAAAAAATTGATATCAATTACTTCTCTCATGGATTCAGAGTTATCAGAGTATCGGTTGTGTTAATTGCTCTTGGGCTCATTGGAATTATTCATGGCCTCTTCCCTTTTGCATTTGTTGAGACCGTTAGCAATGGAGTGAAAAAAATTGCTGACGAAATGTCGCATTTCTAGACTACAAAATCTTATATCGTCGATAAGTTTGAGAAGACTCACAAATAGATTGCTCCAGTAATAATCCCTGTATCTCTTTGCTAATCTCTAAAGCTTGCCAGGATTCTACAAAATTTTGTCGAGATTCAAGCGAAGAAAAGATATTTGTCCAATAAAATTTACTACTGGATTTATCTTCCTCTGAATAAAGAATATTCACTTGTGAATTATTTTTAATTAAAGCATCCGTGAATTGCTCAAGAACTAACTTAATGGTTGCGTAACTATATCCATCTCTATAATTACACTCTAGTATTTCTGCAATATCATCAAAGCTCAATGCTGCAAGAGTAAGATTTAACCTATCCAATGAAAGAGAATCAGAGTGGTTTAACAGCACCTCAAAGACCTGTGTGTCTGTTTGAT
>JAOMBK010000016.1 GCA_028344535.1 Pseudomonadota bacterium | reverse complement strand
AAAATGTCTTTTAAAGTAAAAGTTTATTATCGAGATAAAAATAATGGCTCTTTAAAAAAGCTATTTTGGTCGCGTGGGGTTCGCACGCTCTCAAGTAATAGACCATGCATTAATTACCAAGGCAAAATCTATAAAATTTTTCCATTTAAAGAAGATGTAATGGATGCTGTTTTATTTGATATTAATTCACCGCATCAAGAAGTATTGGCAGATTGTCCACTCGTCAATAGTGATGAGGCTAAAGCAATGCTGCAACTAATTGTCCCCATATCTAACTTAGATATAAATCCGCAGGTATTAGAGTCCTATGATGAGCTTGCGAAAGATATCCCTAAGTTTGTTTTTACCGACCCTATCAAAATCTCAATGTCGCTGACAAGTGAAGCCAAGGAAGTATCAATACAGCCAAAAATTAATTTACATACATTCAAGTTTCCGCAATTCGTAAATGAATGGTTTATTGAGAGAACCAAGTGGTATGTCTACGTCTTGCTTAATAAAGATGCGATATCACAAACGGACGACAGAATAGATTTTATTTCTACTATGTTAGATGAGCCAAAGAGTTTTAGGCTGCCCAATTCGTCATATTTTCATATTGATCATACGATCTTTAATAATATCTTTATAGATAAATCCAGTGATGCGCAGCCTCAAAACTGTCTGACAAGCTTTAAAGAATTTTTACTAGATGAGCCAGTTGAATTATCGAAGCATGAGACTTTATATGATAAATGGGGTGATATTGATTTTGAGGAGAGAGACAGTATTAGACCATCGGTGAATGGAATCATGTATGACCATTGGTTCCGTTTTGACTTGTCTTACTCAGACAAAGATTTGCAGGACTTATTTCATGATCTTTTTTCTATTTACAGTATGAACCTAGTCTCACCAAATATTTTAAGTATTGAGCGAGGGTTTCAAATTTGTGGTGATGCAGCCTTAAGACCAAAAATTTATTTAACCCCTCCTAAGTTAAATATTCTCGAGCCTGAAATAGACATTAATGCTTGGACGAGCGAGCTTGAAACAGAAAATGAAATAGTTTCAAAGGAGAATAAAGCTCTCAAAGAACAATTAGATGAAACCATCATTGATAGGATGCTAGCTGAAGAGTCACTTGCAGTTCTTAAAAATGACATAGAAAAATTTAAGGAGAGGCATAAAAAACAAATAGATAACATGCTAAAAACTTTCTTTGGTCAAGAGATAGTATTGTTAAGAAGAGGCAAAAAAGTTTTAAGGAATTTTGAGTCTCCGGATGGAACCTTTAAGGTTTTGCAACAATTAATTCGAGACGAATCATCAGTTACAAAAAAGAAAGCTAATAGAACCAATCACTGGCTAGAGATTGATAAAAAAATAAATAATGGTCAGGATGAACAAGGCAGGCTATATGTTTATAAAACTAACAGCGAACCTACAAGGTTTGTTATTCTTGTAGGACATAAACAAGATCAAAAAAGTGACATAGAATATTTAAGAAAAAATGATCCTCCTGAAGGATGGGATAAATAAGAGAGAGAATGGCAAGACACAGAGGAACCTACAAACCTGATCATCCTGAGCCCTATGAGGTGAGCAGGTCGCAAATCCAATCGTTTCTTAATTGCCCAGCATGTTTTTGGATGAATCGAGTGAAAGGTATCAAATTTCCAGGCATGCCAGGTTTTTTACTCAATACAGCTACAGATACGCTGTTGAAAAAAGACTTTGATGTGTATCGAGAGTTACAACAGCCGCATCCTTTTATGGAACGCCATGGATTGGGTCACTTGGTCCCGTTTAAACATGATGATTTTGAGCAATGGACAAAATCACTACAATTGGGGCTAAGAGCAAACTTCGAGCCTGCTGATTTTATTATTGGCGGTGGTTTGGATGATGTCTGGCATAACAGAGATACTGATGAAATTCATATAGTTGATTATAAAAGCACCGCGGGCAGAAGGAATGAAGAGGGCACTGCCCTCAATCCAATCTCATTGGTGGGTGCTTATAAAGAAGCTTATAAAAATCAAATGGACATGTATCAATGGATACTCAAGCAACAGGGCTTTAATGTTAGCAATATTGGATATTTTGTCTATGTTAATGGAGATCAGCACTTTCAAGATGGCATGTTAGAGCAAGATACAGATACCGCAAAAATGATGTTTGATGTGCAGCTCATAGAATATGAAGGCAATTCAGATTGGGTTGAGCAAGCAATTCTTGATGTAAAGGCATGCCTAGATAGTCCTGAATGTCCAGATCATGCGGAAACTGGATTTGGTCCTAAAGGCGATAAGCAATGCGAGTACGCAGAACTTTTTGAAGGTATGCGTTTAAACAACCTACATATCTAGTAGCCTTTTTTGTTATCTAGAAATTAAAATTTTTTACTTTGGTCCTTCTATTTTAACTGAGGCATTAATGACATTCACTTTTGAGTTAGACGCCATATTAAGACCTTCGCCAAGTTTTCTATATGCGGAAACTTGATCTTCAAGATTTTTCCATTCTTTTTTCATAACTTTTTTATGATCAGAATCTTTGGTTTCAAGAAGAGTTTTTCTCTCAATTAATTGGGTTTGGAAATCTTCTAAGTATTTTTTTCCTTCACCTGCTATGTAAGAAAAAACATTGGCTGTTAATTCTATATCTTGCGTGGCCATTGAAGTAACTTCCTCTCTATGATTTTTAATCATATTTGTTCTGATGATCTCGATCATGTCCACTGCCACATCGGCCCTTAAGACAGAAATAGTTGATGACTCCTCAAAATAGCTTTTATCTTGATGAACCTTAGGCATCACATCGGTTACGATTACTCCAATCTTAGCTCCACTTTTTTCAACTTCTTTCTTAAGCTTTGGAACCCATGTTGAAAGATAAGATTTAGTGCTTTTGCGCTCTATCATAATCATTCCAATGCTTTGATTACTTCCTTTGGGAGTTACATGTTGCTCTAGATCAGCACCTTGCTGACCTTTTTTAACATCCAGGATAAGATCATTACGAAATCTTTGAGTTAAATCTTCTTTTAATCTAACTTCTGCTGCTTCCCCTTTTAATTCAACGGCTTGATCTCGTTGCATCTTCTCTTGCAAATCTTGAATCTTTATCAGAAGCCTATCTTTATCCAATTTATGCTGAGATTCCTTTGTTTTTAATGCTTCTTCTTTTTGCCTATCTTTCTCAGCAATCATCAGATTGGCTTGTTGCTCTAAATTTTGCTGTTGCTCTTTCAAAGCTATTGCTTGCTTTTCTTCAACTTGTTTTTTTACCGCAGCTTCAACCAATGATTCTTGCGCTTTAGCAAGCTCTTCCTTTTGTTCGTCAAGCAGTCTTTGGGTGTTTTTCTCTGCTTCTTCTTTTGCTTGATTGATAAGCTTGGCACGAGATTCATTAAGCTCATCTTCTACCTGTTTTTTTACCGCAGCTTCAACCAATGATTCTTGGGCTTTAGCAAGCTCTTCCTTTTGTTCCTCAAGCAGTCTTTGTGTCTCTATGTGCGCCTTTTCCTCTTGAGCTTTTAATGCAGCAGCTTGCTTTTCATGCGCCTGCTGACTTTCCTCAATTTCAAACTCTTTGCCGCACTCTGGGCATTTTAAATTCATTGTCATAATGTTGTCCTCAATCTAAATATTACCATTTTTTCATAATAAAAAAGGGCAACTTATGCTGCCCTCCAAAAAACCTAAGGAGAAAGGTTTTTTTATGTTCCACAACTCAACTCAATTTCTAGTGCCTGATCATCATTTACTATCACATCAAGATGCTCTAAAAAGTATTCTCTTGGCTCAACCTCAACACCGTATTGATCCTCACATATTTCACGAAAGCTATCCTCTAGATCTTGAAGTGCATGAGATAAGCAGCATGGATTATTAATGTATATTCTTTCCTCAACAATTCGTCCATGGTCATGCTGGCCAGGCTTATTAATTAATTCACCCATAATTTCATGAGTGACAGTAAATATTTTTTTTCTTTAATTGCTACTGATAAAAGCCTGCAAAATTCTCGTGCTATAGATGAATTGCTATCAATGCTGTACATAATCTCTCCTTTTTGTATGAATTAAAACTATATACATGCATCGCGACGTTAAGCGTCGCTTTAATTCTCTAAATAAAAATAAATTTTTGCAATTCAATAGAATGTACTGCGACACTTTTTGTCGTCATTCTCTCGGATACTAGATTCATCAAGTTATTAATTATTGGAGAAAAGATGAGCAATACACAACACAACCCAGAGATCCAGCTGGAGCTGCCAGGAATGAAAACAGGTTTCTATGTTTTCATGAATAAACATTCTATGAATCTTCCAGATGTGAAAGAGTTAGAAAATGCAGCTGAAGCAGAAATTAAAAAGTTTACTGAAGAAAATCAACTTTCGTTGGCCGTATGAATTTAGATATTGATATCTATTATTTGATCTTTCTGGGGTTTGCCGTGCATATGGCTTGGTTGCTAGGAAAGCGAGAGGGTATCAGTCGCACAATGGATTTCTTAGAGCGCACGGGGAAAATAGATTTTGAAGACTAATAAAAGAAATAAAATAAAGAAATATAAAGAGCATTTAAAATCAAAAGCTAATTTATGGCGAACAACTAGTCTCAATGATTGTTATAGTAGGTGGACAAGCACAAACTTTGTTAAAGAGAAATTCAAAACATACTATGGAGACGATAAATTCCATAGACTTCCATATCACCTTGCAAATAATAGAGATTTTATCAGAGAACTCTTAATTCAAAATGAGGAGTTAAGAAAAGGCAAAGAAGGTGGATACTATTTGCCAGATCTTTTAAAGCACTTGCCTATAAAAATTAGAGAAGATTATGATGTGATGAAAATTGCCATGCGTGATAATGGCCAATGTTCAAAATATCTAGGGCCAAATCTACAAAAAAATAAAAATTTTTTTTTAGAAATTTTACGCTTTTACAAGAAGCACCCGTCAACTCTTAAATACTATGATTTTATTTATCAGAATATGGATCAAAATCTTATCAAAGATAAAAAAATTAATCAGTTGCTCTGCTCAATAGGGGTTCGCTTACCAGTTAAATCGATTAATCTAAACGATTTGAGTAAAAAGAAATGCATAAAAAAGAATATTCAAGAGTTTAGCCATGTAAATGAATTTAAAAAGTTACCTCTTTCAATTCGATCTGATCGAGAGATAGCTAGTATGGCTATGGATAATTGGGTTGAAGGAGCTCATCACAGAAGAGACTTATTCAAAGTTTTGCCTCCAAAGTTAAGAAAAAACAAAATTTTTGTAAAATCAGAGATCGACAAGGATGTTAATATTTTTATGGTTTTAACAAAAGCATTGCAATTTGATCCATTGATTTATTTTCATGCTTTGAATAAAAATCCAGATTTAGTTTTCTCAATTTTTGACATAAATTCTGACTTAGAAACAACACTGAGAGTCATTAAAAAAATCAATTTTCAGATATTAGATTTAGGTTCAGAGAAAAAATTAGAAATTTTTAATACTTATAAAAAAGGTTTTAAAAATATCGATGTTTTTATGTTGGCAGAATTGAAACAACATATTTGTAAGCCATTTAATATCACTGAAGTAAAAAAGATCAATTTAAAGTTATCCAATTATAAGTTATTAAGAAATTTCAATAAAAAGAAATTTTTATCCTATCTTAGTAAATTCCAACCTTATTCTAGAGGTTATGGATTTATTCCAACAATCCCACAAGTAGATGTATTGTATTTAAATTTAAGCTATCGCCTGAAAGTAGACCATGAAGTAGTTCCTGCTTTGATACGTTATAATCAGAAATATCCCCGACTAAGTATTTTTTCAAGTCTTTCTTCTAATTTTGAACGCTTCATTAAACTTAGTGGAGATATTCGCCCTTACTGGAAAGAAATGCTTTCTTCAACTGGTCATGGACGTGCTTCTTTACCTATAGAAATATTACAAAAAATTAATTTAGCAAACCCATTAATTTTAAAAAGAGCAATTTTATCCGACACCGATCATGTTACTTTGTGGAATAGAATGCAGCATTCTGATCAAAAGAATTTTAAATATCAAAAGTTATTACTAAAGCATTCAATGGGTCACGCAGCCAATGAATTACTAAAAATTTTCCTAAAAAATACTGATAAATTAGGTATAACAAACAAAAATTTACTAAAACTGACAAGCATTGTTTATGACGGTGTAGGAGGTGCTCATGATAATTATTTGTACAATCGAAAATACAAAGCACAAGTTATAAATACTAAATTTATCATGGATAGAATTACTAATAATTATAATAATTTTGATTGTATCTCAGATATGGATTTATATAGAGTTAGACATATACTGAAAAAAAATATCCTACAAAATTTTAGTTTGGCTTCAGCAATGGTAGAAAAAACTTATGGATCTCCACCAACTGACTATTCAAAGAAAAAGCATTCAAGATTTACACGGTTACCCACATGCATCAAAAATGATAAAGAAGTTGTTACACGACTTTTGCAAATTAAAATCTCTATTTTTAAGTATCTACCTGCCAACCTTCAGCTTGATCCTGACATTCTTAAATTTGTTTTACTCTTTAAACCTTCTTATGTAGCTAAATGCAATATCAAAAAATTATTAAATGCAAAAATCGATTTATGTGAATTACCCATGGTTACAAAAAAAGCAATTAAAACTTATTTATCCAGGGCAACTTCTAGAAATTCAAGTAAAGATATATTTGAGAAAGCTTTTGCTTTAAAACGTATTAATTCAATGCTGGGAATAATTATTTAAGCAAGAAAGCTAAAAAGTCTTCAAAAACTGATAATAATTTATTTCAAGCTGCAAATCAGCTAGCCAAGATAAAAGACATGATGGGCATCAACTCCATCTCTTAGTCCAATAATCATACTTTGCACATTCAAAATCATGAAATCCATCAACTGCGGCAGCATGCCTGCTTTCAAGTAGCGCAATGTCTTGTATTTTAGGATCAGTAATCAAGCGATCAAAGGTATCTTTTTCAAATTTACTTATTTTGTTAGTAATGAACTTTTCTATTGGATTGAGTTTTTTGATTACTGAGGCAACTGTCTCCTCAAAATCGTGATGGACGTATTCTCCGTAAATATCAAAATACAGCTTTTCAAGCAAAGGAAATTCTACTGCAAGCTCGTTGAGCTCTTCATCTGAAATTTTTCCATCTTGTAAGCAGATATAAAGAACAAATAAAATTACCGACTCAACTGAATTTACTTCTATATTATTCATATAATTTTTTCATCCTATAAGATATTTCTTTAAATTCTTCTCTCAATTTTTTTGGTGATATTACTTCTACCGAATCGCCAAATGCTCTGATCCAAAATCTAAGTTCCATGTCATCAGTGACACTGGCATTTATTTTTATAAACCCATCTTTTGTCATGGTTAATTTTTGGTCTGCGCTTAGTGGAGTTTCGCTTAAGTGCGAGCCAGCCATCCTAGAAAACTTCAATGCAACGCGTATTTTTTGCTCATTAAGTTTAAAGCCAAGAAGCCCTTTGGCTAATTGAGCAACTTTTTTATTTTTAAGGGCGCTACTGCTTTCAAGTAACTCAACGCCTTTAAAGCGGTGTAGGGGGAGATAGATAATTTTTGAGTGATCATTATCAAAGGCACAAATTAAATACGATAATCTTCCTCTGTAGACTAAACCGCCTGGATGTAACACATAATGACTGGGAAAATTTTTCATCTTTGATTGGTATTTGGCTGCAATAGCTTTGCCCTCAAAGAGAGCAATTTGAATTATTTCTAGTATCGCAGGATTATTTTTTGCAGCATTAAGCTGCAAGCCCTCATGAATCACTAGAACCTTTGATTTCCATTGTTTCATTTTTGAGGACTGAGTTTCTTTTAAAACCATAGATGCTTCTTTTAGATAAGGAGTCATTGGATCTAATGCTTTATGAGGAAGAAGTGGGGTCAGATAATCAAAAGCTAATTGTAAGCAAACCGCTTCAGATGGACTCATGGCAGAATGTTTGCGAGCATGCTTAGGAAGACTGTAATAAAAACCATAAGATGGATCTCTATCATCAACTTCTATTCGCTCAGGAAACATCGTAATTAAGCTTTTTAAATCTGACTGCACTCTTCTATAGCTGACTGAAATACCATGTTGATCAGTTAGAACTGAATGAATTTTTTTAGCATTAATCTTTATTGGAGTCATCATCTCCAAGACAATCAATCTTCTTCTAATGGTTTCGGATGATGGAGCTTTTCTTGTCATTGTTCTTGCGACACTTTTCGTCGTCAGGGTTAATTAATATCACTATAACAAATTTATGAGAACCTAAAAATGAAAAAATTATCAATTCCAGCAATGTCTGAATATCTATCTAAACTAATTGACCATAACATCAAATCGTCGCTGATGATTTGGGGCCCACCGGGAATTGGTAAGTCAGCCCTTGTATCTGCTGTTGCAAAAAATCATTCCATAGATTTAATAGATTTAAGAATTAGTCAATTAGCCCCAACTGATTTAAGGGGATTGCCAGTCCCAGAGGATAACAAAGCAAAGTGGTATGTCCCTGAGTTTTTGCCAACAAGCGGCAAAGGAATTTTATTTTTAGATGAAATTAATATGGCTCCACCAGCCATTCAAGGAATAGCACAACAATTAATCTTAGATAGAAAAGTTGGGAGCTATGAAGTACCAGAGGGATGGTTTATTTGGGGTGCAGGCAATCGCAAAGAAGATTTTGCAGCAGTTTTTGATATGCCAGCACCGCTAGCAAATAGATTTATTCATTTAGAGGCAGCAAGCAACTTAAAAGATTTTAAAAAATATGCTATCGAGAAAAGATTCAATGATCAAATTATCTCATTCTTAAACTTCAGACCTGCGATGTTGCACAAAGTCAATAAAAACGATCAGGCCTGGCCATCACCAAGAAGTTGGGAGATTGCGAATACCTTATTATCAGCAAAACTCTCTATCGACCCTGCTGTTGGTGATTCTGCTGCAGCTGAATTCAGATCATTTTTAAAAATATATAAATCATTGCCTGATGTAGAAGCAATATTAAATGGTAATTTAAAAGCAAACTTTCCAGATGACCTCTCGGCCAAATATGCTTTAACTTGCGCATTAGCGCTAAGGGCAGAAAACGTGAAGCAGATTGAGAATGCATTTATGTACTTAGAAAAAAAAGGAGAATTAGAATGGCTTACTCAATGTGCCTACGATGTTAGCTCTGCATGGTCAGGCAGGAAGGATTTCAATAAATTATTAGACATGATTATGGGCAATCCTAAGCTCGTCAAAGTAGCTGATACCATCTCAAAACTTATGGCTGCTTAATGGAACTAAAAAAAATAATATCTAAGTGCATTCTTCAAGTTAGGAGAGAATCACCTTTTTTTGCTTCCCTCATGTTGTTTGCACCCATCGTTGAATCTTCCTCTATTGAAACAGCTGCTACCGATGGAAGGAGAATTTTAGTAAACAATAAATTTTTTAAATCTCTGAATTCATCAGAGCAAAATGCTGTCATGCTTCATGAAGTTCTGCATTTGGCACTTTTGCATGTCTTACGAATGAATTCTAGAGACCCTCAATTATGGAACATAGCTGCTGACATAGTTGTTAATGATTTAATCGATAGAAATACAACCTTTAAGTTACCTAAGGGTGCAATCAGAGATAAATCATTTAAAAATAAATCTGTTGAGTACGTTTATGAACAACTGCTGAAAAATCCAAAAAAAACGAAGTTACTTAAGCTCTTAAGCCCTGATTTGTTAAATCCGAAGCATGAGTGCTCTGATTCAATAAGCAATGAAGATCAATTAGAGATAGAAACTTATTGGAAAGACAACATTCAAGTATTGCAAAAATCAGCTGAGTTGAATAAAGATCATGGTTCAATTCCAGGAGGCATGGAGGCGGAGATTGGAACAGTTCTAGAGCCCGAGGTTGATTGGCGAACAGCATTGTGGAAATTTGTTGCAAAGACGCCTTCAGACTTTGATGAATATGACCGTAGATTTTTCTATCGGGGTTTGTATTTAGAAGGCTTAGAATCAGAATCTATTAATGTGTCTGTCTGCATAGACACAAGTGGTTCTGTCTCTGATCATTTGTTAGAGCAGTTTATGGGTGAATTGAAAGGGATTCTTCGATCTTATCCACATGTTAAATGTGACTTATTTTACGCAGATTGGAGCTTAAATGGGCCCTATGAAATTGATTCTATCGAAGAAGTGCCAACAGTTATAGGCCGAGGAGGGACTTCGTTTATTCCCTTTTTTAAACATATTAAAAAACATACGGATCATTTTCATAGCAACAAAGCATTAATTTATCTGACCGATGGCTATGGAGATTTTCCAACAGATGCTCCAGCGCCGACCATGTGGATCGTATGCAAGGATGGGTTAGAAACTAGTGGCTTTCCATTTGGAGAGGTTATTCGAATTTCTACAGAATCCAGTTATCTGAACTAATCAATTTTAAAAAAAATTATGCATGACTATACCAATACCCTTTTACGGACAGATTACATTACTACCGAAGAAGATTTTTTAAATTTACGAAAGGTTTGTCTCAGCCACGAAGAAGCTTTATTAAATTCTAAAAAGAAATTCTATAAGATAAAGATAAGATCTGACTATTCATATATGCGCTTTGCAGGTGAGCTCAGGGCTGATAAAGACTTTATTTTTGATGTTATTTATGATTATTACTGGGGTTCTATAAACCTTAGACCGCTTGAATTTGTTTCAGAGGAGATTAAATCTGATAAGGAGTTTATGTTAAAACTTATGGAACACGGTTCATATGCTCTTTTATATGCCAGTGATAAGCTCAAGGCAGATAAAGAAATAATCTTAGCTGCTACCGATTTTGCTCACTTTAGACTTGAATTTGCTAACGATGCTCTCAAAGATGATGAAGATATCGCTTTGGCTGCAATCAAAAACTGTTCCTTTAATTATGAGCATGTTAGCAACAGACTTAAAAAAGATAAAAAATTAGCTTTGACGGCGGTCAGATTGGATGGACGGAATCTTGAGCATGTCAGCCAAGAGCTTAAGAAAAATAATGAGGTTGTCTCATGCGCAGTTAAAAACGATGTATACGCCATTGAGTTCGCTAATCATGATATTGACATTTATAGAGACATGGCTTTGCTTGTTGTTCAACGAGATGGTTGTTACTTGCCTGAGCTTAAACCTTCGATGAGGGACGATGCAGAAATTGTTTGTGTAGCAATGCGATCATGTGAAAAAGCAAAATTTTATGCTTCAGCAAGACTACAAAATACTATAAACCTTATGCAACCCTTTGTTTCGGAAAAACGATGTATGTGTCCAAGTGAGATTGGTTAAGTTTGTAAGCTAATTTTAAAAATGCATATATAAAAACCAAATGATAAAAAAAATATTAAATAAAAAAATTCATATCAATGCAGAGATGTTTGGCAAGGCATCATTCTTTACTGATTTCAATGTTTTCAGAGGAAGTTACTTGAAAGACATAGCAATAACTCCCACTACGGCCCTAACCGAAGGTGTAAATATTATTGCAACTAATTCTTGCCATATTGTAATTTTCAATGATACTCAATCCTCTTCTTGTATTTCGAAAGTTGTTCGTGGTGGTAAAAAAGTAGCCATTAATTGTGTTTATAAAGAAAATGGCCGATTAACTGAGTTTATTAAGGACTGCAGAAATTCTAGGGTTATTAAAGAAAACATAAAAGCAAGAAGAAAGCTGACAATCACCTTTTTGCGAGGCGATAAATGTAAAGTGCATTTTAATAAGAAATCTCATGTGTTTGATTACAACTATTTATTTCCTGAGATTGAACAGGTATTTTCAAGAGAACACTTTAAAAATTCTTCAGTTGCACACTCTTTTAGTGCTCAATTCTTAAATAAATTAAAACACCTAGATCTTTTATGCCATAAAAAAATAATGCATGACAACAACATAGTCTTTTCTGTTTCAAAGAAGGGGCTCTTAATAGCAGCAAAAAAAGGAGTTATTTTTGCATGCATGCCGTGCCTTAGAGATTTTGATTGCAATATTGAAAATTTTGTAAAAGGCAGCCTTGTAGATAGCTATAAGGATTTAGATATTTTTAATAAAGCAATCAAAAAGAAAGAATTTGAAACAGAGTTTGGATCGTTGCTTGCAAATGAATTGTTGAATCGATCCTTAGTTTAATCTGGCCTCACATAACAACGGTTGATAATATATTTTGTTACAAAGTTTATTAACTTTATTTGTAACTTTTCTATTCCCTTATGGTCTATGAATTAGGTAGTATTAAATAACGACATGGAAGCAACGAATTCACTCAATATATTCACACCAACACAAACTTGTGTTGAAGAAGTTGCTACTCCACCCAAACTCAATCCACCATCATTAAAAGAAGCTTTACACATTGTTAGTCCAAAGCTTCTACCCTTTGCTTTAAGTCTTAGCGGTAATCTCACGGATGCAGAGGACTTATGTCAGGCAACCTTGCTAAAACTTATAGAAAATAAAGATAAATTTTTATCTGCTGAATATCCTCTCGCCTATGCAAGAATGATACTACGCAATGGTTTCATAGATAAATGTAGAAAAGATTCCAAAGTTGATTCATTGGATGAGTTAAATCTTGAGCCTGTAATAGATGAAAACAAATTCAAATCATACGAGCAAAAAGAACTCATGTGTTGTCTCAGCAAACTAGATGAAACAGATAGAACCATCCTAGCGATGAAAGGAGCAGGGCACGACTACGATGTGATTCAAAAGTTCATTGGCAATATTTCTAAGGGCAATTTAAGGATCAAAGCTAAGAGAGCCAGAGCTTTATTGGCTGATTGTTTGGGGAGGAGGAAGAAATGAAGAAGAGCCTCAAATTTCAATTGGCAGGATACGTGGATGACGGTATGAATTATTCCAATTCAGCTGAGGTCAGAAGCATTGTTGACTCATCCGATGTAGCCAAAGAGTTTTATGAGACTTTACTCTTTGCTAACAAACGTCTTGAAAGTTTCTTTCAATCCAAAGAGATGCACAAGACCAACAAGAAACTGCACAAGTTTATTGATGACACACTAGAGCCTAAAGATACTTTCTGGACTCGTTGGGTCCCTGCATCAGGCTTGATGATGGCTGCTGTTGCTATGTTGATTACCTTCGGTCCTTTTATGACTCCGATCACTGAAGCGCCTGCCATGTCTAACATCCAAGTAAATATTCCAGCTTCTATTCCGCAACCTCAAACCATTAAGAGCTATGAAGTCAATACTGTCTGGTCACTGGCTTCATCCATGACCGATGAAATGGATGCAACAATTTATCAGGTGATGTACGGAGTCTTTGCAGCTAACACCAATGCCTTCATTGGCGGTGACTTAACCTCTATAAGAGCTGACAAGGACTTTGTAAAACCTGATAAAGCTCTAGTTCAAATGATTGATCCGGCCACTGCCCAGCAGATGGTTGAAAGTTATTTAAACTAATTTTGTAACAAACTCCCACTTCCTCCGTTTAAGTATTAAGACCACTTAATAACTATCCTAAGGAGGGATTAATGATTGAGATACTCACAGCATCAATAATAGGACTACTTGCTTTAACGACCTTTATGTTTATTAGGAAGCTTAGAAAACCAAAACCAGTGGATGAAATTAAACTCCAGAAAATCCATGTCATGCGTTTAGGACCCTTTTCTGGGCAAAGCAATTCGTTTAAAGGAAAGTCGGTTGTATTTATGATGCTGTTGAGTACTTTGTCATATGCTGAGGTCAACATCATAACTCTTGATAATTTTTGGATTGATGATGTAAGTGAGAATGAACTGTCTGTAGCCAAGAAAGCAGAAGATATAAATAATGGAACTCAATTGGGCTTTCATATTGAACGACCGCACTGCATACCAAACTATCCATATTTAATGGCAGAGGTACCAGATGAAATGGACCAAGGTGCCAATGTCTATGCCAAGATGATGGTGGATAAGAAAAAAACAAGAAAAGCAAAGCTTATTCTTGAGTTCGTTATGGATTCACCAAAGGGTGTAAGGATTGGTTGGTTTGCACTCAAAGACTTTCCTTCATTTTACAATGCTTCCAAGGTAGATATGAAGTTTCAACCTACCTCTGGTATGAAGAATCAAACTTATGTTTTAGAGGGTTTAAAAGAATCTACTTACCAAGCTCAACAAATCTGTAACTCAGGTCACATGCTAAGAGCTGCAAATAAGCAGGTTAAAATTTGAAAAAATGGTGGCTGCATATTTTTTATGTTGGAATAATCATTGGTCTGCAATTAATAAATTTTCATGCAGTAGGCTTCACAAAACATAAGTCAGATTGGTGCGATGGATTTTATGAAGAATTTAGGAAAGGTCTTTAATCTAATATTCTAGATTGATGCCCATTCACATTTTTAACTTTTTTATTTGCATGTCTCTCGTAAGGTTTTCATCAATGGCTCATCTATAGAACCATCATCTTGAGCCATAAAGTTTTCACACCATACCTCTAATTCATTATCTGGTTCATATACCAAAAAATACATTAAAGAGAAAACTGCTGCTAATCCGACAACAATTATTAGGATGTCTTTCATTCACTAATATTAAACTGTTTTTTTGTATTTTAGGGGTTTAAATTAATACTGTATGTATATATACTATTTTGCTGACCGAGAGAAATATATTGTTTACAGAATCGCCGACAAACCTTAATAATTACCTAGTTTCAAACGCTTACTTAGAATACTCAGCATTCCTTTTATCTGATATTGAGTACTTTTTACTCTATACAGATATTCCAACCAAAGCCTCAAAATTTTCTCAAGTAGAAAAGCGATTTCAAGATATTCAAAAGTTAATTCTAACAAGCAGAAATCATTATCTCTCTAGCAATACTGCTTTTCATAAACCCTTTAAATTACATTTTGATTATCTAAATTGGTTTTATGATGTCACTTTGAAAGATTTTAATGAAACTCTCAAGACTCCAGATGAGTCAGGTATTTTTGATAAAGAAACCTTAGATGTTATTGAAACCGCATCTAGATTTTTTGATGCGTTGCAGGCTTATCTGCCCATGAAACACAATGAATTTTTTCTCTATGAATCAGCCAAGCTTTCTTCTAAAGCATTTACGGATTGCTTCATAGCAGGCGAAACTATTCTTTCTGGCAATACTAAACTTAGCATGGAGCTCACTGAATCAGCATTGGATATGCTTGAAAGAGCCTATCAGTCGGTTGATGAAGAATCATATAGGCGCCAAGAATATGATGCATTAACCATCTCATTGAATCCGCATCGCCAAGAATATCTTTCTTTCAAGCACTATCAAGATTTGCATAAAATTTATATTGCGAGCTGCTATCAAGAGAATGTCCTATTAAAACAACTATTTTATGTTTCTTCCCTTGATGTGGATGAGTCCACTTCAGATGAAACGCTAGATAATATAGGCGAGACCATAGAATTAATTTGCGAAAAAATGCCTGATTTTGCCGCGACTCGCAATGAATCAGCTCTTTTGATGCTACGTTCTAATTTAATAACTGCTGGTCAAGAGATTGATGATTTAGAGATGCTATTTCCGCCAAAAGAATTCTCCAGCATCCTTAAATCAAATTCATACAATTATCTAAATAACCTGCCTGTAAAGGTTACTCATTGATGGATATCTATATGTTTTTAAAAGGCTTAGAGCCAGATGATAAAGGAAGGTTGATTCATCAAATATGGAATTTCTCAGATATTGAAATTGAGCGCACTCATGACTTTATTCAAAGGCTATTTCCATTAAATGAAACAAGCGCTATGAGCCTGAATAAATTTTATATTAAAGATCCTGCATTAATTGAGCGCATAAGGATTGATCCAACAATTGCAAATAATTTAATAGCCTCTAAGAATTTTTTTCTAGGCTTTCTCTCACGCAATGATCAATGGCAGCGTCATCATAATCACAATCAATTACGTATAACCAGAATTATTAAGTCGCTAATGCTACTTGTCTCGCGTGATGAGGCAGAATCCTTTCATCGGGACGTTATGTCTTTGATCCATACAAATTCTTTCATACCAAACAAGGCATATGAGCATTGGGATCTTGCTTTGGGTAATAAACCAGCTTCTCAGGCAAGCTAATTTTTATTTATGCAACCTCATCCATTATTTTCCAAAAACAAACAACAGGGGCAACTTGAGTTATTTAAAAGCTATATGTCTCAAGATCTCATCGATCAATACCCACTTAATGTCAAAGAATATAAAAAAATTCAAAAAAATATCTATCGTTATCATCTAAGTTTACTAGAGATGGATCAACAGCCTGAACTCAATTTGCTAGATGAGAATGGACTAGTTCAGCTTGAGTTTTATCGCATAGAAAAAGAATGGAACCATTTAAAAAAACGAGTAAAGCAAAATTTAGTTTCGCTATACAAAGAAAAGAAATTACTTGATGAGTGGTTTAGAGCTTTTGCTGAGTTGTTAGACCTAAAAAATGAGAAATACAATCCAATGGGGTACTATTAGATTATGGAAAGAAGATATTTTCTCAAAAGTACTGGAATTGTAGCCTCAACTGCGGTGTTGGTTCCCTCTGCAATTTTTGCAGCAGATGCTGCCATTGAGTCCATTGTGAAGCATTCAAATGAGTTTATAGACTACACAGCAGAGACTGCCAATAAGCTTAATGATTATGCTCTGGGAGGCTTATTGCCATCATTAGTACCTTTAATGCTGTTCGCTTATACCCAAGAGCTCATGTATGTTATTTTGTTCTTTTTTCTCCTCATTAGCTCTGGAATAATCATTTTTTAAACCTTGAATTTCCTCAAAAAAACCTTATATAAATAAGTGTAGCTATAGAAATAACTTCCTGTTTTCGACTTCCCTACATACATTCCACATTCCCAATTCAGGGCATGTATTTTATGGAGAAAATTATGAAAGTATTTGATAGTGAATTTGAAACCCCAGATGGCAAAATTAATCATTCTGTTCATGTTGATTGGGATGACAAAGGCAACCTACATTTTGTGGAGCATGACTTGGGAGAAGGGGTGAAGGGATTTTGGGGAAAAGATGAGTATGAGTATTTCTTCATGGTTCATCAAAAGGATGTCGCAAGATTTATTTTGTACGCTTTTTGGAAAGGTTTTTCATTCAAAGAACGATTGAATGTTGGAGAGTTAAGAGATATGTGTGATGAATTTAAGATTGAATACAGCACTGATAATTGGTTCTGAGAATAATGAAAAAATTTAATGAAATAAGATGCATTCATAGATCTTTCAACTTTATTTCAAAAGATAATGTTCATTGCGCAGATTGCGGTAATAAAGTGTTGATGTACGTTCCAGAAGATGAAAATGAAGAGGCCTATTTTGAGATATTAGAACCAAAGGCAGATGGAACTTTTATAGCCTTTCGAAGAAGTTATCGAGATCAAATGAAGCTAATATTAAATTTGGATCGAGAACTCCATTAATTAATAATTTTTTTTCATATTCTTGGTGTTACCATTAATTTTTTAACAAGGAGAAACAATGCGTAATTTATCAATATTTATGTGCCTATTTTTTATGGCATCTATCCAAGCAGATAACCATACTAAGGCTGAGCAAGAAGTTGCTAAAGCATTTGCAGAATACTTTAATGCAAGGTCTGAACAAGATTGGGATACCGTGGCCGCAATGGAAAGTGCTTCAGGCACATTTAATACCAATTCTGATGGTAGTTTTCACAAGGGTTTAGCTAAAACAACAGCTGCTCAATGGGGAGCAAGCGGTCAATTAGGCTCTTTGAACACTTACTATCCTGAGTTTAGTCAGATCTCTGATGGCGTTGTCTATGTAAGGTTTTACTATGAGGGCATTGCTCAAAATGGTTCCATTTCATCAGATTATAGAACCAGAGTTAGTCAAAATTGGGTGAAAGAAGAAGGTAAGTGGGTTGTAAAAACATCGCATTATTCACCGGCTCAATTTGGTGGAGTTCACATCACGGTTGCGACAGACTTTGATAACTAGTTAAAGCTATTAGGCCTCAGGGATAACTTGAGGCCTATTTAACCAAGGTAATGCTAGTATATTTAGGATTGAGTAAAGCATTAAGCTCACTGCCACTGCAGCAATGCTCATTTCTATATAAGCATAGACACCAAGAGCTAAGCACAAGACTAGTCGGGCGATTTCCATGGTAAAGCCTTCTTTGCCATCTAGCCAAAGCGAAGTGCAATACATGGTAAATGCCATCATGCTGATGGTAACCCAAAGCTGTTGATAATTTAGTGTTCCACTTTCCAATAACACTAACCCCACCAGGCTTAACGTGAAAAACTGCATGAATGCATAGAACTTAATCTTGGTTGGAACTTCAGGATTATATTTTTTAAATGTTGTTGGATCAAAGTCATCTTTGTCTGCTGGGATAGCTAATGAGGCAGGTTGCCAACCCGTTCTTGCAAAGGGCACAAAGAATTTTTCTTTCCAGCTTTGTGCATGCCAAATATCTTTTGCCATTTTCACGTAGATGTGAAGATTTGCCCATATAGGATTAAAGGTATTAATTTTGCTTCTGATGCCGTAGATAGGAGTTTCATGATCTTCTTCCTCTTTATAGGTACCAAACATTCGGTCCCAGATAATAAAGACTCCCCCATAGTTTTTATCAATGTAGTTTTCATTTTGCGCATGATGCACTCGGTGATTTGATGCGGTCACAAAGAATTTCTCATACCAGCCGAGCTTAGGAATATGTTCACTGTGGACCCAGAATTGATAGATAAGATTGACTGAAGCAACACTGACAAAAACATAAGAGGGCACGCCGATTAAAAACACTGGGATAAAAAAGACCCAAGTTACAAAAGCCCCAGTTCCAGTTTGCCTTAAGGCAGTGCTCAAGTTGTAATCTTCGCTTTGATGGTGCGCCACATGAGATGCCCAAAACAATTGTCTTTCATGACTCATGCGATGAAACCAGTAATAAAAGAAATCATAAACAACAAAGGCAAATATCCATACCAGAGGTGAACTTGCATCCATTCGCCATAGGACGTTATGGGTTTCAATCAGATAAAAGATATAGCCGCCAAAACTAATAATAATGAGTTTATTTGCAGAGCGAAGCGAACCCATAAAAAGGCTGCTGATAGCGTCATTGAGTCGATAGGTATTATTTTTTTTGATAATGCCGTAGGCAAGCTCAATTAAAATGGCAAGCAAAAAAAATGGCACTGCGTAGGGTACGTAATCCATTCCTAAATTATAGAACTAGGATGCTTAAAAGTAATCTATTTAGTCTCAGGATGGTTTTTATGCATGGCAGTAAATCTAGAAAAAGCCACGCGTTTACCAGCATCGTTAGTAATATCAATGTTCCAAACTGAAGTGGATCCACCTATGTGCACTGGAGTCGCTTTAGCGTAAACATAGCCATCGGTTGGAGAGGATATATGATTTGCATTAATCTCAATGCCAACAGGGTATTTTTTGGTGTTATCCATTGAGAGCGCTGCAGCTGTGCTGCCAATGCTTTCAGCGAGAACACAGGATGCACCTCCATGAAGAATTCCATAAGGTTGTTTGGTTTTTTCGATCACTGGCATTCTGCCAACAATAAAATCATCACCAATTTCTACAATTTCTATACCAAGGTGTTTGTCCATGTTGATGGATGAATCTTTGAAGTCTTCAATGGAAAGAGGTTGAAACCAGATAGATTTTGACATGTGAGTATTTTATATGAATGTTGTGTTAATAAAAGAGCAAGAGTATTTGTTACACTTACATTTTTTTAAGACACCATAGATGCTTTCATTTACAAATCTAGCTCTGCGCAGAGGCCCCAATCTTTTATTTGAAGATGCATCATTTGTGATTCATCGAGATAAGAAAGTTGGCTTAATTGGTGCCAATGGAGCTGGGAAAACAAGTTTATTTAAAATGATTACCGGTGAATTGGATGTCGAAGAAGGGTATCTGGATTATCCTCATGATTTAAGAATTTCCTATCTTGCTCAAGAAGTCCCAGGAACCAATGAAGTTGCCGTTCAATATGTCTTAGAAGGCGACAAACAACTCATTGAAATACAACAAAAAATTAAATCAGCTGAAGAAAATGAACGCTTTGATGAGCTAGGGGAGCTCCATGCAATTTTTAATTCCATGGATGGCCATGCGGCTTTATCCAAAGCTGAGCAATTAATGATAGGGCTTGGGTTCTCGCAAGAAGATTTAAAAAAAACAGTTAAAGATTTTTCAGGTGGGTGGCGCGTTCGTCTCAATCTATCAAGAACCTTGATGCAACCATCAGATTTACTCTTGCTTGATGAACCAACCAATCACTTGGATTTAGATGCAATAGTTTGGTTAGCAGATTGGATCAAATCATTTAAAGGAGCCCTCATACTTATTTCGCATGACAGAGAGT
>JAOMBK010000015.1 GCA_028344535.1 Pseudomonadota bacterium | reverse complement strand
AGCTTTGTTAAATATTTCAAGGAAAAATTCAAAAAAAATAACCGTAAAACAGATAGATATTGAAAAAACTATTTCAAAAATATCTAAAATTCCTGAGCAAACTATCTCGAGTCAAGAATCGATCAATCTTCAGAAATTAGAATCTGATCTTAAGACTGTTATTTTTGGTCAAGATACAGCTATTAAGAGCTTGGTTAACGCCATCAAATTATCTAGAGCGGGGCTCAGAGATGATAATAAAACCATTGGATCGTTTTTATTTGCTGGTCCAACTGGAGTTGGTAAGACAGAAATCACAACCCAATTGGCAAACATGATGGGTATCGAGCTTGTAAGGTTTGATATGTCAGAGTACATGGAAAGGCACACAGTCTCTAGACTGATTGGGGCGCCTCCTGGCTATGTTGGATTTGATCAAGGCGGCTTATTAACCGAGGCCGTTGTACAAAACCCACATTGTGTACTATTGCTTGATGAAATAGAAAAGGCTCATCCAGATATCTTTAATTTGCTTCTACAAATCATGGATTCCGGGGTCTTAACAGATAACAATGGGCGCAAAGCAGACTTTAGGAATGTCATTGTAGTCATGACAACTAATGCAGGTGCTGATTTGTTAGAAAAGAAAAGTATTGGTTTCAGTGATCAATCAAATGAATCTGATGCATTGTTATCTCTAAAGAAACTATTTTCTCCTGAATTTAGAAATAGATTGGATGAAATTATTCAGTTTAACTACCTACCAATGAAAGTAATTCTATCAATTGTAGATAAATTTCTTACCAAGCTTCAAGCGCAGCTTGATGCCAGAAATGTGGAATTAATTTACTCTAAAAAAGTTTTAAACTGGATAGCTGAAAACGGCTATAACAAAGAAATGGGTGCAAGGCCAATGGAAAGATTCATTACCAACAAAATTAAGAAGCCTTTAGTCGATAAAGTGTTATTTGGTGAGCTGAGTAAAGGTGGTCAAATCAAAGTTGATTTAGTTGCTAATGAAGTAAAATTCAGCGCTAAAAAGAAAACCGCAAAATCTAAAGCTTAACGGCCTCTAAAAGTAATTCTGCCTTTTGTTAGATCGTATGGCGTCATCTCAACTTTAACTTTATCACCAGTTAAGATCCTGATGTAATGTTTACGCATTTTGCCAGAAATATGAGCTTCAATTATATGATCGTTTTCTAATTTAACTTTGAAAGTAGTATTAGGGAGAGTTTCAATAACTTCACCCTCAAATTCTAAATTGTCTTCTTTTGCCATATTCGAGTATTTTACACTAAATAATAGAAGTTTAAGTTAATAAATGCTTAAGCAAAGCTAAATACTCTTGCGATCACTTTTTAATATAATTAAACCTAAAATTTGAATTAATAAAACTACAACAAATGAAAATATATTTAATGGAATGCCTAGTGGCGCCAACTCATCAATGCCATTGCCGACAGGAAGTCCACCATAAAATGGCATTAAAAATACAGATATCCAAAAACCGATCAAAAGACATAAGCTTAAAAGAGCTGCTAGAAACTCTCTTTGCTTAATCCATAATAGATATAAACCCAAGATTGTAATTAAAGAATTAGTAGATAGTCGCCATACTTCGTGAACTCTTGCATGTGCATCCCAATCCGGATTTAATAAATGTGTGGCACCTATATCTATAAGCAGTGGCCCTAAGCCAGCAGCTATAAGTGCAATTGACGTTAAATATTTACTCAAAACTAATCTTTATCATTATTTGGCATCTTTCCTTTTACAAATTCAGGGATGAATGATGCATTGCTATGATCTGAGATTCTTACACATTTATTTTCCATCCTTCCAATACCCTCAATAGTCGTTGAAAGAATATCGCCATCTTTTAGAAGTTTGCCTTGAGTTGCACCAACACCAGCTGGAGTGCCTGTAAATATCAAATCACCAGGTTCTAGTGTAATAAATTCAGATATGTAGGAAATAATATATGGAATATCAAAAATTAAATCATTTGTATTATCTTTTTGTCTCAATTCACCATTTACAGAGCATTCAAGATCTAAAGAGTTTTTATCTTGAAACTCATCAGGTGAAACTAATATTGGTCCGATTGGTCCAAAGGTATCAAATGATTTTCCAAGATTAAACTGAGGCGGTGTTGCATGAAACTGAACAGATCTATCGGATATATCTTGGCCAACTGTTAAACCAGCAACATGATTCCAAGCCTGATCATTAGTAATATTTTTACCTTGCTTTCCAACTACGACAACTAACTCAGCTTCATAATCAACAATATCACTTCTCATTTCAATATCATCAAATGGTCCATTTATGCATGATGTATGTTTGGTAAAGATCATAGGGAAGGGTGGTATTTCCATTCCAGATTCCTCTGCATGATTTCTATAATTTAATCCAACAGCAAAACAATTCCTTGAGCCTGTAACCGGAGGGCCCATTTTGACCTCATCTAATTTTCCAGATGGATCAAAATTATCTATATCAGCATATAGCTTTTTAATAGCATCTAATGAACTCAATATCTCTGAGGGATTATTAGATATCTCCCCATAAGATATTTTTGAAAGATCATAATAGTTATCATTTTTAACCAATGCAGCTTTTCCATGTATGTTTCCCAGTTTATAAGACATATTATTACTCCTATATTCTTAATAATAATTTAGGTGATTTATATTTACTAATCAGTTTTAAGCAACAGGCCATGGAGCATTCTAGGGGCTGATCCATGGCCTATATATTTCTTAACTAATGCAACAAAGGGGAAGTGCATTGTTAAGCGCTATCATTAGAAAGTTTTTCTAATAGATATACCAAATTGCTTACCTGGCTCCCATAGCTTGAAGAAAGATCCAGGTGTTAATGGAAGAGCTAAGCTTGAAGACCCAACTATTTCATCAGTAACATTTTTACCAAAAAGTTTTATCTCAAGGCCGCTCTCCATAACTAATCTAACATTTAAATCAATCTTAGTAGACGCATCATGGTCAGCAGCAGGATCAGCAACTCCAGTACTATTAAATTCACTAACGTAATTTGCAGCAATTGTGTAAGTTAATTCACTTCCACCACTTAATGATGTGAAGTAGTTAGCATATAAATGGGCAGATGTTTCTGGAGCAAAATTACCAGCTTTACCTGCAAGATCTTGGTTACATTTTCGTGCGGCTCTTCCCGCAGGTGTTGAAGGCCAAGTTTCAGGTCTGGCAGCTCTGTATGCAACATCTTGATCGCCTGTACAGGCTGCAATAAAAGACCCATAAGCAAAATCAAGCGTGGTAATTGAACCGCCAATGATTAAGCTATCTGTTGGAGCCCAAGTTGTATCAACTTCAAAACCTGTAATCTCGGCCTCTGCAGCATTGGAGACGATAAACGTCGAACCATTAAATGCTGATACCTGCATGTCCTTATAATCTGTTGAGAAATAAGCAGCATTAAATCTTAGATTATTCTCAGGCATATCCATTTTAGCTCCCATCTCAAAAGTAGTTGCTTCTTCAGGCTTAAAGGCAAATGCAGGAGATGGTGTCGTTGCATTTGTTCGCCCAGCATTTTCAGAACCATCGTATCCGCCTGCTTTGTATCCTTCAGCATAACTAGCATAGAGCCTTGTTGTATCTGACATTTCGTAAGTTATCTTCAATGAGGGAGTTGTAAAACTTTCTGACCTGCTTTGCTTCGGGAAGTTGTAAGGCAATCTTCCTAGCAATGCATTATGGAGTCCTGCAACCACAGGGTTAGCTGTTGGATTATTAATTCCAATGCCACCAGTTGTAGTGGAACTATTTACTTGTGAAGCTTTAACATCTTTCTCATCTTCTGAAACACGAACACCAGCAATGAGTGTTAATTGATCGCTTAGGTACCAAGTTCCCTCAAAAAATGCAGATAAGCTGCTTGATGTTTCATCAAATAAAGTGTGTGTTGCGCTTTGTGGTGTTGAAAATCTAAACTGGGGTGGATTAAGTCTGGTTTGGAAAGCAGCAATATCTGGTAACCCAAATGACTTTGCAAATTCTCCACCTACAGATAAGTCAAACAATCCATTGTTTGCAACATCCATCTCAATCTCTTCGTAGTAAACCCCAGCGATGTATTCAAAGCTGTCATTAGAAGGAGATGTAATGACGAATTCCTGAGAGAATTGTTCAAATTCATTAAAGTTATCAGTTGAGAGAAAATCTAACGGTCCAAAATCAGCATCTAAACCCCAACCATAATCATAAGTTGAAAAAGATGTGGTTGATTTAACATCAAAGTCACCCCAAGTTGATGAGATATTTAAAATCACGTTGTCCGAATCAACCGATCCACCTGTAGGCAAACCAGCACTAGTATTATCTAAATAAGTAATACCAGGTTGTCCAACTACTTGATTTGGAAAGGCTCTTGCCATTATGTTTTGTGAAATAAACGTTGCTGTGTAGCCATACTTAGCCATTAATCCAACAGGGACAGGTGTTCGATACGAATCTGTACCTCCATGTTGACCCAATTTTTCATGCGTTGAGGTGAATGCTTTTAAGTTTATCTCTGTATTGTCAAGCTGCCACAAAAATGTTGCTCTTAAAGCTGTACTTTCGCTTGATGGCCCATCTTCTTTAAGTAAAGCGTTATATGTCCAACCATCTGACTCTTCAACGGTCGCTGCTAGCCTCATTGCAAACGTATCGCTGACAGAGAAACTTGAAGCCGCTTGTACTTTAATGGTGTTCCATTCCGGAACTGTCTCAATTGACCAATGCCCATCTGCATCACCGCCTATGACAGGAGATTTGCTGACCATGTTTACGACTCCGCCGATTGTATTTTTACCAAACAATACACCTTGGGTGCCCTTTAAAACTTCTACTCTTTCAACATCTAATAAGGCTGATAAGTATTGTTCGCCTCTTGCAATAGGCATGCCATCAATAAATTGAGTAACTGATTGAGAAAATCCTTTGTTTGTTCCTGAGCCAACACCTCTAATATAAATATTAAACTGTGCAGCACCTTTGTTGATCATTAATCCAGGTACATGGGTTTGAAGATCTTCTAAGCTTGTAATTCCAAGAGTATCAATTTTGTTGCCTGAAACAACTTGAATAGAGATCGGAACCTCTGAAAGCCCCTGTTCCTTTTTTTGAGCCGTAACAACAACTTCTTCTAGTCTAGAGTCAGATGCCGATTGAGCAAAAATATTTTGCGTGAATGAAATTACTGTTGTAAACAGCAGAGTTGATATTAAAAAATTTCTATTGAATTCAATCATTTTTTTCCCCCTGGAATTTTATTTTCTTACACTTTAACCAGTTGGATAAAAAATTACAATAACCAAGTGGTTAAAAAATAAATCAATTATTATATTTTTACTAACCAGTTGGATAAAACTATAAATTATGTTTTACTTTTAAGACTTAAATAACAATTTATATGTTGATGAATTTAGAACTATATGGATATGGTGAGTCAGTTGCATCAAATATGGCAAGGGTGGCTTTGTCTGAAAAAAAATTAACGTATAAATATAATTTAATTTATTTAGAATCGAAGGGAGACCATCTAAATAAAGAATATAAAAAATTAAATCCTAAAAACCTTGTACCAACACTTGTTGATGATGGGAACCCAATACCAGATAGCATACAAATAATGAGGCACATAGATCAAAAGTATTCTCATCAAGGGGAAGAATTGTTTCCCAATAACGTAGATATTAATGTTTTTGATAAGTTATTGGATTTTGTAGCATTGGATGAGAACAAAGACCTTGGTGATACTCTAGGAACTACTGCTGGCGGTATTTCAGCCCCATTGCTAGTCAAGATGTTATGCAAAAGATCCTTAATCAGTATTATCTGGGATTATGTAACTAAGCACTCTATTAAGAAAAGAGTTCCGATTTTTATCTTGTTAAGAATTTTAGGCAAGCCACCAACAAGTCTTAATAAAAAAATGACTATAATGTTGGCTCAACATCTCATTACCATTGAAGCTGCATTAAATCATCAGAAAGAATTTATGATGGGTGATAAATATACTGCAATTGACTGCTGCATGACGTCACTTCTTCATAGAGTTCAAGAAATGAGATTTAGCAGTGTTTTTGAAAGCAACAAATTACCTTATCTAAAAAAATATTGGGAGACTCTATCTAATAGAAATAGTTATAAAGAAGGCATCCTAGATTATGTTACGGGAGAGTGGGAGCCCGAAATAAACAAACTGTATGGTGATGGCGCAAATACATATAACGACTTGCTATGGGAAGAATTAAACAGACTTTTAAAGGAGAAAGAAAATGTCACAACCAATTTGTAAAATTACTGATTTAATTTTTACACGTTTCGAATTAGTTGATCTGGATAAACAAAAAGAGTTTATGAACCATTTTGGTTGTAAGCTAGCATATGAAACAGACAATTCTATTTTTTTTAAGGGTTCTGGCTCATACCCATATATATATGTTGCATCTAAGGGAAATCAAAATAAGTGCATTGGCATGGCATATAAAGTTAATGCTTTTGAGGACCTACAAAATTTATCAAGCAAGCTAAATGTTGAAATTGTTGATAATGATGAGCCAGGTGGAGGCAAAAAAGTAACATTGATTGATCCAGAGGGCTTAGAAATAGAAATTTATTATGGAATAAATGAAGTTGAACCAGAATATAAAACATCACCAAAACTAAATACTGGGAACAGCACAGAGAGGATAAAATCAAATTCTGCTAATGAAGGGGATCGGGTAAATGAACTGCAGAGAATTGGCCAAGCCTCAGATGAATGGCAACTGGAAGATGATAAATGGGTTTATAACTTAAGAACATCTGTAAAGAGGGTTGGGCATACTGCTATAAATTGTAAAGACGCAAAAGAATCAATTGAGTGGTATTCACAAAACCTTGGTCTGCTTGTGACAAATTACATTATGGGCCCTGATGGCTCAGATCATATGGGTGCTTTTATGCGAGCAGATACAGGGGATATACCTGCTGACCATCACATACTAAATAATGTTCAATTTCCTGGAGAAGGAGACTTTGCTCCATACGGTCACGCAGGCTATGAAGTATCTGGATCAGTGGACGATTTAATGGCCGGTCATCATCATTTGAGATCGGTGAATAAATATCCTCATGAGTGGGGAATTGGTAGGCATCTATTAGGAAGTCAAATGTATGACTATTGGAGAGACTCTTATGGTTTTACGCATGAGCATTGGACAGATGGCGATTTCTTAGATTCCTCTCATCCTCCTGAAAAAACACCATTTAGAGATACAATCATGGCTCAGTATGGACCCTTTGCACCATCATCATTTGGCGTATCAGTGCCTAATGATCAACTTGAAGAAGTAAGAAAAAATCCAAGACTTGATCAAGTGGTGGCGATGGTTGAGAAAGGTGAAATACCTATGAATCCTGAGGAGAATAAATAATGCTAGATGATTTAACAGAAGAGCAAAAACAAATAGTTACTGCCGCACAAGAAAAATTTAAAGATTTAAAAGAGCGAATCAATCCTCTGGATGAAGAAGCTTTAAACCTTGTATTTGGTGAAGCAAGAAGTATGAATGGATGGCAAGATAAAGATGTTAGTGATGCCATGATTCGTTCTTTATATGATCTCACTAAAATGGGCCCTACTAGCACAAATTGTTCTCCTGCCCGATTTGTATTTGTAAAATCTGAAGCTGAAAAAGCTAAGCTTGAGTCTGCTTTAATGCCTAATAATATTCCCAAGGTTATGACTGCACCAGTTGTTGCGATTATTGCTTATGATCTCGATTTTTCAGATCATATGACAAAATTATTTCCTCATATGGATGTTGCTCCTATGTATAAAGGTAATGATGAGATGAATGTTTCGACTGCTTTTAGAAATAGTAGCTTGCAGGGAGCTTATTTAATGATGGTTGCAAGAGCTATGGGACTAGATTGTGGACCTATGTCTGGATTTGATAATCAATTAATCGACGAGACATTTTTTTCTGATACAAATATAAAATCTAATTTTTTATGCTGTATTGGGTATGGCGACTCTACTAAGATATTTCAAAGGTTACCTAGATTAGATTTTGATGAGGTTTGTAAGATTATTTAGAGGCTCTAAGTTTTCTAATTGAAAATATTACACCAGCTAGTAAAAACATTAATCCAATCCAATAATATTTAAAAGCCAAAATCATAACCCAAACCATTATGAAAAAACTTTTAGTTGGGGAGGGTAATTCACTTATAGCATAGTCCATGTCAAGCCATGGTGATCCAATTACAGGCCCTCCCTCAGTATCTCCATAGTTATAAAAGTGGGCTGGGTCGATTAAAGGTATTACCTCTCTTTGTTTCATGCCAATCATAGTTGCTTTCATTGAGTTAAAAACCTCTACTTCAATCTCAGATAAATCCTTTGATTCAAATGGATCATCATTAACATTGAATAATGAATAAGTACCTTCCACATCAAGCATTACTGGCTTACGAAAATGTAACTTCCATTCATCGTTAAATAAAGCTCGCTCATCAAATACGATTTTTGCTCCAACAAAATCATTATTTGGAGCTTGAAGAGTACCAGTGACTAAATTTTGCCATTTGTCAGTTCCATCGAAGACTGTTAGATCACTGACTTCTATTTCTGCCGCTGATAACAGAGTTGGAAGTAAATCTTGAACAAATAAATATTGATCACTTTTTGAGTTATCCAAAACTCCTTTCCACATAATGCTAGCAGGAACTCTTATACCTCCTTCTCGAGCAGAAGTTTTACTTCCAGGAAGACCAGCTGTGCTTCCTCTGGCCTCCACTAAGCCTGGTGCTAATACTGCAATGATAGGGTTTATATCAAATACAGGACCATTATCACTAAAAAAAACTATTATTGTTTCCTCTATGATCCCCTGATCTTCGATTGCATGAATTATTTTTCCAATCTCAGTATCTAGAGCATTAACATTTGCTGCATATGCTCTATCCAGCGGATCTTCAATATAGCTAAATAATTCAATATTTTTATCAGGAGCCTGAATTGGAGTGTGGGGTGCATTAAAAGCTACATAAAGAAAGAGAGGGCGATCAGGATCTTTAGTTTCGATAATTCTGACTGCTTCATTTGCTATAAGCTTTGTTGAATACCCATCTTCATAGAGAGGCTCTTCATTTCTATGCCAATCTAATCTTGATGAGTGCACATGATCAAAGTAACCTATCCCACCAAGCATATGACCATAACTTTGATCAAAACCTCTGTTAGTGGGCCAATATTCTTCCAAATGCATTCCCAAATGCCATTTACCTGATAGGGCTGTTTGATAGCCTGCTTCTTTAAAAAACTGTGGCATTATTTTTAAATCAACCGGGAGCCCATATTGCTCTGCAGTTGGATTTGCCAGGGGCCTAATAATCCCATGATTAAATATATGAAGACCTGTTAACAATGATGCTCTTGTTGGACTACAGACAGGACTTGCATAAAACCTGTTGAGTTCAACACCATTTTTAGCTAATGCATCTATGTTTGGAGTTGGAATATGTCCTCCATGGTACGAGACATCGCCCCAGCCCAAATCATCAGTGAGTATGATTATTACATTTGGCTTGGAGTGTATACTTGCACTTACGAACAATATTAAAAATATTAATATTCTCATTTCTGAAGAATTTTCTTTAATCCTAATTCTCTGGCTTCATAAAATAAATTCATAAAAACCGGGAGATCCTTATCAGATATCTTTAAAACTTCTTTTATATAATCTTTCATTGATGCATAACCAAACTCCAAAGCCATAACCAAAGCTACAGCAGCTTTTATTTCAGCAGTTGGTTTCTTTAGTCCTGATAGTTTTGTTAATTCAGCAAGAGTTTTTCTAGACATGGAGTAACCTGCGTCTACCTGAATTCTGACCAGATCCATTTTTTTATCAAGAACAGCTCTTATAATTGCTCTAAAATAGTTATCAGTTATATCAGATAATGGCTCTTTTCCGAGATTATCAGGATTTACGTTGCGTCTTTCTAGTTGTTCCATATGCTCAAATGCTAATTGTTTATATGTGGCCTCTAAAAGTTCTTGTTTGCCACCAAAGTAATGATGTATTTGAGCATGATTAACGCCTGCATGATCAGCAATATCTCTTATTGAAAGTTGATTCGGCCCAATGGACCCTACTAATTCAGCCGCTGAATTTATTAACTGTTTCTCAACGTTTTTTCGTCCTTTATAAGTACTTTTATCCATAATCTTTATCTAAGCGTTTACTTCATTATGAAGATTTTTAACAAGTTTTTCGATTTTTTTAATGATATCTACTCCATCACAACAACCATATATGTGCTTATCTGGCCGAATGATTGCTGCAGATATGGAATTTTCACGAGACCATTTCGCCAGCCTACCATCTTTTAAAAAGGGGTGCTTACTATTAAAAATATGGATATTATTTTTAAATATATCCATGAATTCAATGTTGGATATGTCATCAATTAAAGTCTCATCTTCGTTCAAAATTATTAGTGAGAATGATTCACCTAGATATTGATCAAATTGCTTGTTGTCAACTCTAATATTAATGTCAGGCTGAGGAATAATCACTCCATTTACAACATTTGGAAATAAATCTTTATCGATCAAACCATTATTTAATTTCCAGCTATATTGGAATTTTAATGCTGATAATGCTTTCGGAAAAATTTTTGCAATTGAAAAAAAAGTGTCTCGCATAAATGCCTTCACCATGTTTTGAGTTCCAATTACATTACCTTGTTTTATGGCAGTGCGAATCATGAAATCATTAATTTCTCTCCTCTCTATAGAAAATGTATTAAGAATTTTTTTGTTATATATTCCATCATTTACACCTTTTAGTTTCCAGCATAAGTTATATGAGTCCTTGATTCCTTGACATAGGCCTTGACCTAGAAAAGGGGGTGTCTGGTGTGCAGCATCACCAATTAAAAAGCAGTTATTAATTTTAAACTCATCAACTAGCAGCCCATGAAATGAGTATTTGCTGGATCGAATTAAAGTGCCGCTATTAATATCAATATCAGGATTTAATCTCCAAATATGAGGTTCCATAAATGACCTTATATTTTTTTCGCTTTCAAGTTGTTCAAGATCATCATCGGGATTAATCTTAAACTCCCATCTAATATGATTGTTTGTTATGGGGAGAAGGGTGGTTGGCCTTTTATAATCACAAATTTGATATCTTGATTTATTCAAAACTTTATATTTTTTATCTAATAAGTAATCAACAACAACCCAATCCTGATCACATTTATAGTCATGCATTTTTATATTTAAGTTCTTGCGTACAAAACTATCTGCCCCATCAGCGGCAATCACATATGTGGATGTTAATGATTCTTTTTGGTTTGTTGCTTTGTTGATGATCTCTAAGAGGTTTGAATCTATATTGGAATCTAATTTATCAACTTCCCAACCAAGTTTTAATTCAATATTGCTATATTTAGATGCATTCTTTCTTAAAATTTCTTCAAATTTAGGCTGGTTAAACATCACTCCATCGTAATAACCATTAAGTTTGGGGTGGCTCTCAAAACTTACACTTAAAAGCTCTTTTCCATTTTTATTGATAAAATTTACACCTAAAATAGGGTCTATAATTTCTTGAATTTGATCAAAAATTCCCATTGATTGGAATATTCTTTGAGTTTGACCGTCAAAATGTACAGCCCTTGGTATGTCCCAAATATCATATTTTGGCTCTACTACTATGATGTTAAAACCACTCTCAGCAAACATATTTGCAGCTGTTGCTCCAACAGGGCCAAAGCCAACTATGGCTATATCATAATTTTTCATATTAAAAAGTTTATGGATTGATTTATTTTAGTCAACTGGTTAGGATAGTCAATTATTACTTAAAAGTATAAATTAAATACAACACTACTTATTCAAAGAGAAATTATATGTATAAAGTTGATAGCTATATAAATGGAAAATCATCGTCTGAATCGAACAAGACAGGAAAGATATATAATCCATCCTACGGCACTCAAATTGGAGAGGTCTTATATGCAACTAATGGTGTTGCTAACAAGGCTGTAGAATCATCATATGAAGCATCAAAAGCTTGGTCAAAAACTGGATTAAGTTATAGAGCTGAGTTAATTTTAAAATTTAGACAAGGTGTAATTAATAAGTCTAACGAAATAATTGAAATATGTATAACTGAGGCTGGTAAAACTCGACCAGATGCTGAGGCTGAACTTGATAGGGCAGTTCAAGCATTAACTCATGCTGCTGGTGTTCAGCACTTTTACCCATCCAACTATAGTCAAAATGTTGCAGGTGGAATCGATATAGCTGACTTGAGGTTTCCTATTGGTGTCATTGCTGGGGTAGGCCCTTTTAATTTTCCAATCTTAATTCCTATATTGCATAGCGCTATGGCATTGGTAACTGGGAATACTTATATTGCTAAGCCAAGCGAAAAAGTTCCCTCAATATCCAGGCTGTATGGTGATATATGGAAAGAAGCAGGCTTGCCAGATGGCTGTTACAACGTGCTTAATGGTGAAAAAGAAATAGTAGAGCTTTTAGTTCGACATGAAAAAGTAGATGGGCTAGCTTTTATTGGAAGCACAGCTGCTGCAAAGAGCTTAAAAATGCTTGGAGTTGAGAACAATACGAAAGTTCAAGCCCTTGGCGGTGGAAAAAATCATATGATAGTCCTTCCTGATGCAGACTTGGACATGTCAGCAGATGCTGCAGTTTCTGCAAGTTTTGGAGCAGCAGGTCAAAGATGCATGGCTGTTTCTGTTGTTGTGGCTGTTGGCGATATAGCAGATGAGCTAATTTCTAAGATTCAATCAAGAATGCCTGATTTGGTTATGGGGGTAACTGATGATGAGAAGACGCAGCTAGGTCCGGTTATATCTCAAGTAAATAAAGATAGAATTTATTCATTTATAGATAGTGCTGAGCCAGATGGAGCGTCGTTGGTAGTAGATGGTAGGCATAGGTCTAATTCATTAGAAGGGTGCTTTGTTGGTCCTACATTAATAGATAATGTTAAGCCTGGAATGTCAGTTTATGAAAATGAAATTTTTGGACCTGTATTGTGTTTTGTTAGGGCTAAAACTTATGACGAAGCCATGCAAATAACCCATAGCCATCAACTAGGAAATGGCGCTGCTTTGTTTACTCGTGATGGAGGCGTTGCGAAGAAATGGTCCGAAGAAATTCAAGCTGGTTCTGTTGGGATAAATGTTCCAATTCCTTTGCCAACATACGCTCATAGTTTTGGTGGCTGGAAAGATAGTGGCTTTTCTGAAACAAAGGCATTTGGGCCCTCATCAATTGATTTTTATACAAAGACTAAATCTTTAACCACTCGTTGGCCTGATCCTGCTGAGAGTAAAGTTGATTTAGGTTTTCCTAGAAATGATTAATAAAATCCTGAATCATGTGCAGCAGCTGTTTATAATTTTGTTACTCTAGTGAACAACAATCACAAAGGAGATAACAATGTCAGATAATATAACAGTATATATGGTGGTTAATTTATCGATTAATGATCGTGATTAATATAGAGTATATGAAAAAGGATTCTTTCCATTTTTAAAAAAATACAACGGCACGTTCATTACATTCGATGATTCGCCAGTTTGCCTCGAAGGAGACACTCCAAAGCAGTTTGATCGAGTAATAATATTTTCCTTTCCATCAGAGTTAGATGCAGATAACTGGTGGGCTGATGAAGGCTATCAAGAGCTTAGTAAACATAGAAGAAATGCTACAAACATAACTCTTCAGCGTATAAAAGGTATTCCGCCTAGAAATTAATATATAATTTAACATAATATATATTATGCGAAGTAATATAATATTAAAGCTTAATACTTGTTGGTACCCTCTCTTTGCTGAATGGCTCTGGGTTACCGTTTATAAAGTCAATTATTAACTGGGCATATTCTGGCCCTGCTTCTTCTTGGACAAAATGTCCAGGCCCCTTAATAACTATTTCCTGAGCAGATGGAACTCTCTTTAACATTTCTACCAATCTAGGATTGTTACTGGTAACTGGATCGTTGTTACTATTTGCTATGAGGAATGGCTTCTTCCATTTTTCAAAAACATCTCTATATGCCTTTTCATTTTTTCTTAATTCACTAGGAATTAAATATGGAAAGATTTGTGCGCCAGCCTTATAAGTAGCATTGGGATAAGGCGCCTCATACCCTACTCTTTCTGCATCACTTACATTTCCTAAGGTTTGCATTACACCTCCAACATCAATGTTATCTGTGTATCTTGAATATCTTATCCATCCGGTGAAACCTTTACCACCAATAAATTCTTCCCATGTTGCTGGGCCCTGAAACCAGATGCCTAATTTAAATAATGGGTAACTGATGTAAGTCATCAGATTTCTAAAAAAACCATGCCCAGGAGCTATCAAACTTGTATTTGATGAAATTATCCGCGAAAACCTGTCTGGTTCTTCGGCAATAACTCTAAATCCTACTAATCCACCCCAATCATGAAGATGTGCTGTAACATTGTTTAGATCTAGCATTCTTATTAATTGCGTCATTTTATCAACATGCATTTGATGCGAATAATCATCAATTGAAATATATTTATCAGATTTACCAAATCCAACCATATCTGGCGCTATGACTCTATACCCTGCCTCAGTAAGAGTGGGAATCATTTTTCTAAATAAATAACTCCATGCAGGCTCGCCATGAAGTAAATAAATAATTTCACCATCTTCAGGTCCTTCATCTAAATAATGAATGCGTGTATCACCAATAGTTAAGTAATTTTCTTTAAATGGATAACCTACAATATTGTTGAAACGCTCAACTGGAGTTCTGAGAACTCCAGGTGCAACTAAATTAAATCTATCATAATTAATATCAACATCTACATTTCTTATGTATAGAAATATTCCGGCTGTAATTATTCCTAGAAGAAATATTATTGATATAAGCTTTTTCATAAAAATTGATCTTATTAAGTCTACGATATTTCATATGATATGTATTATCATCTTAATAAATAATATTTAAACTATTTACTATGAATATCAAAAATTTACTCACTTTTACATTTATTTTTTCTACTGTTTTAAATAGTGAAACCTTAATAAAACCTACTTCATACTCTAAAGATTTATATACCGCAAAAATTCTATCAAGCACATACATTAATTCAATTGATCATCCTAATAAATTTTTAGATTTCAATTATGGAGATAGAGTAGCCAATCCTTCGCAAATTTCTAATGCAATTTTAAATTGGTCCAAGCAGTCAAATAAGATTAAGGTTGTTGAGTACGCAAAATCGCATGAAAACCGACCTCTTTATGCTGTCTTTATCTCATCATCAGAAAACATTAATAATCTTGAACAAATTAAAGAAAATATTTCACAACTATCTGATGCAAGAAAAATAAATGATCGAAAAGCAAACACTATTATTGATTCATTACCTGCAATAGCATGGATGGCATATTCGATTCATGGTAATGAAACATCTGGAGCTGATGCTGCTTTAGGTATTATTTATCATTTAATTGCAAGCGATGATCCTGAGATCGAAGATCTGCTTAACAAGATGGTAATCATTATTGATCCTATGATGAATCCTGACGGCAGAGATAGATTTGCAAAGTCATTAGAACAATACCGTGGTACAGCTCCAAACTATGATGATCAATCGCTCCTGCATACTGGTGATTGGCCATATGGTAGAACAAATCATTATTATTTTGATTTAAACAGAGATTGGTTTTACTTAACTCAACCTGAAACACAAGGTAGAGTGAGTTTAATAAATACATGGAGACCTCAAATTCTTGTTGATGGACATGAGATGGGTGCTCAAGATACATTCATGACAGGACCACCAAGAGAACCTATTAATAAAAATATTGATAAAGATCTTATTAAATGGGGAAATATTTTTGCACAAGATCAAGCTCAAGCTTTCGATAAAAAAAATTGGCGATTTTATACCGGAGAATGGCATGAAGATCTTTATCCAGGATATTCTTTTTATGTTCAATTCCGAGGCAGTCTTGGAATATTGTATGAGCAGTCAAGAATGTCAGAAGATGGCGTTAGAAGACCTGAGGGAACTATTCAATCATACAAAGAATCAGTTCATCATCAGTTTGTAAGTAGCATAGAGAATTTAAAAACCCTACAAATAAACACTAAATCTATGTACAGAGATTATTGGGATGGTCGAAAATACAATATTTCTAAAGATACTGAATATGCCAATCAAACTTTTGTTGTTCTGCCATCTAAAAATCATGGACGTTTAAACTCGTTAGTAGATAAATTAAAAGCGCAAGACATAGAGGTATATAAAAATACTGAAACCTTGTTTGTTAAAGAAGCTTTAAATCAATTGGGTGATATTGAAGCAAATTATGAGCTACCTGAAGGTAGCCTAATTATTCCAAATAGACAGCCTGAGGCACCACTTATAAAGGCAATTTTAGAATTTGATGCAGAAATTGATGAGTCAGTTCTGAGAGAAGAAAGACAAGAGAATCTTAGAGATGGCTCTTCAATTATGTATGACACAACTGCATTCAATTTTACAATGATGTATGGACTACCTGCTGTAACCGTCTTTGAAAATATTGATAAAAATCTTATTGAATGGAGGCCCTCCTCTTCCGATATTGAGATAAATGTTAATGCTGTAATGTGGGCAACCAACGGTGATGATGATAAATCGGTTGCATTTGCAGCAAGATTACTCGAACAGGATATAAAAGTTCGAATTATAGACAAGGAATCAATGCTTTCAGGCCATGAATTATCTCGTGGAAGTGTAGTGGTTATTGCTATGGATAATCCAGAAAATAAAAATTTAACTATTCAAATAAAGGAAATAGCATCTGATCTAGAAATATCTGTTCATTCTATAGAATCTGGATTTGGCCCAGAAGAACTTCCTGACTGGGGCGGCAGGCATTTTAGACTACTAAAAAAACCTCAAATAGCAATTTTCGGCCATAGTGAATATAACTCTTATGATGTTGGTGTAAGTTGGTGGTCTTTAGACCATCATCTTGGAATAAGGCACAGTCTTATTAATGGTTCATTCGCCGGATACGCAGATTTAAGACGATACAACACAATAATTCTTCCAAGTGGATATCCTGATATGAACAATAGTGAATTGGATAATTTATCTAAATGGGTAAGAAATGGTGGAACTTTGATAGCACATAATAGATCAACCAATTTTTTATCCTCAAATGATGGTCTTGGTAATGCAAAACAAATACAAGATATCTTTGAAAATGTTAATGATTACAAATTTGATCTAATGAGAGAGATTATGGCTTTAGATGATCAGATTAATAAAGAAAAAATTAATAGTAACAGTGTTGATAATTTAATTAATTACCCATGGGAATCAATTAAAATTGAAATGTCTACAGAAGAGCTTGAAATGAGAGATAAATGGCAATCAATATTTATGCCATCTGGATCATTTGTTGCTGGAAGAACTGATAAAAAGCATTGGCTAACTTTCGGTAGCCCAGATATTTTACCGGTGTTGTATTCAAATTACCCTGTTTTAATGACTGGAGATAATGTTGAAGCAGCAGTCAGAATTGGTGCACTTGTTCCAAATTTAAATTCAAACAATGCTCAACAAATAAATTGGTCTCTTATTCCATCTGAAAAAAATATAAAAGTAAGAATGAGTGGTTTAGTGTGGCCAGAAGCAGCTCAAAGAATAGCTAATTCAGCATATGTAACAAGAGAAAAAATAGGAAAAGGCCAAATAATATTATTCTCTGGTGAGCCAAATTTCAGAGGTTCGACTAGAGGGACAAATAGAATCTGGCTTAATGCAGTTGTTTATGGCTCGGGTCTTGGTACAAATGCCTTGGTAGACCCCTGAATTCCTAACAACTAAGGATTTCTTATGCTATCCACCATTTGGTCAACACTCTTAGGTGGTTTTTTGAAGAAATAACAAATACTAAATGCAACAAAAAAGTTAACGATCATACCTATGAAGCCAAATCCCTCTGGAGATATACCTAGAAACCAATTATCAGCAGAATTTAAATGGACATTAATAAACTTATAATTAATTATGTAAGCAGAGGTAATGACTAATCCAGAAAGCATTCCTGCTATTGCACCCTCTTTATTAAGTCTTTTATAAAATATTCCCATCAGCAATGCAGGAAATATTGTTGCTGCCGCTAGTCCAAATGCAAATGCTACTACTTGTGCTACAAATCCAGGTGGATATATACCAAAGAGTCCAGCTATAAATATTGCAACCGCTGCAGAGCAACGTGCGTAGAAGAGTTCTTGTTTTTCAGTTATTTGAGTCATGAAGGTTTTCTTCAAAAGATCATGTGATATTGAGGCTGATATAACTAGCAATAAGCCAGCTGCAGTTGATAATGCTGCAGCTAAAGCACCTGCTGCTACCAATGCAACAACCCAACCTGGTAATTGAGCTATCTCAGGATTAGCTAAAACCATGATGTCCCTATCAATATAAACCTCATTAGAATTTGATAAATCTGAATTGTTGTTAACTAGCCTTTCACCAGATAGCCCTCTTCCATTGTTAAAATCTGGTTTAACTCCCTCTAATGCATTACCAGATGAATATTGAATAAGTTCATCATTATTTTTATCTTTCCATGCAATTAATCCGATATTTTCCCAATTTTTAAACCAGCTTGGAGCTTCTTTGTATTGAACCTCTTGGACAGAATCGATGAAGTTCATTCTTGCAAATGCAGAAACTGCAGGTGCAGTTGAATATAAAATAGCAATAAATATCAAAGCATATCCAGCTGATTTTCTAGCATCACTTACTCTTGGAACTGTGAAGAATCTAACAATTACATGTGGCAAACCAGCTGTTCCAAACATCAAAGCAGCAGTAATACAAAAGATATCAATAGTAGATTTGGTATTTTCCGTATAAGCATTAAATCCAAGCTCAGTCGTAACTTTATCTAATTTATCTAATAAATAGACATCGCTATTAACCAGAGTGTCTCCAAAGCCTAATTGGGGAATCGGATTACCAGTCATAAGGATAGAGATGAATATTGCTGGAACTAAGTATGCAAATATCAAAACACAATACTGTGCTACTTGAGTATAGGTAATACCTTTCATGCCGCCTAAGACCGCATAAAAGAATACTATGCACATACCAATAATTACTCCTAGGTTAATATCAACCTCAAGAAATCTTGAGAATACAATACCAACACCTCTCATTTGACCAGCTACATAAGTAAATGAAACAAATATTAGGCATATCACAGCAACCAACCTAGCTGCATTTGAGTAGTACCTTGCTCCAATAAAATCAGGAACTGTATATTGACCAAATTTTCTTAAATATGGAGCTAACAATAGAGCCAAGAGAACATATCCACCCGTCCAGCCCATCAAGTAAACTGAACCATCTTTTCCAAGAAAAGCTATGAGACCAGCCATTGAAATGAATGAAGCAGCTGACATCCAATCAGCAGCTGTTGCCATACCATTTGCAACAGGGTGAACACCCTTTCCAGCTATATAAAATTCATTTGTTGAAGAAGCACGAGACCAAATGGCGATACCAATATATAAGGCAAAAGAAAGGCCAACAAAAATATAAGTAAGTACCTGAGTGTCCATAGACGCTAAAGTTTCTCCTCAGATTTATCTTTATATTTTTTATCTAATCTATTCATTAGATATATATAAATAAAAATTAAGATTACGAAGAAATAAATACTGCCTTGTTGAGCAAACCAAAAACCAAGCTTAAATCCGCCAATTTGAAGTTGATCAAGAGAATCTGACCAAATAATTCCAAATCCAAATGACACAATGAACCAAATAGAGAGAAGGATTGAAAGAATTTTTAAGTTAGATCGCCAATAATTTTTTTGCATAAATCTACTTTAAATAAATTGATAATTTAAATATGTAATTATTGCGCTGGATAGGAATGAACTACTCAACTGAACTTCGAATGATATTTAAATCTTTACTCAAGACGCTGCCAATAGCTGTATGAGATAGATTTTCTCTTGATATACCAATTAGATCAGCGACTCTTTCGGCGGCATAAATACCGGTACAGTGTCCACCCATAAATTTTGTCATTCCATTATCTTTAAGCCAATTAGCAGTTTTATCTATCACTTGATCTGTTGCTCTAAACAGATGAAATCCTCCTATGGCACCATATACAGGAACATTTTGAATTGATTGGAGTTTTTTTGCAGTATTAATAATTCCAGAATGCCCGCAACCTGACATCATTATCCATCCATTATCAGTTAACATGCCTGCAGACTGGTCATCAATAATTATATCTGGAACAAATTCATTGGATTTAATATCTTTTACCACCAATCCTTCCGGACCATTATATGTTTCTACAGATCTCTCAACTGTTCCAGTCGCAAAAATATTTTTTGAAACTTCATAATGATTATCAAGAATTACAAAATTAATGCCTAAATTTTCAGCATCTTTTTTCCATTTCATAGAATCTGCATAATTTCCAGGACCAACCTTAGATCCATCTGGAGCAAATCTTTGATTAAAAAAGCCTCTTGCAACATAAACTTTAGTAAAAGCTTTAGTATTAATTTCCATGTATGTTCTTCTTAATTTAAGAAGTCCCCCTGTATGATCACTGTGGTAATGACTTAAAATAACTTTCTCAACTTTTGATAAATCTTTTCCAAGTATCTCAGCATTATGTAAAACAGTATCTTCATGAAATCCTGTGTCAAAAAGTACAGATTCTTTATCACTTTCATATAACGCTGAGAAACTCCATTCTCCAAATCCACCATAATTAGATATGTTTGTAGCTAACACTGTTACTTCATAAGATGCATTTAAATTAATACAAAACAATGCAAAGAAAAGACTTATTTGCCTCATGAAGTTATAAGGTTGAAGGACCAATAGCAACCGGTCTAATCGACGATGCTGAACTTCCTTTAACCATTAAAGGTAATATCATCACACAAGACAAATCCACCGCATCATCTGATAATTTTTTAAGATTAAAATTTTCAAGTGTATGAATGCCAGCCTGAGTTAAAAAATAATGATGTACTGGAAATGCCATATTTTCAGGGGTTCCTTCTGGAGCAGGCATTGGATTATTTGGATCAGATAAAGCATCTACAAAAGGAGTATCTAAACCAACAGCGACAACTTTTTTCGATGCAAGATATTCAGCCAATGAGTATGAAATTCCCGGAGCCATTGAATAATATAGTTTTAGTTCATCTGGATCCTGGTAGTTATCACTCCAGCCCGTATAAATCAATACAACATCTCCTGGCAATATACCTCTAGATTTTAGAGTTGAAGATTCAACTGATTTTTTAATATCGTTAATAGAAACATGTTCACCAGCTGACATGGACTCTCCATCGTATGCATATTTTTTAACATTAATTAATATTGCAGTTGTAATAATAGGTGGAACAGTTTCCATACCAAGTTTTAGTAATGGCGATTCAT
>JAOMBK010000014.1 GCA_028344535.1 Pseudomonadota bacterium | reverse complement strand
AATGATATGACGATCAATAACCACCCATATGAATCAAATTTGGGATGGACAATTGATATGAGTGATAAAAATCGTGAATTCATTGGCAAAAATGCCCTCCTATCAATTGATCAAAGTAAATCACAAAAAATAGTTGGCATTATTCTTCAAGACAAAGGAGTCCTGAGATCTGGTTATGAGATCACCCATGAACAAGGAAAAGGTGTGGTGTTAAGTGGCTCATATTCTCCCACACTACAATCTAGCATTGGTCTTGCAAGAGTAGATCAGGGTTATAAAGAAAATGGTAAGGTCATGATAAGAAATAAGGTATTAAATATTGATTTTGTATCGCCTAGATTCCTAGGACAAGGTAAAATCTCATCATGAGTGATATACCCGGCGATTTGAAATTTCTTTCCTCTCATGAATGGGCAAGAGTAGAATCAGATGGCACCATTACCATAGGTATCAGTGATCACGCTCAAGACCTTTTAGGTGATATTGTCTTTGTTGAGTTACCTGAAATTGGCCAATCGGTAAATGCTGAAAATGATACTGCCATAGTTGAATCTGTTAAAGCTGCTTCAGATATCTACTCTCCTCTTTCGGGTGAAGTCATAGAGGTGAACTCCCTTTTAGAAGACCAACCAGAAATAATAAATTCTTCTCCGTATGAAGATGGATGGTTCTATAAACTGACTCCCTCTGATCTGAGTGAGTTAGATAATTTGCTATCTCCTGAAGATTATAGTGAAGTCTGCGAAGATTAACTCTAAACCAAGACAACTTGATGAGTGGAAATATACACTCTTTGAAATAAAAATTAATAATGGAAAATTTTGATAGCTTTGCACTAAGACATATTGGTTTAAGCCAAACAGATATTGACCTTCTGCTAGATCAACTTGGATACAAGAACTTGGAAGAGTTCTCAAAATCTGTACTACCTAAAAACATCTTTATTGAAGAAAAGCTTGGTCTTAGTGATGCCATGTCTGAAGAAGAAGCGCTAAAAGTGCTACAAGAAATATCAAAAGAAAATGTTGTGTATCGATCATTCATTGGTCAAGGCTATTATGGAACAGTTACGCCTAAGGTTATTTTAAGAAATGTCTTTGAAAACCCTGGATGGTATACCTCCTATACTCCCTATCAAGCTGAGATCTCTCAAGGCAGGTTAGAAGCGCTCATCAATTTTCAGACCATGGTCGGAGATCTAACAGGGTTTGAAATAGCTAATGCGTCTCTTCTTGATGAGGCCACTGCAGCAGCGGAATCAATGACTTTAGCTCACAGGGTTGGTAAATCTAAATCCCAAAGATTTTTTATAGATCAAAACTGTTTTCCCCAAACAATCTCTGTGGTGACAGCCAGAGCCAAGCCAATTGGTATTGAGGTAATGGTAGGTGACCCAAAGCAATTAACTGATTTAAAAGAAGAAACATATTTTGGCGCTTTGCTTCAATATCCTGGTAATGATGGAGCAGTCATTGATTTCTCTCAAGAAATTGAAAGTATGCATGCACAAAATGGTTTGGTGATCATGGCAACAGACTTGTTGGCTCTAACATTGTTAAAAAGCCCAGGTGAGATGGGTGCTGATATAGCAATAGGAAGCTCTCAAAGATTTGGAGTGCCTCTCGGCTTTGGTGGGCCACATGCAGCATTTATGGCTACCAAAGAAAAATATAAAAGATCCTTGCCTGGAAGATTGGTTGGAGCATCAATCGATGAGGACGGCAGAACAGCATATAGATTAGCTTTACAAACCAGAGAACAGCACATAAGAAGAGAGAAAGCTACAAGTAATATATGCACTGCCCAAGCGCTCTTAGCAATAATGGCAGGTTTTTATGCTGCATATCATGGCCCGGCTGGATTAAAACAAATTGCTCAGTCTGTTCGCTCAAAGGCAACTGCCTTGGCAAAAGGAGTTAATGAGCTTGGGTATGATCTCAAGTCTTCTAGTTTTTTTGATACTGTAACTATCCATACCGAATCTGAAACTCAGGAAATTTTTTCAACTGCTCAAGATCAACTTATGAATCTTAGGATGCTGGATGCAAATCATATAAGCATCTCATTGGATGAAACAACGACAGACCAAGAGATCGAAAACATAACAAAACTTTTTAAAGACTTGTCGAAAAAAGAAAAGGTTGTTTTAAGCTTCGAGCTGCCAATAGATATCATAAGATCATCTGAATATCTTACTCATCCAGTCTTTAACCTATATCGAACTGAAACAGAAATGCTGAGGTATATAAGAAAACTCTGCGATAAAGACATCGCTCTGGATCGAGCAATGATTCCGTTAGGTTCATGTACTATGAAATTAAATGCCACATCTGAAATGATCCCTGTTGGCTGGGAAGAATTCTCCAACATTCATCCTTATGCTCCTTATGATCAAACAGCTGGTTATAAAATTTTAATAAATGATCTTGAGACTAAGCTCTCCGAGATAACGGGTTATTCAGCTGTATCTTTACAACCAAATGCTGGCTCTCAAGGAGAATATGCTGGTTTATTGGCAATTGATGCATTTCATCGAAGTAATGGTGATCAGCAAAGAAAGATATGTTTAATTCCTGAATCAGCCCATGGAACTAATCCTGCGTCTGCGCAAATGGCTGGCATGAAAGTTGTACCAATAAGCTGTGATAAAAAAGGAAATATTGATTTAGAGGATCTTAGTGAAAAAGCTTCTCAGCATTCAAATGAGTTAGCTGCCATTATGATTACCTATCCTTCAACACATGGAGTCTTTGAAACAACCGTAATCGAAGTATGTCAGATCATTCATGATCACGGTGGGAAAGTTTATATCGATGGCGCCAACCTAAATGCAATGGTTGGTTTATGTAAACCGGGTGAGTTTGGAGGCGATGTGTCCCATCTTAATCTGCATAAGACATTCTGCATTCCTCATGGCGGCGGTGGGCCAGGTGTTGGCCCAATTGGGGTTGTAAAAGATTTAGCGGCTCATTTACCATCCGATCCTTTGACATATGAACCCTCATCAAAGAATGTTGGGCCAGTATCAGCAACTAATTTCGGAAGTGCTTCTATTCTTCCAATCAGCTGGATGTACATTCAAATGATGGGAGCATCAGGCCTAAGAAAGGCAACACAGGTAGCAATTCTGAGCGCAAATTATATTGCACAAAAATTGAGTCCTCACTTCAAGATTTTATATACCGGTAAAAATGGCTTGATTGCGCATGAATGTATTATTGATATCAGGCCATTAAAAGAGTTGTGCGGAGTTGAGGTTGATGATATTGCGAAGCGATTAATAGATTTTGGGTTTCATGCGCCAACTATGTCTTTTCCTGTTCCTGGAACTTTAATGGTTGAGCCAACTGAAAGTGAATCGTTGGCCGAGCTGGATAGATTTATTGAAGCTATGATTTGTATTCGTCACGAAATCACACAAGTTGAAGATGGAACATACTCTATTGAAGAAAGCCCTTTAAGAAACGCTCCGCATTGTGCTGAAAAGGTAATCAGTGATGACTGGCAACAAAAATATTCTCGTTCAGTAGCCGCTTATCCTGTTGATCTAAAGGGTAGAAATAAATATTGGCCTCCGATAGGAAGAGTCGATAATGTCTATGGCGACAAGAATTTGATGTGTTCTTGCCCTTCCATGTCAGATTACCAAGAAGAAAGCTAAATTATTGGTAAATAGATTACTTCCCAGCCCCTTTTATTAGAGATTGACTCAAGCTTTATATCAGGGTTGACAGCCTTTGGAAATTCAACAACTTCCATTAATGGTAAGTCATTGATAGAGTCTGAATAAAATGTTACTCCAGAAAAACTATCGTATTGATGGGCTTGCATCCAGTTTTCTACTAATTTTAACTTTCCCGCCCCCAGTGCTGATGGTGGGATAAATTCACCTGAGCATTTCTTATCTTCAAATTTAACCCTAGTGCCAATAACATTTTTTATGTCGAGTCTTTGAGCTATTGGCTTCACAATTAGCTCATTGGTTGCACTCGCAAGTAATATTGTATGACCTTTATCATGATGATCATGAATCAATTTAAGAGCAAAAATGTTAATCATGGGCTCAATGATTGTATTTACAAAGGGTAGTATTATTTCGTTGATCTCATCCTGTGTTTTGCCCACGTAGGGCTTCAAGGCAAAATTCGTATATTGATTAAAATCTAATTGGCCCTGTTGATAATCTTTGATGAATTCATCATTTTTTAACTTAGCTACTTCATCAAGCAGATTTATATCTACCAAGTAATTAATCATCGAATAATCTGAATCACCGTTTAGAATGGTATTATCTAAATCAAAAATTGCTAATTCAGGCTTGCTCATAAGGAGTTAATCTAACATGAATGATAAATCTTACAGAAAAAATGTTGGCTTAATTGTCTTAGATCAAAAGAATCAACTCCTGATCTGCAGAAGAAAAGGGAAAAAAACCTGGCAATTCCCTCAAGGTGGAATTGATGCTGGCGAATCTCAGATCCAGGCTGCATACAGAGAACTATTTGAAGAGGTAGGCATCAAGAAGAAGCAAGTTAAGGTTGTGCAAAAGAGTAGCCATTGGTATCACTACGACTTGCCAGAGAAGTATCAACCAAGACCTAAGAGTTTAAAAAATTTTAAAGGTCAAATTCAAAAGTGGTACATGTTTAAAGCTAACGCAGAACTAGAAATAAACCTCCTAAATGAAATGCCTCAAGAATTTGTGGAGTACAAATGGTCCACCTATTGGCATTCTTTAGCCAGTGTTGTTCCATTTAAAAGAGATGTTTACAGAAATGTCTTATCTGAGTTCCTGCCTAAATACATCCAACTGCACAATGATTGAAATTTTAATCTACCTTTTACTTGGAGCATGCACGGGTTTGCTTGCCGGTATGTTTGGAATTGGTGGGGGCAGCATATTAGTCCCATCCCTTATTTTTATTTTTTATGGCATGGATTTTGACAGTTCCATTATCGTGCTCATGGCTATAGGCACATCATTGGCAAGCATACTTTTTTCTGCTATTTCCTCTGCCTTGTCGCATCACAATAAGAAAAGTGTGGAGTGGTCATTGGTGATACCCTTATCAATGGGTATGATTTTAGGTGCATTAGTCGGAGCTAGATATGCATCAACTCTTTCAAACAATAATTTGAAATGGATTATTACAATTTTCTTGATTGGTATTGGTATAGAAATGATTTCAGGGTTTACGCAAACTCTTGCAAAAAAAGATAAAGGTATGATCTCGCTAGCTAAACCTGTAGTTCCATTGCATGGATCTTGGATAGGGTTTCTATCTTCAATCATTGGTATAGGAGGCGGCTCATTTACAACTCCGTTAATGATTGCTGGAGGCTATAATATTCGTAAAGGAATTGGAACTGCTGCAGCTTGTGGAGTTCCGATTGCGGCTGCAGGAGCAATCGGATATATGTATTATGGACAAATGGCTGAAGCAAATCTCCCCACAGGAGCTGTTGGGTATGTTTTTTGGCCAGCCGTTATATCCATTTCATTGGCTAGTATTTTTACAGCTAAGCTTGGTGCTAATATTAGTCACTCCATCTCTGAAAAGGCACTAAAATTCTCCTTTGGAGTATTTTTAATTATGGTAGGAATCTTGGTGATAGTTAATTGATTATTGAGCTCTCAGATTTTTTTAATAATCCCAGCTTAATTGAAATTGGCTGGCTTCGAATTCAATATTATGCTGTGACATGGGTCTTGTCAGCAGTCTTCATTTTTCAATATCTTAAAAACCATCGCATCATTGGGGAACTGCAATTAACCACTGATCAGGTAAACGACATCGTATTTTTATATGGGTTAATATTTGGTGCCATGCTTGGCGGCAGGTTTGGGTACATGTTTTTTTATGGCTTAGATCAATTGGCATCTAACCCACTAAGTTTATTTTTTATATGGGAAGGCGGTCTAAGCTTTCATGGCGGCCTGATTGGAGTCATTGTTAGTTTATATATCTACTCATATCAACATAAAATTTCTTTTCTCAGGCTTGCTGATTCTATTTGTGCAGCTATGCCCATTGGGCTTGGCTTGGTAAGAATTGGAAATTTTTTAAATGGAGAGCTCTATGGTAGACCAACTGATGGAACCTGGGGTTTTATTTTTCCAACAGATCCATATGGCTTTACAAGACATCCTTCTCAGCTTTATGAAGCATTGTTTGAAGGCTTATTCCTCTTTATTTTACTGATGTTTATTAGCGCTAAAAATAATAAACATGGGGTTATCAGCGGAAGTTTCTTATTGGCCTATGGGTTGACTAGATTTATTATTGAATACTTTAGACAGCCGGATTCTCACATGGGTTTTGTTGCATTACAATTAAGCATGGGCCAACTTCTTAGCATCCCCATGGTTATAATTGGGCTCATATTATTAACAAAATCATTAAGAAAAAATGAAGCAGTATCTTGAGCTTTTAGATTATATTTTGCAACACGGTGAGGATCGTGGAGATAGGACTGGGACAGGCGTTATTTCCTCTTTTGGCCATCAGATTCGATTCAATCTTGAGGATGGCTTTCCTGCAGTTACAACTAAATCACTTGCATGGAAAGGCGTTGTCTCAGAGCTTCTATGGTTTTTAGAGGGATCTGATGATGAGCGCAGACTCGCTGAGATTAGATTTCAAAAAGACAGATCCGAGCTAACTGATTTGAGTAAATTCTCTACTATTTGGACAGACAATGCAGATAATCAGGGCATTGAGCTTGGCTATGAAAATACTGAGACCACTAAAAAACTAGGCCCAGTCTATGGTGTTCAATGGAGAGACTGGGGAGGCGTTGACCAAATTAAAAAGTTAATTAACGACCTTCAAGCTAATCCAAATGGACGAAGGCATATTTTAAGTGCATGGAATGTTGGGAAAATTGATTCTATGGCTTTACCTCCCTGCCATGTTATGTCTCAATTTTATGTTTCCAAAAATGATCGGCTTTCATGTCAAATGTATCAAAGAAGCGCAGATATGTTTTTAGGTGTGCCGTTTAATATTGCAAGCTATGCTTTACTTCAATCTATTTTGGCGAATATCTTAAACTTAATACCAGGTGAATTTGTGCATACATTTGGAGATGCTCACATATACAACAACAGCATTGAGCAGGTTAAAGAGCAGCTCAGTAGAGAGCCCAAGAAACTACCCAAATTAATTATGCCAAATCTCAATTCAATAGATGCACTTAATGACTATTCTGTTGATGACTTTATATTAGAGGGATACGAATCTCATCCTGCTCTAAAAGCTCCAATGGCAATATAGATTGATGATTATTTCTCATTTAGTAGCCCTGTCTAACAACTTTGTTATAGGTGTGAACAATGATTTGCCTTGGAAACTGAAAAAAGATCTTCAGCATTTCAGTGCTTATACTCAAAATAAAGCCATTGTCATGGGAAGGAAAACTTTTGAATCAATTGGAAGACCGTTGCCAAATAGAAAGAATATAGTTATCTCATCTACATTGAATGCTCAAGATGGCATAGAAATAGTAACCACCCTTGATCAAGGAATAGAGCTAGCCAGTCAATGGGAAAAAAATGCTACCGGAAGCAAAGAAGTTGTATTAATAGGAGGTGGCTATGTTTTTGAAGAAAGTAAAAATATAGTCAATAAACTAGTTTTAACTAGAGTTGAATGCGAAATTGAGGGAGATGTATTTTATCCACAAATAGATCTAAGTAATTGGGAAAAAGTTTCTACTGAATCTTTCAAGAGAGACAGTGAAAATGAATACGACTTTAACGTTGAAATTTTTATAAAAAACTAGGAGTTCTTTTCTTTTGATTTAGCCTTAGATTGCTGAATAAAATCTCTTCGCAAAGCTAGATTTTTTACTCGGACCTCTTCATTTTCAGCATATTTGATCCAAGAGTTTGCTGTCTTTTTGATTCTTTTGTTTTCATCTCTAGCAGCGGCTCTGAATTGCTTTTTAGCCTCTTCAAAATTCTGTAATTCGAAATGTGCTTGTCCTAAAACCAAAAGGGCTTGAGAGCGACTTTTTACTTTAGATTTTTTTAAACCAGCTTCAATTGCTCTTATAGAATCTTCCATGCGATCTTCAAAGAGATATAAATTACCCAATAAAACGTATGTATCTCCATCCTTTGACATCTTCGCTGCTTTTTCCAATACAGGAATAGCCATATCAATTTCTTGGGCCATTCTCCATGCATCAGCTAAAAGCTTTAATGTCTTCTCTTTATCTTTTACAACTGCAACAATCTCTTCCTCGCCAGTATCTTCGTCTGTAATAGTTACTTTCTTATCTTGTCCAGCGACTAAAACCTGTGCCGCCCAGTATGGATTCTTCTTGATTAAAAGCAATTGGGCTAAAGCAAGATATTCTCCCTCTTTATCTAGAAAATCTTTATCGAATGCTGCCTTGAGAGTGAGCATGTAGTCTTCTTCTCTATCCATTTGCTGATAAGTTCCACCTAGTTGAAGAAAGTACATCTTCTTAGGATAGTAATTAACTAAAATTTCATAGATTCCCACTTGCTGCTCTAAAGCAAACTGAGCACTTATAATTTTTTTATCTTTTAACTCACTAAAGCATGCTGCTAACAAAACATACCAATTTTCTTTTGGTCTATAGCCCTCTTCTTCTGCAAGCCTGATGGCTTCTTCCATGTTAGATCTTGCTCTTACATAATCAGTTTTTTGAAAGTATGCCGAAGCAAGCAAATAATAAGATTGAGCTGTAATAGTTTCCACCTCATCCATCCATTGAAGAATTAAGTCAATACCTTTGTCCCATCTTTCTTTTACTAAATTTAACTGAGCAAGAGTTAATAATGATGCTGTTCTTAGTGGGACGGTTGCTTCTGGCTCTTTAAGAAGTTGTTCATAGGCATACATAGCCTGATCGTAGTCTTCATCACTGAAATAGAGATAACCCCAATAATTCCACATTACAGAACGATCATAACTTTTCATTTCGGCTCTATTATTTAAGAGCTCAGTCAAAATTGATTTAGCAGTCACCCAATCAGGGTCATCCTCTTCTTTCTCAATGAATCTACCTTTGTTTTCAGGGTCTGGTACTTTTACAATTTTTTGCCTTTCAAGAGCTTCCACAATCTTTACAACTTTTTTAGCAGTAGAGTTTTGAAGTACTCGAGCTTTTTTATAAGTGCGAGTTTTGCCAGCTTTTTTTGAGCTTCCACCGACAGATGGCTCATCAGCTCTATTTTGCGCAGAAATATCTATTGCACTTAGAGCAAAGCTAAAAACAAATAAAACAAATATATTTCTAGAAATTGTTTTAAACATTAAGTCTCCTCCAAAATAAAAGTAAACTTATGAGGAACATCATCTACCCTAACAGCGTTTCCATCAACAATTTTTGGCTTATATTTAAGCTTTAATGCCGCTCTTGAAGCTGCTGAATTGAAAATAGAGCATGGTCTAAAAACGGTTTCAGGATTAGTAGGATCACCACACATACCCTCAAGAGGTTCAGCATTCTCAACGGTTCCAGTTTCTGTAATTGTAAAAGCAACTATTGCATATCCCATAATTCCTCTTTCTTGAGCTCTTCTAGGATAGATGGGCGTTACTTTAAATAAAGGGATATATTCCCCATCCCTAAAAAAAGACCCTCCACCTGCAAAATTCGCTTTTGGCTTCGGCACACTAACATCAACACCCGCTAATGGAGCAAGATCTAATTCCGGCTGAGCAATATCCTCTGGCTGTTCGTCAGGCTCTTCTGGCTTATCTACGTTATCAAAAAGAGTGTCAATATCTCTATCAGGCATGATGACATCGCCTAATTTTCTGGAATTATCTGTTGGCAAACTATTATCACCAAGATTAATCAATGCAACCATCAAAAAGAATAAACCAAGTGTTATAAAAGCTGCAAAGCCTGTACCAGCAAGATATTTATTATAATTAAAAGCTTTGTAGTAAAGGGCTGCTAATGGTCCAAATACCTTGCCCAAGGTTTGGTATAAAGTATTTATACTATTATTAGCAGTATTCAAAATAATTCTCTATTTGGGTTCAGAAGCGAGTGAAATATTGTAAACACCTGCCTCTCTTGAACCATCCATAACTTTGATAATTGTATCAGCCATTGCTTTTTCATCAGCCTGAATAACAACAGATCCTTGCGGATTATCTGCAAGGAGTTTCACAACATTAGCCTTTACTTGTCTTGCATCTATCCTTCTGCCGTCCATCCAGATTTCTCCAGAGGCTCCAATTGCAATTAAGATTGCTGCATTTTCCTGGGTTTCTGAGGTATCAGACTCAGGTCTATTAATTTCAAGGCCTGGCTCTTTAATAAAGTTAGCTGTCACAATAAAGAAGATAAGCATGATGAAAACAACATCAAGCATAGGTGTCATATTAATCTCTGCTTCTTCTTCCTGGACTGCACTTGATATAGCGTTTCTTCTCACAATATTCTCCTATTAACTAATTCCTAATTGTTTCTTTTATTAAAGTCTCTTCTCTGTTTCTTGCTGCATTTAAATATATAGTAGCAAATACACCTGAAAGAGCTGTGGTCATCCCAGCCATAGTTGGTAAGGTTGCTTTTGAAACCCCTCCAGCCATTGACCTAGCATCACCACCACCGGTGAACGCCATAACTTGGAAAACTTCAATCATGCCTGTCACAGTTCCTAGTAGACCAAATAATGGTGCCAATGCGACGCATGTATTTATTAATGATAAGTGCCTATTAACTTCAGTCCTTGCTTGAGAAATTAATTTTTCTTTAATCGCGCCACCTTTCCATGAGGTATGGTCAGCAACTGCATCCCATTCAGATTTTAATTCACCCATATAAACTTGATGGCCTGCATTAAAATACCAAATTCTTTCTAAAATTATTGCCCACATAAAGGCAGCAAGAATTGCGATCAACCAAAGCACACTACCCCCAGCAGACATAAAGTCTCTGAGAGTATTGAAAGCTTCAGTGATTGCGTAAAACATTAACTAATTACTTTGAATCTGAATGTTCTGCTACTATTCCTGTGCTTTGTTCTTCAAGAACATTAATAATTCCTCTTGCTGATGAATTAGCAAAAGAGTGTAAAAGCGTTGTTGGAATAGCAACTACTAGTCCTAGAACAGTAGTAACAAGAGCTTGAGAGATACCTCCAGCCATGATCTTAGGATCACCAGTACCAAATAGTGTAATCTGCTGGAAGGTAACGATCATACCTGTAACCGTTCCTAATAAACCAGCCAGTGGCGCAACAACTGAAATAATTTTAACAACTGGAATACCGCGTTCAATAGCAGGTCTTTCAGCCATTATTGCTTCAGCAAGTCTTAGCTCTAAAGTTTCAATATCTTTATTCATGTGCTCCTCACCAACGGCAAGGACTCTTCCCAATGGGTTAGATTTATCATGAGTTTTTGATTTGGCTTGCTTGGCAACTGCTACACCCATTGTGTATAAAGTAAATAGCTTCCAAAAAGCGATTGCTATACCAATCAAACCTACAAATATAATAATGTATCCGACTTCTCTACCCTGGTTAACTCTTTCCATCAAGCTTGGGTTTTGAATCAAATTAGCAAGTAAGCTGCCGCCAACAGGACCTGTTGGGTCTACACCAAACTTAATCACTTCTCCAACATCGGCATTAGATAGTTTTTTAGCTGAACTTACATAACGGCCTTCTGGCTGCTTTCCTAAAAATGCATATTGACCTTTGCTGCCAATATATTCTAAGTACTTGCCATCACAGATAGCATTGTACAGCCCTACTCTAGTCACTGAACAATTTTCTGATTCACCATCAAGATTAATAACGTTTGCATTGAAAGAAACAACCTCAGACCCCGCGACCATCTCTCTTTGCAGTTCGTACCAAAGACCTTCAAGCTCTCTTATAGTTGGGAGCTCAGTAGCGCTGGACATTTTTGAAGATAGATCATTTAAAAATGTCTCTCTTTCTCTGCCGTATTGTGCAGAGGTTAAGGAATCAGCAAATAAAGCACTTGCCTCTCCTGCTGAACTTTGTAAATGACCAAAGAGCTCAACTAACGAACCTAGCTCTTTCTTATAAGCAGCCTCTTTTACTACTAATATTGCATCATTTTTCTTATATTCAGACTCAAGCTGATCAGCAATTTTTTCTTGTCTAGCTAACTCTCTTTTTTCAGCAGCTAATTTTGCTGCTTGCTTATTTTTGTCAGCAAGGAAATCAGCCTCTCTTTTAGCATTAATACCCTGCTCAGTTGTTCTGCCTTGCTCAACTAGCTGAAGTAAACCCTGAATAGTAGTAGGCTCGCCTTCAGCCGCTTCTTGAGCAAATGTTGAAACTGATGTGATTAAGACAAAAGATAAAATGTATTTATTTAAAATGTTCATGAAGCATCTCCTCTATAGACAACCGGCAGCATCATGATATCCATAGGCGCTAGTTTTTGAGCCATTCTAATTCCATCTCTAACAGTCACTCTGTAACTACCAGGCAGCTCTTCCCAAGTAGCTGTTTCGTTATCATAATATCCTGTTTTTCTTTCATCCTTTGACTGGAAGAACATACCCAATCTTCCAACTCTAAGAATGTTTACAACCACTTCTTGTCCATCAAGAACAATAGTTTCATCGTAAGCATCAAGTTTTCTGCCGTACTCAGCTTCAATGTTATATGCCTCTAAAATTTGTCGTACTTGCTCAGATGCAGTAACTTTTGGATTTGAAAGAGAAGCTCTAACAAGATCCAGTCTTTGCTTTCTTTCTTCAATATGAAATGGGGTATCAAGATTTACATACTTCTCTAAACCTTCAAGCATTCTTTGGGCCAATGGTGGTATCTGTCTTTGCATGACAACAACCTGAACAAGTTGCTCATCATATTGATCCATTAAATCAAGCTGAGCTTGAATCTGAATTCTTTTTTGAGCGTTATAAAGTTTTAGACCTTCTACTTGTTTTGAAACAACTTTGAATTCATTGACTAACTTATCGGTAGCTGATTCAGTTGCATCGATTTTTGCTTGAGATTGAGCAGATAGCTCAGTGTTATCCCTTCCAACTTCTAATACTAGTTCCATTTCTGTAGCCGCTACGAACGTAGTCAGCATAGTAAGAACTACTAGGCTTTTCTTTAACATTTTTTTCTCCCTAGGAAAAATGGTTCACTAGTCTAACAGCGTAGTGAAATTATTCAAACTTTTTTAATGGTGAGATTGTACCTAATTTTGTACAAAATCGCCTCACAATGTAACAAATAAAATATAGCTATATTCTTAAGAATTATTAAGCAAAGATTTTAGGTATGAGCTTGGGGGTATTCTTTTTGTAATCTTTATATTCGTCAAGATGGCCCCATTTCTTCAGCCCTCTGTATTCCAACATTCTCACACCACTTACATAAACCAACAATAGGTATGAAAAGATCGGGGAGAAAATTGCTAGATAGTTCATGCCCTCGAATGTGGATATGCCCATTACAGTAATCCCTGTCCATAAGGTTATTTCACCGAAATAATTTGGATGTCTAGATCTAGCCCACAACCCCTCATTTATAAATGCATCTTTGTTCTCTGGAATTGATCTAAATGCAGTTTTTTGATTATCAGCTATTACTTCGACTGCAAATCCCAAGATAAACAAAGCAACTCCTAATATAAATATAATATTTATAACTACGCCCATTGGATTGGCAATCGCAACCAAAGCCGCCGATGAGCATATAAAAACCCACATGCCCTGCAAAGTCCATGTCATAAAGAATTGAGAAAAGGAAGTTTTAATAGAGTCGAATCTTCCATCTTTTTTATCTCTATGAATTCTCATGAATAAAAAGGAACCAAGCCTAACTGCCCACATAATAATTGCTGCACCTATAATTAGACCGCCAAGATCAAAAGTTTGAGAGCTGTTAGTAGAATACAAAGCAAATAAAATAGCTGTTATGTATGTCAAGCTGCCAGTTAAATCATAAAATTTTTCAGTCTTAAATATAAAAGCTGGCACATATGCAATCCACTGAATTACAAAGATCATCACCAAAAGGTGACCCACCAAGTTTACTCCCGATAGTTCAATGCTATTAAAAGAAATTGCATCAGCATAAAGCTTTGTAAAAATAAAAACTCCAGCAGCAATAGTTAAGTTAGTTAAGTGTTTCATCATCCCTCCCATCCGCATGTGCGCTCAGCATTTTTAATATCTAGCCAATCTTTAAGTGGTTGATAGTAGTTAAGCATTGATTTTCCACTTAATTCTCTAGTCCCGGTAAGTGCCTCCAATGCAGTTTGCCACTCTTGACTTTGTCCCATTGCAAGCATGGCTCTGAGTTTCTCACCAGCAAGCTCATTATCATAGATTGAGCATTCATGAAGGGGCCCCTCGAATCCCATTTGATTACAAAGAGATTCGTGAAATTGATATTGAAGGATTTTTGCAAGGTAATATCTAGTATATGGAGTGTTGCCGGGGATATGGTATTTTGCACCTGGATCAAAGGCATCAGCATCTCGATCACGAGGCACTCCAATGCCCTGATAAAACTCTCTTAATTCCCACCAAGAGTTATTTAATTCTTCTGGACTGGTCTCACCTGTAAAAACTTTTGCTCTCCATTTATCTAACATCAAGGTCCAAGGCACAGAAACCACTCCGTCAAGCGCTTGCTGCATAAGCAAAGATATTGGATCTGCATTTGCTTGTCTGGCCTCCTCTTTAGATACCATATCAATTTTTTGGAGATAATCTGGTGTAATTGACAGTGTTAATAAATCACCTACTGCTTCATGAAAACCATCATTTGCTCCGCTTTGAAAAATATCCGGTAAATCACTATAGGCTTGATAATAAAAAATATGGCCTAGCTCATGATGGATTACTGAAAAATCCTCCGCATTTCTTTCAATGCACATTTTGATCCGTAAATCATTTATGTCTGAATTAAGATCCCATGCAGATGCATGACACACAACATTTCGATCTTGGGGCTTTATAAATAATGATCTTTCCCAAAAGGTATCAGACAACGGCTCAAATCCAAGGGAGATAAAAAAGCTTTCAGCAATCTTTACCATTTCGATTTCATCAATATCTTTTTCAATAAGTATATTGGTTAAATTTATTTCTGAAGCAGATGGGTTACTTTCGGGTGTATAAACAAGATCATAAATATTGGACCAAGATTGCCCCCACATATTCCCAAGGACATGGGCAGGCAAATTACCAGTTTTGCCTACAATATCTTCACCATAATAATTTGATAGCTCGTCACGGACATGGCAATGCAAGGCATCATAAAGTGGTTTGAGTTCATCCCATACTCTGTCGGTTTCATCTAAAAACTCATCTGCTGGCATGTCATACTGACTAAACCATAGATCGGTCAAACCGTCGTAACCTAGATCATTAGCGCCCTGATTCCCAATTTCTACCATTCTTAAATACATATCTTTCATGGGCTTGCCAATATTTCTCCAGCCCTCCCATGCCTTTAAAAGTTCAGCAGGATCTCTGGAATTATCAATAATGCTCTCAAATGCCTCTAAATCGTAGCAATCATCATTTGAAAAACAATGTTTCCCGGTTCCATACATGGCATCTAATTCGGCGCTTATTGCAGAGATTTCTCCAGCCAACTCCTCATTTAAAGGTGATGGCATGACAAATGAGCTTTTAATAAGATTGAGTTTTCTTCGATTTTCCTTAGAAACCTCTACGCTATCAAAGGAAGAAGCCATTCGCGCTCGCTCTAATGCAAGCAATTGATATCTTTTGCCATAGTCTGCAACTATTTTCTGCGAATCATAAGTGATAAAATTAGCTCCTATCCAATAGGCGGAGCTTACAATAGGACCAAGGGTTTTATCTTCGAGCTCAACTCTTTGAAGAAATGCTTCTACATCGGATTCAGTTAGGGCATTTGGTTGCTCGTTTGAGCAAGAGGAAAGGACTAGGATAGACAGAAAAATAGTAGATAATAAAAATTTATACATTGCAAAGGCCCCTTTTAAATACAATAAGAGAGTAAATCACACTATGAAAATATCAACAAGCCAATTTAGAAACGGTCTGAAAATTATTATTAATGATCAGCCCTGTTCAATTTTAGAGCATGAGTTTCATAAGCCTGGAAAAGGGCAGGCAGTTATGAGGGTAAAGTTTAGAAACTTAATCACGGGCAAAGTTGTAGATAAAACGTATAAATCAGGTGAATCTGTAGAAGAAGCAGATGTAATGACGGTGGAAATGAGTTATCTATATTCAGATGGAGAACAATGGCATTTTATGAATTCTTCGACCTTTGAGCAGATTGGAATTAATCAAGATGTTGTGGGAGATGCAAAGAAATGGATTATTGGCCAGGAAAATTGTGAGGTTGTTATTTGGAATGATGAGCCCATTTCAGTTGAAGCGCCTCCATTTGTTGAATTAAGCATTGCGAAATCAGATCCAGGGATCAAAGGAGACACTGTGTCTGGTACCACAAAACCTGCTGAGCTAGAAACTGGTGTCACCATCCAGGTTCCTTTGTTCGTTGAAGAAGGGGAAAGAATCAAAGTAGACACAAGATCTGGTGAATATTCGGGGCGCGTTTAAACTTTGTATAATCAAATTTTATCTTCGCTGAATGATTTTATTGATAATGATCTGTTTTTTGACCCCGACCAAAAGAAAACGTTATTGCATAAACACAAGCTAGCACTTTCAGATTCTCTGCAAAAGGGTCACTGGACTACAAACCTTTGTCTAATTGCATCCAATCTTGCAAAGAAAAATCCTCGAGATATAGCTTCAGCTCTAATAACAAGACTAGAAAATCAATCTGAGATTGCAAAGGTAGAATTAGCAGGTCCCGGTTTCGTCAATATATTTTTAACCAGAGAAGCATTCTTTAACCAATTAGATGATGCCGACAAAAATCCAAATTCTTTTGTAGAGTCTTCTCATACTAGCAAAGAAAAAATACAGATAGAGTTTGTATCAGCCAACCCAACCGGTCCATTGCATGTGGGTCATGGTCGCGGCGCTGCCTATGGAGACGCCATTGGCCGAATCTTACAGCGACTAGGCCATGAAGTATCTAGAGAATATTATGTTAATGATGCTGGTAGGCAAATTGACATTTTGGCATGCAGTATTTTTTTAAGAAAATTTGAATGCTTTGATGAGAAGGCTTTTCCAAAGTCTGCATACAAAGGGTCCTATATATTAGAGATTGCTAGAGGCGCAGAGATAGATCAAGCATTAACCGAATCAGATAAAGAAAAATTAATAACCAATCTTCCAAAGGACGACGAAGAAAAAATAGATGAATTAATTGAGCGAATAAAAATTAATCACTCAAATAGTTGGTCATTAATAAGAGACTTTGGTTTGAACTATGTAATTAAATCTATCAAAGAGGATTTAACTCAATTTAAAGTGATTTTTGATAATTGGTTTTTTGAATCTTCACTCGGAGAACTTGAAGATAAAAAATCAGAAATTTTTCAAGCGCTCGATCAAGTTAAAAAAGAGCATGCCTATGAAAAGAATGGTGCTGTTTGGCTAGAGTCCACCAAATTTGGTGATGATAAAGATCGTGTCATTATCCGAGAAGATGGAAGGGGCACCTATCTATCAGCAGATTTGGCTTATCATAGAAACAAATTAGACAGAGGATTTGACACCATTATAAATGTTTGGGGTTCAGATCATCATGGTTATATTAAAAGAATTGAAGCAACCATTGAGGCCATGGGTTACAGCAAAAAACAGATGCAGGTTCAGCTTGTTCAATTTGCTAACCTCTTTGAAAATGGCTCTAAAGTTAAAATGTCTACTCGAAGTGGAAATTTTTATACACTAAAACAGTTAATTGATGATATTGGGCCTGATGCATCAAGATTCTATTATTTATCCAAACAAGCAGATCAACACCTAGATTTTGATATTGGAGTTGCTAGATCTAATTCTAAAGATAATCTTTATTATTATGTCCAATATGCACATGCCAGAATTTGCTCTGTAGAGAAGAAATATCTTGAGCTAGGCATGGCCTTACCAAGCAAATTCGATGATTCTGATTTCGATGGTTGCGATGAGCTATTGCAGATGGCTTTAAATGCTCAATTTGTTATTAAAAGTTCAGGAGAAAACCTTCAACCACATCTTATTGTTTATTATCTAAGAGATATCTCGCAAAGCTTTCATCAATTTTATAACAACGTAAATATTCTTAATGCAAAGAAATTGGAGCAGAATAATATTATGAGAGCTTTAATAATTGTTAAATCTGTAATAGCTTCATCTTTAGAATTGTTAGGCATTGAACCTTTAGATAGTATGTAATTAATGTGAAGGATTTTGCTAAAAAACACCCCATAAATAAGTCAAAGACAAGAAGAGTTAAGACTTCTTTGCGCGCAAAAAGAGAGCTCAATCAACCGCTAAAGATAAAACACTTGTTTGTCATCGCTGCTGTAAGCGCCCTTCTTTTATTTGCATCAAATCAAATCCTGCAGACTAATGTTGTGAAAATAAGAGGTGATGTTAGCAATCCAACAATAGAATTTTTATATCCTGTAGAGTTAGCGAAAGATACTGTGCTAATTGAGCTTGAAGGCATAGTTGTCGAAGAAGACTGCGAGTACCTAATCCAAATTGAATCCTATGGGAAAAGAGTTTATGCGCAGGAGCAACTTAGTTCTCTACTGTCTTTGGGCTTAGAATCATATGTTGAAAAGACATTTAGCTCCAAACAACCTGACAAACCATTATTCAGAGTGATGTCGGGCCCGTATTTAAATAAATCTGAAGTTAATAATGCCAGAGAGCTACTCATTAAAAATGGCAGGCAGCCTCTTATCTACAAGAAATGCACAAAGGTATAGCAGAAAGGCTCTCAGAAATCTCGTGCAAGATTCAAGCAGCTTGCCATCAAGCTCAACGATCTGAAGAGGGAATAAGACTTGTCGCTGTTTCCAAGTTACAGCCTATGGATGTTATCAATGAAGCCTACGCGCTTGGGATAAATAATTTTGGAGAAAATTATGCACAAGAGTTAGCTGAAAAATCTTCAGCATGCCCTAAAGATATTGTTTGGCATTTTATAGGTCCTATCCAATCTAATAAAGTGAACTTAATTGCGAAACATGCTAATTGGGTGCACTCAATAGACAGAGAGAAAGTTGCTAGGAAACTAAATGATGCATTAGAAACTGAAGGCAAAAAAATTCATGCGCTGGTGCAGGTTAATATTGATAGAGAAGACTCTAAGTCTGGAATTCTTCCAGAAGAAGCAGTTGATTTTACCAATGAACTAAATGCTCATTACCCAAACTTAATACTTGAGGGCTTAATGTTTATGCCTAAGATTAACGCTTCTAAAAACGCTAAAATAGATACCATGAACAAAATAATGGACCTACAAAAATCAATATTATCTGAACTTCCTGGTTGCACTCACTTGTCTCTAGGAACATCGAGCGACTTTGAGGAATCTATTTTGACAGGCTCAACAATTCTAAGAATTGGCGAAAGTTTGTTGGGCAAAAGATCATGAAAATTTGTTTTCTTGGATGTGGCAATATTTCCCAAGCAATCATTGATGGGCTATTAAAAAGCGGCATTTCATCTTCTGACATTGCATGTATCGAAAGAAATGAGCAAAGAGTTGAATCACTAAGAGCTCAGAATTTACAAATAATTGAATTAGAAAACTTAGCTTCGATAGATTTTGATTTAGTTGTGTTGGCGGTAAAACCGAAGGATGCTTTGAGTGCTGAACAGAATATTTTTGAGATGGTGCCCAAAGCAGTCATATTAAGTGTGGTTGCAGGAATTAGTATAGAAAAGTATTCTCAACCCGATGCCATAATTCGTGCAATGCCAAATACGGCATGTGCTTTTGAAAAAGGTGTAACAGCTCTCTATGCCAAAGATCAAAGCTCAACTGCATTCAAGGCTGCTAGCGAATTATTTAATGAAGTTGGCCATGTTTTAGCACTCAAAAGTGAAGATGAAATGCATAGATTTACCAGCATCATTGGAAGTGGCCAAGCTTTTCTTTTTCAGGTGCTTAATACCTATCTTCTGGAGCTAGAAAAAATAGCATCCACCGATCAAGTAACTATAAAATCAATGTTTCAAGACTTTGTTAGCAGTTTAGGTGACTCATTTTCTCAAGAACAGAATTTTGAAAACTTAATTAATAAGATAAAATCTCCAGGAGGAACAACCCAGGCTGGTTTGGAATCTCTTGAAAAAAATAACCTTGATAAGATTTTTCAAGATGCTTTTCGAGCTGCTGAGGATAGATCCATTGAGATTAGTAATGAAAAATAATAGCCAATACTTTAGAAAATATGACTAGCGCAGTAGCAGTAATTTTGGGTTTCGCTAGCTATGCTTTTGTAATCCTTTCGGTGTTTCGACTGTTTCGAGTTAATTACTTCAATCCAATAGTTAAAATATTTGCGACATATCTAGAACCAATCTCAAAAAATCTTTTCTTCTTTTTGCCGCCTCTATTTGCTGCAATTGCTTTTGCCCTAGTGCTTAAATTTACTTCTTTTTATCTTGCTTACTCATCTGGTTATGAAACCCTAACCCTCTTCTATCTATCTGTTGTAGATATTTTAAATTCTGGGTTTAGAATATTGTTTTATTGCGTCATCGGTTCAGTTGTTCTAAGTTGGATAGCGCCTGGAAATAGCCATCCCTTATTACAAGTTATTGAAGAAATTTCTGCAGGTATTTTGAGTCCTATTAGGAAATTTCTACCCCCAATGGGCGGCTTAGATTTTACTCCTATTATTGGTTTACTGTTGCTCAATCTAATTAATACTTCGTTCATTCAAATTATTCGTTCTTTGCTATGAAAATAGTTTCTAAAAAAATATCTTTTGGAGACTCTTTGACTCTTGAATCTGGGCAAGTCCTTTTAGGCTTTGAATTAATGATAGAAACCTATGGAGAGCTTAACTCAGATAAGACTAATGCTGTCTTAGTCTGCCATGCCTTCTCTGGTAATCATCACGCTGCCGGCATAAGTGATGGAGAAACAAAATCTGGATGGTGGGATGAAATAATCGGAGATGGTAAAACAATTGATACAACAAAATTTTTTGTAGTTTCCCTTAACAATATAGGCGGCTGTCATGGCTCATCTGGACCAACCACTATTGCAACTGAATCGGGCCAACCTTATGGCGCAAACTTTCCTGAAGTGTCCGTCAGTGATTGGGTTGAAACTCAAAAATTATTAGCTGATCATTTGGGAATTAATTGCTGGGAGATGGTGGCCGGAGGAAGTTTGGGTGGAATGCAGGCGCTGCAGTGGGCAATTTCATATCCCGAAAGAATTAAAAAAGCTGCAATTATTGCTGCTTCATCAAAAATCAGTACGCAAAATATTGCCTTAAATGAAGTGGCCAGAGAAATAATTAGAAAAGATGAGCATTTCCATAATGGTGATTATTTAACCAAGGGTGAATTGCCTAAAAATGGATTAAAAGCTGCAAGGATGCTCGGTCATATAACTTATTTGTCCGAATCTAATATGAGCAAACGGTTTGGAAGAAAGTTGCAAGATCCAGAAAATAAAATGGATGCAGACGTAAACTATGAAGTGGAAAATTATCTGCAATATAAAGGCGAGCAATTTTCTAAAACCTTTGATGCAAACAGCTATATCCTTATGACCAAAGCCATGGATAGCTTTGATCCAGCAAAAGATTTTGATGATGATTTAGTGAAATGTCTCCAAAGCATAAAAGCTAAATTACTCATTGCATCTTTTGATTCAGATTGGCTGTTTCCAAAAGAGTATGGATTAGACATACAAA
>JAOMBK010000013.1 GCA_028344535.1 Pseudomonadota bacterium | reverse complement strand
TGTTGGCGCGACATTCACTCAACAAAAATTTGATCATCTTTTGTATACAGGCAGCGGCGCTGTTGCAAAGCATATTATGAAAGCAGCTTCAGAAAATTTAGTTCCAGTAACTTTAGAGCTTGGTGGCAAATCTCCCGTTATTGTAAGTAACACTGCTGATAGTGTTATAGCAGCTAAAAGAATAATGCTGGGCAAAACAATGAACGCTGGTCAAATATGTTTAGCTCCAGATTATGTGATGGTTCATTCAGATAAAAAAGATGAGCTTGTTTCTGGTATGAAAGATGCTGTAGCGGATTTTTATCCTGATTTAAAGCATAACGATGACTACACATCTATTGTTAATCAAAAACATTTTGATCGATTACAGGGTTTGTTAAATGATGCAAAAGAAAAAGGTGCGCAGATTGATGAGATCAACCCAGCCAATGAGGACTTTTCACAACAAGAAGCATTTAAAATCCCTCCCACGCTTGTTATGAATCCAACTGATGATATGGAAATTATGAAAGAAGAAATCTTTGGTCCTTTATTGCCTATAAAAGAATTCACCGAGATTGATGAAACTATTTCATATGTAAATAAAAATGATAAGCCATTGGGTTTATATTATTTTGGATCTAATAAAAATGAAGAAGACCATGTTCTTACAAGAACCTCATCGGGCGGCGTCACAGTTAACGATGTATTAGGGCACATTCAGCAAGAAGATCTGCCTTTTGGTGGTGTGGGACCATCTGGAATAGGTAGCTATCATGGTGAAGAAGGCTTCAAGACTTTTAGTAATGCAAAAGCTGTTTACAAGCAAATAGGATCGAGATTCGACAAGTTATTATCTGCAATCCGTCCTCCATATAAGGGTGATATTGAAAAGGTTCTCAAGCAGATAACCTAAGTGTCATGAGCTCATTGCCTATTTACTTGGGCTACAAGTATTTCCGTTCAAAGAAGGGTGCATTTGCATCCTTCACTTCTTTGATGGCTATTGCAGGTCTTTCACTCGGTGTTGCCGCTTTAGTTATTGTCTTATCCGTTATGAATGGTTTTGAGAAAGAATTGCAAACCAGAGTTTTAGGTGTAGTTCCTCAATTAATAATTCGCTCAAATGAAACCTTGAATAATTATGATGAAATAATTTCTCAATTAACCATTGCAGATGATGTAATTAACGCGAGTCCTTACATTGAAACTCAGGGGTTAATGAGCGCTAAAAATAGATCAAGGGGTGTTTTTGTTACAGGAATTAAACCTCAACTAGAGTACTCTATGTCTATTCTTCCACAATATATGGCTAGTGGATCGCTTGATAATCTGTCTTCAAAAAAAGGAGTGGTTATAGGTTCTTGGTTAGCTAGGTACTTAGGGGTAGAAATTGGCGATAAGGTTAATATCACAACAACCAACTTGCGCTCTTCAATTTTAGGCACTTTTCCAAGAACTATATCTTTAGATATTGTTGGTATATTTGAACTCAAAGCTGAATTAGACCAATCACTTGTTTTAATTCATCATGATCTAGCAGCTAATATTTTGAACCTTCCAAAAAATGCTACAGAAGGTATCAGGGTTAAAACAAATGATTTATTTAAGGCTAATTCAATCGGTTTTAATTTGCTGGCTCAACCATTTTTTAACGAAGATCATTATTATTTTACTTCTTGGCAACAGACCCATGGAACATTATTTCAAGCTATTAAATTAGAAAAAAGATTAATTAGCCTTATGTTATTTTTAATTATCACAGTGGCCGCCTTTAACATCCTTTCTACCATAGTTATGACAGTTAAAACCAAGGAAAAAGAAATTGCTATTTTAAAGACTATGGGTTGTTCAAAGCTTCAACTTACATTTATTTTTTTAAACCTTGGTTTGATTATTGGATTTTTAGGGACTTTTATTGGTTTATTAATAGGAATTCTAGTAACTCCTAACATAGATCAACTCATCAATATTATTGAAAATTTTAGTAACAGAAGCTTGATGGATAGTTACTTTATAAATTATTTTCCATATGAATTTAGATTAACTCAACTTATATATATATGCCTTTCTGTCCTTGCAATGAGTTTAATATTTTCATATTTTCCAGCAGCTAGAGCAGCTAAGTTGAAACCTGTAACCATTTTGCGCCATGAATAAATTAACAGCATCAAATATTGTTAAAAGTTATCAGTCAGGAGATCATCAAACTGAGGTTTTATCAAACATCTCAATTTCCATCTCTGAGGGCGATTTAATTGGTGTGATTGGCTCTTCTGGAAGTGGCAAAACAACCCTTTTGCAAATTCTTGCTGGATTGGAAACGCCTGATCATGGCAATATTTTATTTAACGACATCAATCTATCATCCAATAATGCTAAAAATTTTAATTTAATGAGAGGTGATTTATTCGGTTATGCATATCAATTCCATTATTTATTAGATGATTTAACAGTATTTGAGAACTGTAATTTAGTTTTTAAGATTGCTAATAACAAAAACGTTAATGAGAATTCACAACAAATTATTCGGATTCTTGACGAGCTTGGAATTGCTTCATTGCAAGATAAGTACCCATATATGCTTTCTGGAGGTGAGCGACAACGTGTTGCTATTGCAAGAGCTGTTGTTCACGAACCGAAGTTTGTATTGATGGACGAGCCAACAGGCAACCTAGATCAAGAAAATGCTGAGGTGATTCAAAACTTAACTATTAAATTAGCTCAAAATCATAATATAGGTATTGTAGTTGCAACTCATGATTTAAATTATGCTGGTAAACTTGATACGGTGTTTCGTATTGAGAATGGAGACTTGAAGTCAACGTAAAATGAATAATTTATTAATATCTGGTGGATGGTTCATCTGGCCTTTGCTTGTTTGTTCTATATTGCTCATCTCAATAGTACTTGAGAGACTTTGGTTTTTGCAGAGGAGATTAGTTGCTCCAAAAGGATTATTGAGGCAAGCACAAAATTTAATCAAGAAAGACTCTTTTCACACTCAAAATCAACAAGAAATTGCAGCTACATCACAACTAGGTGATTTGCTCCAACATTGCTATCAATATCGATTGCATTCAAGAGAATTTGTTGAGACAAAGGCTGAAGAAAAAGCATCAGAAATTAAATTACTCCTTGAACGAAATTTATCCATGCTAAGTACGATAGCAAGCATTAGTCCCTTACTTGGGCTTTTAGGAACTGTTGTTGGAATGATTACTGTTTTTAGTAACATTGATGTCAATGGCTCTGCAAATACTGATTTACTTGCAGCGGGAATTTCAGAAGCCTTAATCACAACTGCTTTTGGATTAATCATTGCTGTGCCAGCTATAGTTTTTTATAGATATTTTGAGCAAAAAACAGTAATTTTGATGTCAGTTTTACAAGCTAATACGTCGATTTTTTTAGATTTTCTATATAAAAAATGAAATTTTATAATAATAAAGAAAGAGCTATTTCGATTGAAATTACACCACTGATTGATATTGTTTTTCTGCTTGTGATTTTTTTTGTTGTTACCTCCAAAATAGAAACCAATCAATATTTAACTCTAGATCTTCCTAAATCTGAATCCTTTGCATCCGCACTATCTAATAACTCTCAAAATATTATTTTATTAGAATCCGGAGTGTTGATAATTAATAATCAAGAATTCTCTGTGACAGAGATTGATAAATTGATGGCTGGAGTTGCTGCAACATTTTCTAGATCAGAGGTTGTGATCTTGTCTATAGAGAGCAAGGCCTATCATCAATGGGTCATAACCCTAATGGATGGTCTTCAACAGCTGGGATTTCAAAACATACAGATTAAAACTTATACTGATTAGTTATGAATCCGTTAAAGAGACTATTTTCGTATACCTTCAGATTTAAATTTTCATTTATTCTAAGTATCTTTGGTTTCATTCTTTTTGCATCCGCAGACATTGCTGCAGTTGAGTGGATTAGAAGAATTATTGAATATATCAATTCTGATCAAGATGATTTCAGCATATATCTTGTCCTAGCATTAATATTTATTGCAATGGGAAGGGGCGCTGGTTTCTTTATTGGAAATTATTTTATGTCAAGAGTAGGATTCGGTATTGTTCATGACCTGAGATCTGAATTATTCTCAAAACTTATTAACCTTCCTAAGAATTTCTTTGATCAAAATCAATCAGGCCAACTGATCAATAGAATCACTTTTACCACCACCCAAGTTTCAGGCGCTGCTTCAAATGCTATTAAAACTCTCGTAAGAGAGGGATTTCTTCTTTTAGGATTGCTAGCTTATATGCTTACTTTGAACTGGAAGTTAACTCTGCTCTTATTAATCACCACTCCATTTATAGCACTAATTGTATATGTAGCTGGTAGAAGGTTAAGAAAGTTAGCCAAAACAATTCAAACAGCTATGGGAGATGTAACCCATCTTGCTTCTGAAGCAGTTGATGGAAATTTGGAAATTAAGTCATTTAATGCTGAAAAATATGAAAAAGATAGATTCTTTGTCGCCAATGCATCAAATAAAAATCAAAATTTAAAACTTGAAGCAACCAGCAATTTGGCAACCCCAATTATTCAGTTATTGGTTTCAGTTTCATTATCTATTGTTGCCTATTTTGCATTAGGCTCACAGCTTGGTATAGAGCTAAGTGCAGAGGACTTTGTTGCTTTTATAACTGCAGCTGGATTAATGGCAAAACCAATCAGGCAACTTTCAAATATTAACGCTGTTATTCAAAAAGGCTTAGCGGCAGCTGTAGAAATTTTTGATCAATTAGACACAAAAGAAGAAGAGGATATAGGCGAATTAGACTCAGAAATTTTAGGCAATATTAAGTTTTCCGATGTGTCTTTCGCATATAACTCAAATGAACCTGTCCTTACTAATTTAAATTTCTCAATTACTAAAAATGAAACAGTTGCCATTGTTGGTAAATCTGGCTCAGGTAAATCGACCATTGCTAATTTAATTTCAAGATTTTATTCTGATTTTACAGGAGAAATCTCAGTTGACGATGTCAGTATATTAGATTACCAACTCTCTCATCTTCGAAAATCCATTTCAATAGTCAATCAATCTCCAACATTATTTAATGACACCATTGAAAAAAATATTGCATACGGTGATAGCGATATCGATCAAGCAAAATTAAAAGAAGCAGCTAAAATATCTGGCTGTAATGACTTTATTTCAAGGCTACCAGAAGGCTTTAAATCTGAAATAGGTGATGATGGCGTCTTGCTATCTGGTGGGCAACGACAAAGATTAGCAATAGCTAGAGCTTTCTATAAAGATTCACCAATTATTATTTTAGATGAGGCTACTTCAGCATTAGATAATGAATCTGAGTTAATTGTTCAGGAAGCAATAGAGCAATTAATAAATAATAGAACAACCATTGTTATTGCTCATAGACTTTCAACTATTGAAAATGCAGACAAAATTTTAGTTTTAGACAATGGTTCGGTTGCTGAGTCTGGAACCCATGACGAGTTATTAGGGCAAGAGGGTATTTATAAGAGCTTATATCAAAATAAATTTAATGATTCTGGAGATTCTAAAAAGCCATCAAGAAAAGCTATTAGCCAGGAATTCCTTCCAACATTTACCGAAGAGCCAACCCAGCAAGGCTATTTAATTGATGCTTGGTATAACAAAAGTTTTTGGCTATATATTTTGGCACCTCTTACTTTTTTATTTTCTTCATTGGTTAAGGCACGTAGAAATTCTTATATCAATAACCCTAAAAAAGTTTGGAACTCTCCCAAACCTATTATTGTTGTCGGCAATATTTCTATGGGCGGAACTGGTAAAACACCTTTGGTTAAATTCATTGCAAGTGAACTAGCAAAACGCGGTTTTAAACCTGGGCTAGTAAGTAGAGGATATGGTGGCAAGTACTCTGGGACGCTTGAGGTAACCTCTGAAACTACATATAAGCAAACGGGAGATGAAGCTCAAATTTTAGCCAAATTAAACATACCATTTTTTATTGATAAAAATAGATCAAGGGCAGCAAGAAAACTGCAAGAAAAACATGATGTAGATGTGGTTATTTCTGATGATGGCTTACAACATTACGCAATGGGTAGAGATATTGAAATTGCGGTAATTGATGGAGCTAGAAGGCTGGGCAATGGCTTGGCTTTCCCTGCAGGTCCTCTTAGGGAACCTAAGTCGAGATTGTCTGAAGTTGATTTTATTGTTAACAATGGTGGCCCAACAGAAGGAGATGAAATTTTAATGACCCTCAGTCCAGCTAAGTTCATTCACTTAAATTCAGGTAAAGAATATTCAGTTGATAAATGGCCTATGCACAATCAAGTTCATGCGATTGCAGGAGTGGGAAATCCGAATAGGTTTTTTGATTTATTGTTAAGGCTGGGTTTTGAGTTCGATAAAAACCCATTTCCTGATCATCATAAATATAATAAAAGGGACTTATATTACCTTGATCATTTACCCATATTAATGACCGAAAAAGATGCAGCAAAATGCAAACATTTTAAAAATTCAAAGATTTGGTATCTTAGCATTGAGTCTAAAATAGAATCCCAATTCATTGATAAGCTCGAGGAGAAATTAAATGATAGATAAGGATATTCTAAATATTATGGGATGCATAAAATGCAAATCAAAATTGATTGACATGGGAGAGCATCTTGAATGTGATAAATGTAACATTGGCTATCCAATAGAGGATGACATACCCAGGATGTTAGAGGATAGAATTTTTTCTCTTAATGACTAATTCTTTCGTTATTATTGTTCCAGCTAGATCTGGTTCAACTCGTTTGCCCAACAAACCATTGGCCATGATCAACGGCCGCTCAGTAATTTCTCGGATTATAGATTTGGCTAATTCGTCTAATGCTTCTAATGTATATATTGCAACTGATAGTGATGAGATTAAGGATCATTGTGAGTCACATGGTGCAAATGTTGTAATGACTTCATCGAAGCATATCTCCGGCATGGATAGAGTTGCTGAAGCTGCAAAAATACTCGATTTATCTCCAGACATTCCAATTCTAAATCTTCAAGGTGATGAACCTTTTATGCCTGTGCAAATTATCAATCAATTACCCCTGATGCTAAGCACTGATACGCCCATATCCACTGCTTGTATTAAGTTCTCAGATTCAATGGATTTCAGTAGCCCTCATGAAGTGAAAGTTGTCAGATCACTCTCAAAAAAAGCCATGTATTTTTCACGCGCTATAATCCCTAACTCATTTACTGCAGAGTATAAAAATTATCTAAAGCATTTAGGCATCTATGCTTATACCAATGAAACTCTTCAGCATTTAAGCACATTAAAACCAACTGCAAATGAGCAGTCAGAAAAATTAGAGCAATTACGTTTTTTAGATAATGGTTTCAATATTTTTGTTAAAGAATTTAAATGCGAAGCGCCAATAGGCATTGATACTCCAGAAGACTTAGAAGCAGCAATAATCTTTGCTAAGAAGAATGATTGATGATGCTATCTAATTCTTTGGGTCTGCAGGCAAATGCAAAAAACCTAATTAACATCAATACACTTGATGATTTGTCTGTACTAGAAAAGTTAGGAGACGAAGAAATATTAATACTTGGTGCTGGTACCAATGTGATCTTAGGTGATTATTTTAATGGAACTGTTATTGCGGTTCACTTGAAAGGTATAGAAATTCGTGATGATTGTATTTCAGTCGGCGCTGGTGTTGATTGGGCTGACCTAATTGAATATTGTTTAATTAATAAACTTTATGGCATAGAAAATCTGACCCATATTCCTGGATCGGTTGGGGCTGCACCTGTGCAAAATATTGGCGCTTATGGGGTTGAAATTAGCTCTTTTATTTATAGTGTTGAATGTTTTAATTTAACAACAAAAAAACTTGAAACCTTGAATAATCATCAATGTCAGTTCAAATATAGGGAGTCAATATTTAAATTAAAAGATTTTATTATTTTGAAAATTAATTTTGTATTTGATAAATCTTTCTCACCCAACCTAAGCTACCCATCATTAAATAAATTTTTAAATGATCACTCAATAGATTTTACTTCTTTAACTCCAAGAATGCTTTCTGATTCAGTAAAAAATATTCGAAATTCTAAGTTGCCTGATCCTAAGATAGAACCTAATGTTGGAAGTATTTTTAAAAATCCCATAGTGAGATCTCAAGATTTAGATAATGAATTCTTAGCTGGTCATAGGTGGGATCAGGTAGATGGATACACCAAACTCAGCTCAGCCAGACTTATAGAATTAATTGAGCCTGAATTAAACATTCCTGATACTTTACGTTTATATGAGAATCATTCTCTTGTACTTATTAACAATGGTGAAGCTTCATTTGATGAAGTTATCTCTGTTCTCAATCAAATTAAATCAAAGATATTTAAAAAATTTAAAATAAAATTAGAAATAGAACCTGAGATTATTTCATCATGATGTTTTTTTCGGCAGCCTTAGCTCATTTGTTAGCTGTAATGTCACCTGGTCCAGATACTGCCATTATTTTTCATCAATCATTAGTTAAAGGCAGAACTCAGGGAATTCTTACCGCCCTAGGCATTGGTTTTGGTATATTTATTCACTGTTTTTTTGCCATTTCTGGAATCTCATTATTGATTTATAGCTCTGAGGAAGCTAAATTTTTTATTAAATGCATTGGGGCATTATATTTGCTATATCTTGGACTCAGCTTTTTTATTTCAAAAAAGTCATCTAAGCCAGATGAGTCAAAGGTCTTATTCAAAAATCCTTTTGTTATTGGCTTGGTAACTAATTTATTAAATGTGAAAGCATTTCTGTTTACTGTTTCCTTGTTCTCTTTTATAAATCTTGATTCAAATACATTGATGTCTTTAATCTATTTATTCTATTTTCCACTAACTACTGCGGCATGGTTTTCCTTCGTCAGCTATGCATTAACTCATCACTCAATGGGTGATATTTTTAATAAGCATTCTGATAATATCCAATTTGCTTCTTCAGCATTTATTGCTGGATTAGGATTATTTTTTTTGCTTCAAGCTTTATATGGACTTCGCTGATTTATTGAACTCTGTTAACTCAATTGAGGAGAAATATCCTCCTGTGCATCTTTGGAACCCAGATTTGTGTGAGGGTGTAGAGATGAAAATTGATAGGGAGGGCAATTGGTTTTATCAAGGTTCGATTATTGGCAGGGATAAATTAAAGATTTTATTTTCAAGAATTTTAAAACTCGAAGATGGTAAATATTATTTGGTTACACCTGTTGAAAAAGTACCTGTAAAAGTAGATTTAGCTCCTTACAAGATAATTGATTATGAGGTTGATTCAGATAATAAAAATATTATCCTAAAAACAAATTTAGATTTATCCATACCCCTTGATAAAGATCATAAACTAGAACTTAAGAAAATAGGCGATGAGCATATTCCCTTTGTTCATGTAAGAAATAATTTAGAGGGCTTTATCTCTCGCTCTGTCTACTACTCACTAATAGATATAGCTCTCAAGCAAGACAATAATTCAAAAGAATTATTAACTCTTCAAAGCTTCGATTGCTTATTTGCGTTGGGTGAGATGAAAGACTAATTTAATTCTTGCTCAATCCACTGATTAATATATTCTTCTAGGATATCTAGTGGTAGGGCGCCTCTTTTTAGCACTTCATGATGAAAGTCTTTGATATCAAAATCTTCACCTAATTGAGATTCAGCTTTTGCTCTAAGTTCAAGTATCTTTAATTGGCCAATTTTATATGCCAATGCTTGTCCAGGCCAATTAATGTACCTGTCTACTTCATTCATAACATCCTGTTTAGTTTTTGCAGAATTATCTAAAAAATAATTAATAGCATCTTGTCTGCTCCAATCAAAGTAGTGCATTCCTGTATCTACAACAAGTCTAATTGCTCTCCACATATCATAGGTCAATTGCCCAAATTTGGAATAAGGATCCTTGTATAACCCAAGATCATAACCAAGCCTTTCACTGTATAGCCCCCAACCTTCAACAAAGGCAGTGATGCCTCCATATTTTCTAAAGTTTGGTAGATCTAACTCCATTGCTAGTGCTATCTGCAAATGATGACCAGGCATTGCCTCATGAACGCTTAAAACTTCTATTTCATATTTTGGTCTAACTTCAGGCCGGTATAAATTGACATAATAATACCCTGCTCGAGATCCATCAGCAGCCGGTCTCTGATAATAGGCTGTTGTTGTATCGGGTGCACTTTCCATTGGAATGGGTTTTAAACCATATGGCATAGATGGCAGCACTTTAAAAAGTTTGACTAGCTCTGGATCAATTCTTTTTGAGGTTGCTAGATATGACTCAAAAAGCTCTTCAGAAGTCTCATAGTAGAACTTAGGATTGGTGCGTAAGTCATCTAGAAAAGATTTAAACGTTCCATCCCATTTAACCTCTTTAATAATGGCATCCATTTCATCTCTTATTCTTGCCACTTCAGTTAATCCAATTTCATGTATCTCTTGAGGAGTTAGATTTGTGGTTGTAAATTTTCTTGCTAAAAATTCATAGTATTCTTTACCATTTTTAATTTCTTTAATACCAATAGATGTCCTGCAGGCTGGAAGATACTCATCCTTAAAAAATCTATGAAGTTTTATATAAGCTGGAATAACATTTGATTTAATAACAGTAAGAGCTTTTTTCTGAATCTCTTTGGTCTCTAGACTATCTATAGATCTATCCATCTCAAGAAAGACTCTATAAAAAGGGCTATCCTTTGGCTCTATAAAAGCTTGAAGCTCTATTTGTTTATAAACTTTTTGCATGAGAAATCTCGGAGGGACGATTTCCTCAGCTATACCTATTTTTGCTTTTTCAATTGCCGCATCTACTAATACATCTATCTTTGAAATTCTTTCTATCCAATCTAAGTAGTGTTGCTTATTTCTGAGGGGTACTATGCTAGTAGTTTCGTGCTGCAGCTGAATGCCGCCTCTATGACTAAATGGAATTAAAAAGGTTTTATAGGTATGAGATTCTATAGAATTCTCATACTGTTGTTTGAACAATAAGTAATTCACTTTATTATCTTCGGTGAAATCACTTGCATCTAGACCATCTAATAGATTAAGGACACCTAATTGATGTTGATGCTCTGTGTAAATATTTTCGACTGATGTATCAGACCATTCAGTATTTCGACTGAGATCACCCATGCTTGAAGCATAAACAGGGTTGTCATTAACAATTTTAGACCACTCAGAATCAAGCAGCGACTCAAACTTAATTTGCGAGGATTCAGATGAACAACCAGCGAGTAGAACTATAAATGCAATTAATTTGAAATTGTTCATTACATATTTGGATAATTTGGGCCGCCAGTTCCCTCAGGTGTGACCCAGGTTATATTCTGTGATGGGTCTTTAATATCGCACGTTTTGCAATGCACACAGTTTTGTCCATTAATCACAAATTCTGGGCCTGAATCTTTTTCAACAACCTCATAAACACCGGCAGGACAATATCTTTGAGCTGGCTCTGCATACATTGGAAGATTTTGTAAAATAGGAATAGAAGAATCTTTTAATGTTAAATGACAAGGTTGATCTTCTTCATGATAGGTATTAGAAAGAAAAACACTGCTTAATTTATCAAAGCTAATTTTTCCATCTGGTTTTGGATACTCTATCACTGGCATCTCAGCTGCAGGTTTCAAGCAAGCATAATCTGGTGTTGTGTGGTGCAAGGTAAAAGGTAAATTACCTCTAAAAATAAGTTGATCAATAGCATTGAAAGCTGCTCCAATCAACGCTCCAAATTTATGAAACATTGGACCAAAGTTCCTAGATTTATAAAGCTCTGTATGTATCCAACTATTTGCAACCATTTCATCAAAGTAGAGGGCATTTTCAGATTCAAGATTATTAAAAATTGCTTCTGCGGCGAGCATGCCAGATTTCATTGCGGTATGAGAGCCTTTAATTTTTGAAAAGTTAAGTGTCCCAGCATTATCACCGACCAATACTCCACCAGGGAATTCCATACTAGGCAATGATTGAATTCCACCCTTAATTAATGCTCTTGCACCATAGGTTAATCTTTCACCACCCTCTAAATATGGTTTGATCGATGGATGAGTTTTCCAAGTTTGAAATTCGTCAAAAGGACTTAAATGTGGGTTTTCATAATCAAGAGGAACCACATAACCAAGATATACTTCATTATTATCAGCATGATATAAATAAGAGCCTGCGGGAGTATTTTTAGCACTAGGCCAACCATTGGTATGAATTACTAATCCTTCTTCGTGAACCTCATCTTTAACTTTCCATACTTCTTTAAAACCAATTCCATAATGTTGTGGATCTTTGTCTTTATCTAATTCAAACTTAGAGATAAGTTGTTTTCCAAGATGGCCTCTACATCCCTCACCAAATATTGTGTGCTTAGCTTTAATATCAATCCCTGCTTCGAACCCAGGTTTTTCTTCGCCATTTAGTCCAACTCCCATATCACCTGTTCTGACACCAACAACTTTATCATTTTCATAGAGAATCTCGCTTGCAGGAAATCCAGGAAATATTTCTATTCCAAGATCTTCAGCTTGAGTTGCAAGCCATCGACAAAGATTACCCAAACTAGTTACATAGTTTCCATGATTGTTCATTGGAGGCATGACAAAGGAGGGAATAGAGATTCCAAATTTTTCAAATAAAAACATTAACTTATCTTTCTTAACTGGAACATTTAATGGGCAGTTTTTATCCTTCCAGTCTGGAATTAATTCATTAAGTGCGGTTGGTTGAAAAACATTACCTGAAAGAATATGAGCTCCAATTTCAGATCCTTTTTCAAGCAAGCATATTTCTAGAGGTTTATTATTTTCTTTTGATAGTTGTGCTAGTTTTATGGCAGCGCTGAGCCCCGACGGACCGCCTCCGACTATCACTACATCGTATTCCATTACTTCTCTTTCCATGAGTTAGCTCCCTCTTTTTTTAGTGGTAAAAAAACATTACAATTATATCCCTTACATAACCATCGAACGAATATTATTATATTAAAAATTGATAATAAATTATAACTAAATATAATAGTATCAAAATTAACGAGCCCTATATATGAAAATAGTAGTACCCATAAAACGCGTTGTAGATTATAACGTGAAAGTTAGACCTCTTGGAGATCAATCAGATGTTGATCTTAATAATGTAAAAATGGCCATGAATCCTTTTTGTGAAATAGCTATTGAAGAAGCTGTGAGATTAAAAGAGGCTGGCACGGCTACTGAAGTTATTGCCGTGACGGTTGGTAAGACAGACTCTCAGGAGCAGTTAAGAACTGCATTAGCCTTAGGCGCGGATAGAGCGATATTGGTTGAAACAGACTCACTGCTTGAACCTCTAGCAATTGCAAAAGCATTATCAAAAGTTATTGAGGCTGAATCACCTCAGCTTGTAATACTTGGTAAGCAAGCTATTGATGGAGATAACAATCAGACAGGCCAGATGCTTGCAGCCCTATTAAATTACGGTCAAGCAACTTTTGCCTCAGAAATTTCTATTGATGGGAATTCTGCTTCTGTTACTCGTGAAATTGATGGTGGTCTGCAAACTATTCAAGTTTCACTTCCAGCTATTGTTACAACTGATCTACGATTGAACGAACCACGTTACGCATCATTGCCTAATATTATGAAAGCAAAGAAAAAAGAATTAGATGTCCAACCAATTGACGCCATGGGCTTAGACACAGCACCTCGCATGGAACTACTTTCGGTTGAATTACCAGCCGCAAGACAAGAGGGCATTAAGGTTGAGTCAGTTGAAGAATTAGTTGGCAAATTAAAAAACGAAGCAAAGGTGATTTCATGAGCACATTATTTATAGCAGAACACGATAATACTAATCTTAAGCCCGCAACACTTAACACTGTTGCAGCGGCAAATGTAATTGGAGGTGCAGTTCACATACTTGTAGCAGGCCATTCTTGTCAATCTGTAGCCGATGAAGCTGCAGCTATTGACGGTGTAGAAAAAGTTATCTTAGCTGATGACTCTGCTTACGAAAATCAATTAGCCGAAAGCACAGCAAATTTAATAAAATCAATTTCATCTGATTATTCTCATATTCTCGCACCAGCTACAACTTTCGGTAAAAATGTTTTACCTAGACTCAGTGCATTGCTTGATGTTCAACAAATTTCTGAAATCACTGAAGTCGTATCAGAAGATACTTTTAAACGTCCTATATATGCTGGTAGTTGCATTGCGACAGTTAAATCTAGCGACGCGGTAAAAGTTATCACTGTGAGAGCTACTGCTTTTGATCCTGTAGATGCTAGCGGTGGGTCTGCATCTGTTGAATCAATTTCAGCTGATGGGGTTTCTGATTTATCTTCATTCATAAATGAAGAGATAGCTCAAAGCGATAGACCGGAGCTTACCGCTGCAAGTATTGTAATTTCTGGTGGACGAGGCATGCAATCAGGAGATAATTTCCATCTCTTGGAAACTATTGCTGACAAGCTTGGAGCTGCAGTTGGCGCTTCAAGGGCGGCTGTAGACGCAGGATTTGTTCCTAATGATTATCAGGTTGGTCAAACCGGTAAAATTGTTGCTCCAGATCTATATATTGCAGTTGGTATCAGCGGAGCCATTCAGCATTTGGCTGGAATGAAAGATTCAAAAGTTATAGTTGCAATTAACAAGGACGAGGATGCGCCTATATTTCAAGTAGCTGATTATGGCTTGGTTGCTGATTTATTTAATGCCTTGCCCGAGTTATCTGAACAACTATAACTTATTGATTTGTAGTTATATTTTCGCCCAGTCTGTCAATATTTTGGCTGGCTGAACCGTTAATCAGTTCACATTCTTTTGCTAATAAGCAATACCTCCAAAGGACATAATCTTTATCAACTCCCATTCCTCCGTGAAGGTGTTGGGCTGAGTAGCTAATTTTATGACAGGCATTTCCAGCCCAAATCTTCGATACCAATGCCTCATTTTCACAATCAAGGTTAGTATTTAGGTTTATAGAAGCCTGCTGATTAACAAGCCTGAGGCATTCAAGCTCAATTAAGCAATCTGCAGCTCTATGTGATACAGCTTGAAAAGTTCCAATAACTCTTCCAAATTGCTCTCTCTCAGATGTATATCCTGCTATTAATGATGTCATTTTTTCAGTCACACCTAACGCAATATAACTTCTCATTACCATGTTTAATTGAATGAGGTATTTTAAAGCCTCTAAACCTCTACCTTTTTCATGGATAATAGACTCTCTGTCCACTTTCACTGAATCTAATTCAACCTTAAAAAGTGGGGAGTTCGCCGTGCTATTTAACTCGGTTAACTTCACTTGATCTGTATCGACTAAAATCAATAAAACACCTTCATTTGAGTTAGTAGAAATGAGAATACTTTTAGCAATTGAGGCTATTTCAGATAGATATTTCGTTCCAGTAATAACTACTTGATTATTTTCTATTTCAGCTGCAGTGATTGGATTTTCAGGATCTTGGTTAGAGGGTTCTAAAATTGCAGAGGTATATATTTCACCTGCAATAATTGAGCTGAGTATTTCATTGCATGATTCTTCATTACTAAATTTCTGAATTGTTTGAGCTACATCTGCCAAACAGCCACTTAAACTTAATGGTGCTGCATGGTATCCAAGCCGCTCAAATAATATACCCAGATCATAGAGATCTTCACCACTGCCGCCATATTTTTCATTTAGACCCAACCCTAAAAAACCATTAGTAGATAATAGAGAAAGCAAATCTTCATCATGTTTGAAGTCTGCATCATATTTTTTTAAACGTTCCTGCGAGCAATGCTCACTGAGAATCTTATCCAATGAATCCCTGATTTCAGTTTGATGTGATAGCTCAGAAAAATCCATTAGCGTGTCCTTGGCATTAATAATCCAGCCATAGCAATAATATCTCTCTGGACCTCATTGGTTCCACCACCAAACGTTAGAATTGAAGCAGTTCTGTACATGCGTTCAAGTCTCGCATTTAAGATTTTTAATTCTGAGTCATTTTTTAGAATACTAAGCTCACCAATGATTTCCATCATTAGTCTGTAGGCCTCAATAAAAAATTCAGATCCATAGACCTTTGCAACAGATGCCTCAGCCATATTTAATTGGCCTGATTCCATAATCCAAGTTTGTTTCCAACAAATAAGCTTAAGAGCCTCAATGCCTGAGTGAACTTGAGCAAGATTATGTTTTACCCATGATAGGTCACTCAAATATTGATCATTATTGATTTTTGTAGATTGGGCAGTTTCTAAGACATCTTTATAAAGTTCTTCTACAGGACCATGATTAACAAGTGCCAAGCGTTCCAAGTTAAGTTGGCTTGTTATTAAGGACCATCCCTGATTAAGCTCTCCAACGAGATGAGTTTCTGGCACATGAATATTGTCATAAAATGTTGCATTAGTTCTTACATCTCCCAATGTATTTATTGCAGACATGGAAAATCCAGGATCATCTGTTGGAACAATGAACATTGAAATTCCTTTATGATTTTTTGCTTCAAAATCAGTCCTTGTTGCCAACCAAATATAGTCAGAGAAATTAGCTAAACTTGTCCACATCTTTTGACCATTTATAAGGTACCCATCACTTTGTTTAATTGCTTTAGTTTGCAATGATGCCAAGTCAGTACCTGAGTTTGGTTCTGAGTACCCAATTCCAAAAATTAACTCGCCTTTAAGAATCTTGGTCGCAATTTCTTCCTTCGCCCATTCAGATCCATGTTCTGCAATCATAGGGCCAACAGATTCAGTCGTTAAAAAAGGGAAGGGGAACCCAGTTCTCATCACTGTCTCTACAAAGATGTATTGCTCAATTGGACTTAACTCCTTGCCACCAAATTCTTTTTTCCAGCTTAAGCCTATCCATCCATCTGAGCCCATAGTTTTCATAGCTTTCTTAAATTCAGGCCCACCGCCTTCGAAATGTTCTGGTTGGTTGAGCTCTGTTCTAAGTGCGGGTGTAATTAAGCTTTCAAAGTATTCTTGAAGCTCGTTTTGGAGTTTGACCTGTTTTTGATTTAACTGTATTAACATTTTAGATATTAGTATCTCATCTCCATTTCTCAAGGCAATATCTTAGTGTATTATTTGGCTATGGCTAGCTACTCACGAACAATGGACTTTCTCCACAAAAAGCTCTTGCAAGCTACCACAAAAGATCAAGAGGATAAAATAGTTGATTGGATGCTTGCCGAAGCGAAGCTTAAGCAGACTTCAGAAAAAAATAGTCAAAACATCACTTCTGATAAAAGCAAACCAATTGGTACAGTTTAGAATTTTATTATTTTAGTAAAGCAACAACTTCTATGTGTTGCGTATTAGCAAATTGATCAAAAATACCAATCGATTCAATTTTTCTGTTTACTTTAACCATATCCCTTAGAAATGTTTCCGGGTTACATGAAATATAAATCATGTTTTTAAACTGTTTTGATAACTTGATTGTTTCAGTGCTTAACCCAGCACGAGGTGGATCTACTAAAATATGACTGAATTCATAGGATTGCATATCAATATTTTCCAATCTTCTAAATGGCCGTTCATTGGCAAGTGCAGACGCTGTTTCATCGTCTGATAGCCTTGCAGTTTGAATATTAGAAAGATTGTTTAACTTGATTGATTCTTTCAGCAGTCTAATAGAATGTCTATTATTTTCAGTAGCAAAAACTTTATTAAATTTTGATGCCAATGGAAGAGTAAAGCCACCACAACCACAATATAGTTCCAATAAATCCCTGGGATCCTCTAATTGCTTAGTAATGAATGAGATCATTAACGAGTAAAGGTAAAAATTAGGCTGAAAAAAAACTGAATCATTTTGCAGGATCTTAAAACTAGAGTTAGCATAATTGCAGAGCAATTCTAGATCTTCTTTGCCTATTATTACCTTTTGTTTTTTGCTTCTTCCAATAGTAGATATGTTTGGTAGGCTATCTTGTATATTCTTTGCAGCTTGAATCCACTCTTCTTCAAGTGTTTTATGGTAGATCAGTGTGGCTAAAACTTTTGTTCCCGAAGTTCTAAAATTTACTTGAAACAATTTTTTTTTAATAATCTCAGATTTGTTAATTTTAGATAACAAATTTGGCATTAACTGTTGAATAGACGGATGAGGAATTGATGACTGATCCATGTATATCTTGTGCTTATGTGACACCATTGTGAAGTAGTTCTTACTGAAACCGAACTCAGCTCTTGCTCTGTAACCAGTTGCTGGTGATAAATAAATCTCAGGCTTAATATCAGTATGGTTGCTTAGTTCGTTACAGAATTTAGACAACTTATTCATATCAAATTAATTGCGAGTATAATAAGACTTATAAACACTACATTTAAGGTTATAAATAGAATAATAAATTTAGAAATGCTGAGATTGCTTAGATCATTTTCTAAATCTTTTGAGGTGCGGACACCCATTAACGAAGCTAATATTCTTTTGAGCCACATATTATGACAAGCAAGATTATCACAATTACTAATACTGCCGAAGATTATCTATCTAAGTTAATAGATGAGAAAAATGAGCCTGGTACGGCTGTAAGAGTTTTTATCTCTGATCCCGGTACCCCGAATGCTGAAACCTGCTTAGCTTATTGCAAGCCTGATGAGATTGTTCCCTCCGATACTTTAATCTCACTGCCAAAACTTTCGGTGTATGTGGAAGAGCGCAGTATTCCTTTTCTTGTTGATGCGGAGGTTAACTATGATGTAGATAATTTTGGCGGCCAGCTAACAATCAAAGCCCCAAATGCAAGACTACCAAATATTTCGCCTGATAGTCCATTAGAAGACAGGGTGAATTATGTGATTTACAACGAAATAAATCCTATGCTTGAGTCCCACGGAGGTGTTGTGAGCTTAATGGAAATAACAGATGATATGTATGCCGTTCTTCAATTTGGAGGGGGTTGTCAGGGTTGCGGAATGGTTGATGTAACTTTGAAAGATGGTATAGAAAAAACTCTTTTAGAAACCTTGCCAGAATTAGTCGGGGTTAAAGACATGACAGATCATAGTCTGGATGAAAATGCATTTTATAAGGACGAGTCATAAACTGAAATGATGACCCCAATCTTTGGGTGATCAAAATAATGAGATTCGTTTTTAAAAATTCTTCTTTCTTCATCTAATAAATATTTTACTTTACCGACTTCCATAGCATTAGGTGGATCAGGTTTGTCTTGAGTTATTTCCTGATCAGACTTGTAGATTTCATTAGAGTTAATTATCTCGGCACCTATCTCGATCTCATAATTTTTTACATTATCAGGAATGGAGCTTTTTAAAGCCTCAAACTTTATTTCTTTTATCAAATCTGGGTTGCTGTCTGTTCTAAGGTTACCTTGAAGATAAGCAATCACATCAAGGTGCAAGTATCTGCTTTTATAAAGCCTAATTAAGAATCCATTATCATCAAATATCTCATGCACAAAAGGGGACTCGTTTTTTTCAAGGGCAGGCTGCAGCCACGATAGCTTATGAAGGATTTTATATTCCTTTCTGCGATCAAGCCTGCGATAAATATTATTCAGCTGGTTAAGATTTTGTTGTCTTTCATACCATTTACTTTCATTTATTTTTTTTCCTGATGCAGGGCGATCACTAGTTTGTATTTCTTTATTCTTGTTTTTATCAATAATTAGCTGATCAATTATTAGGTCAGTGTCGTCGAAGTCAAAAGACTGAAGAATTATTTTCTCATTAAGAACAATGTCAGGCTCCACCAGCAAAGCGATGGTGTTAAGATCTATTAGATTTAAATCTACTGGTTCAAGCTTTTCATTGCCAATTATTTCTAGCTGCTCAAAGATAATTACCTCAATCCTATATTCTTCTTGGCTCTCGCTTTGAGCAATAGAACTGAAGCTAAAAATAAATAATGTTATCAACAATCTAAACAAGCTCATTTAGCAACCTTGCAACGGCAATTCTTTTATTATTATTTTCAGATACATCAAGAGTTATTTTATTTTCATTATCAAGCTTTATCTTAGCTGATCCAGTTTGAATCAATCCAATTAATTTTTTATAAACTTGATCATTCAAATTATCATTAAAAGTAATCATTGCATTTTCTAAATTTGAATAGATTTTTTTAATACCTACTTTATTAGCAAGTATCCGAATTTTCGAACTTTCAATTAGATTCAATAAATCATCATTTGGTTTGCCGCATCGATCTTTTAGATCTTCTAGAATCTTATTAATTTCTTCATTACTTTTGGAATCATTTAAAGATCGGTAAATTTTTAACCTTTCATTTGCAACGGGTAGGTATGAATCTGGAATTAAGGCTCGATCATTAAAATTAATTTCAGTGTCTAATATTTTTTCTTCTTTATGCCCTTTGAGATCATTAACCGCACTTTTTAACATTGAAAGATACATACTCAGACCAATGGCTTCTATATGACCACTTTGTTTGACGCCTAAGAAATCTCCTGCGCCTCTGATTTCTAAATCTTCTTGAGCTATAAAATATCCAGATCCAAGATCAGAATATTTAACCAATGAATCAAGCTTTGCTTTAGGTGCCTTTTTTAGGTCAGGAGTTGGAATCAATAGATAACAATAGGCTTGCCGCATAGATCTTCCAACCCTTCCTCTTAATTGATGTAATTGGGAGAGACCAAAATTATGAGCATCAATAACAATGATTGTATTTGCATTGGGGATATCTAATCCCATTTCAACTATCGTTGTACATATAAGAATATCTATTGAATTTGAATTGAAGCCATTCATTGTGTTCGTGATGTCTTTTTTGGCTAATTTGCCATGCGCAATATCAATATTTGCTTCAGGAACTAAATTTATAATTTGATTTTTTAAACCCTCCATTTTAGATATATCATTTTGAACTATAAAAACTTGCCCACCACGGGCTAACTCTCTGTCAATTGCATTTTTAATGATTTGTTGATTCTGTGTGTTTAAAAAAGTTCTTACGCTAACTCTTTCCAGGGGAGGAGTGTATAAATAGGAGAAATCTTTTAATCCTGAATATACAAGATTTAAGGTTCTCGGTATTGGAGTAGCAGACATGTACAAAATATGTGTTGTTGATTGCCTCGATTTAATTATTTCTTTTTGTTTGATTCCAAAACGATGCTCTTCATCAATCACCAATAAACCAAGATTATCAAGAGAAATATCATTATTCAGCAATGCATGAGTACCGATTAAGATATCAATTTTTCCGTATTTAAAATCATCATATATTTTGATCTTATTTCTTGATGATGTATGTCTAGTTAAGAGTTCGATATTTACTGGAAAGTTAATGAATCTTTTTGTAAAACTTTCTAAATGTTGTTTCGCTAAGACAGTACTAGGCGCAAGAACCATTACTTGTTTCTTTGCATGAACTGCCACAAATGCTCCACGCATTGCTACTTCAGTTTTACCAAAGCCAACATCACCACATATAACCCTATTCATCGGTTTAATAAGTGCCATATCTTTTAGAATATCTTTGATGCAATTAACTTGATCGATTGTTAGGACATAAGGGAAATCTTTATCAAATTCTTTATAGACACTCTCCTCACAGACTAATTGGTAAGAAGACGCTATTGATCGTCTTGATTCAATATCAAGTAACTCTGCAGCATGATCTAGGGCTTTAATTTTCGCTTTTTCTTTTTTGACTTTCCATTTTGCAGAGGACAAAGAATCAAGACGCACCCCATACGATTGTGATACTTGAAATTTAGAAACTAAATAGGCTTGTCTAATTGGAACATATAAAATCTCGTTTTCTAAATATTCGATTTGAATATATTCCTCTTCACTGGAATTAGTTTTTAAGAGTTCTAAACCTTTATAAATTCCCACACCATAGTCAACATGGATAACAAACTCATCATCATGGAAGGGATTTTCAAACTTTTTAATAAGCGAATCTTGATTAGTAGTGCTAGGTTTTGCGTTTAACGTTTCTGAACCTGTCACTCTGTCTAAATTTAAATGAACAAATTTTCCGTTTTCACTAACAAACGATCGAACGGGAAGATGAATGCAGCTAAATACTCCATTGAGATGACTGAATGGAAGTGATGTGGCAGTTGTTTTGTATTGTTTATTTATTTGCTCTAATTTGGTTTGCTCGGATGAGGTTATTAAAAGGGTTTCTATCTCTCGATCAGATTGTTTTTCTATGAGCATTTTTAATTGATTTTCTCTATCTTCGGACTGATCGATGATTAGATTTTGATCTAAAAGCTTTATTTCTTCAGCTGATTTTAGATATGCATCGAGATCTGCAATTGTAAAATTATAGTCATTTGGTTTTAATAGGGGTCTCGAGGAATCAATCGATTCTTCTGCGTATCTTTCTTCAACAAAAGCCTGATGAGAGCTTAATACTTGATCTATTTGGTTAGATTTATGCAGACTAAATCCAGAAAAGTAATCAATTAAATTAGAGTCACCATTTTGAATAAGAGGGTTGTAAATCTCATACCCTTCAGGATATTGCCCCGAAGCTAAGCTTTGAAATATTTCACAATGTCTTTCATCATGGTTTTGAAAATAATTCCTCCACGCATTTTTAAAATTACCTATTGATTCTTCATCTAAGCAGATCTCTGAGCCACTAAATAATTTAAACTCAGATAACTTATTTGTCATATTTTGAGTTTTTGGATCAAATTCTCTTATTTCATCAATTTGATCTCCAAAAAAATCCACTCTAATGGGCCAA
>JAOMBK010000012.1 GCA_028344535.1 Pseudomonadota bacterium | reverse complement strand
GAGTCCACTGCTCTAACCAACTGAGCTACAGGCCCAAAAACATATATGTTTTAGAGCGAGTCATTATATAAGAATAAATCACTTAGGGAAGCATTAGTAATGTTTCAAGTTTTATCATGAGTTATTATTCATAAATGATTAACTTAAATGGGATGAAAGCTTTTGCAGAAGGCGGAAACAGAAAATGTTATATCAATCCTAACAACCCCAAAAGATGCCTCAAGGTTCTTCATGAAGATCTCTTAGAAAATCTACAAAAAAATTCAGCATGGTATAAACGCTTGGGAAACAATGATGATCTTGATGATAATTTACGCGAAAGAAAAGCCTATGATCAAAAAGCTATTAGGTCTCCTATAGATTCTTCTATTTGGGATCATTTGGCAAAGTGGTATGGAATGGTTGAAACAACTCTTGGGCCTGCTTCAGAGACTGAGCTCATTATAAATGAGGGTGAAATTTCTGAAACTTTAGAAACTTATCTTTTTAGAGAAGGATTAACGCCAGAGATTAAAAAAGCATTAAGCACCTTTGAGATTTGGCTTAGGACCCACCTAGTACTAACAAAAAACATCATTCCACATAACGTTGTTATTAAAAAAGATAATGGGTTACTAATTCTCAAAATTATTGATGGATTGGGCAGTAAATCATTTATACCGCTTCCAGAATATAGCAAGTTTTTTGCAAAAATTTATGTAGAGAGGCGCATCAAGTTGATGTGGAGTAGAATCCACTGGGATCTAACCGGGCGAGTTGGAAATTGGAAATAAGGGGTCTTACTCGTCTAAAAAATTCTTTAAGTGACTAGAACGACTAGGATGTCTTAGCTTTCGCAAAGCCTTCGCTTCTATTTGACGAATCCTTTCCCTAGTAACATCAAATTGCTTTCCAACTTCCTCCAAGGTGTGATCAGTGTTCATGCCAATTCCAAACCTCATTCTTAAGACCTTAGCTTCTCTAGCAGTTAATGATGAAAGAACGTCATCTGTGGCAAAGTGAAGGCTGCCTTCAGTTGCATTCTTTAATGGAGAATGGATCACTGTATCTTCTATAAAATCACCCAAGTTTGAATCTTCGTCATCACCAATAGGTGTTTCCATTGAAATTGGCTCTTTAGCAATTTTCAGCACTTTTCTGACTTTATCTTCTGGCATATCTAGCTCTTTACTCAATTCTTCTGGAGTTGGCTCTCTACCCATATCTTGCATCATCTGTCTAGATACACGATTCAATTTATTAATAGTCTCGATCATGTGAACAGGAATTCTGATTGTTCTTGCCTGATCAGCAATAGATCTAGTAATTGCTTGTCTAATCCACCAAGTTGCGTAAGTGGAAAATTTGTAACCTCTTCGGTACTCAAACTTATCTACTGCTTTCATCAATCCAATGTTGCCTTCTTGAATTAAATCTAAGAACTGCAGGCCTCTGTTTGTGTATTTTTTAGCAATTGAAATAACAAGCCTAAGGTTAGCTTCAACCATATCTTTTTTAGCTCGCCTCATTTTTGTTTCGCCCATAGACATGGCGCGATTGATTTCTTTTATATCTTTAACACTTAAACCCACTCTCTCCTCAATAGCTTTAATCGCCTTTTGTGCTATGACTACGTCAGGTTTAATATGCTCTAAAGATTTTTTGGAGTACTTCTTATTGCTCATCAAAGAATCAACCCATTTCACTTTTGTTATATTGTCTTTGTACATTGCAATAAAGTCTTTACGAGGAATTCGCGCTGATTTTACAAACAAAAACTGAATTCTTTTTTCATGTAAACGGATTTCAGCCAGGTCACTGCGTGCAAAGAAAGCCAAGTCTTCAAACATTTTTGGTGAAAATTTAAGAAACTGGAAGATTAAGCCGAGTTTTGTAAATTCAGCTTTAGCTTCTTTAGAATGTCTGCCTTTTGATTCAAGAACTTTGTATGTTTTGTTGAATTGACGCTTTAAATTTGTCATGCGTCTTTGAACTTCAGCAAGATCCGGCCCATTATCGACCTCTTCGTCACTCTCTTCTAACTGTTTGGCTTTTTCACTTCCAGGTCCAGCTGAAGGAACTTCTTCCATTTCTTCAAGAAATCCTGTCAATAGCTCGCTGAGTTTTTTATCTTCGCTTTTTACTAAATCATAAAAATCAATAATATGCTCAACAATTCCTGGGTAATGAACGCTTGCATTAAGCAAATCACGCATTCCTTCTTCAATACGTTTGGCAATTTCAATTTCGCCTTCTCGAGTTAGCAAATCTACTGTGCCCATTTCTCGCATATACATTCTTACTGGATCGGTTGTTCGACCAGTTTCATTTTCAACAGCAGCTAAAGCTTCAGCAGCTTGCTCAAGAGCAATATCATCTTGATCATCAGATGACTCAGAAAGCATGAGAGTATCTGCATCAGGCGCAGTCTCATGCACTTGCAGACCTAAATCATTGATCATGCCAATGATTTCATCAACCTGATCAGGATCAGAAATATCTTCTGGTAAATGATCGTTTACATCTGCATAAGTTAAATAGCCTTGTTCGCGGCCTTTCTCAATTAACTCTGCAATTCTTGAACCTTGTTTTTTTAACTTATCCACTCAATGCCTCTTTCTAAATCGTTAACTATATGTGATGCCAAATTTGATTTTTTCAATCTTGTTTTGAACTTAATTTTTTTAACCAATTTCGATCATCGTCAGTGATTTCTTGCTTTTTTAAGATGATTTGCTGTAAATCTCTTCTTTCTGCTGGCGTAATCGATCTGACATTATACTTGTCTTTGAGTGTTTGCTCTCTATCTTTTTGATTTTTTAATAAAATATCCATGCAATCATTTACAAGCTTAAATGCGTTCTTTTCAGACAATTCAAGTCCTGCTACTACAGCTTCTGAGAAATATCCCTTGATTTGATCTGATTCAAGACTTTCAATAACTCTGGACGGTTTGATATCTGGCGTTTGTCTATATAAATCAAGAATTACAAATAAAAAGTTAAATTTGGGGTCATCTTTCAGTTCGTCGAATATAGATTCATGAGCAATTGCAGGAAAAGCTAGCAGAGCGCTAAAAATGTTAATGACAGCTTTTACTCTGACTGGAATATTTGCATTTGATCTCATTGCATTATCTGATTCAGCTTTTCTAATTTCTGGACCCTTAGGCACATCCATAGTCTTAATGTCCATGCCACATAATTTAGATATCTCGTTGGCATACACCTCTTTAATGACAGAATTATTTATCTTATTAATTATGGGAATGGCAAAAGCAGCTGCCTGCGCTCTGCCCTCCAATGTTTCTAAGTTAAATTCTTTGACCTTCGATAAAAAGAATGACGAAAGCGAAATAGACTCATCTAAAAGTTTTTGAAAAGCTTTTAATCCATGTTCATTAATGTATGAATCTGGGTCATGGCCTTGTTCAAAAAAAACAAAATGGATATTAATGTCTTCTCTAATAATTGGAAAAGTATTTTCCACTGCTTTCCAAGCCGCTTTTCCTCCAGCCAGATCTCCATCAAATGCAAAAAATATTTTATTTGTATAGCGCATGATTTTAGAAACATGATTTGGAGTTACAGCAGTCCCCAGTGTTGCAACTGCGTTTTTGATGCCATGTTCATAAAGGCCTATTACATCCATGTATCCCTCGACAACGATCAAAGAAGCAATATTTTTCTCTCGTTCTTTAACCTCATACAAACCAAACAACTCATTTGATTTATTAAAAAAAGAAGTTTCTGGAGAATTAAGATACTTAGGCTCTCCCTCATCTATGATTCTTCCCCCCATGGCAATAAAATCACCTTTTATATTCCTAATTGGGAAAATAACCCTGCCTCTAAATCGATCATAGAATCTGTCATCCTTCTTGCTAAATAACCCTGATTCATCTAGTTCTTTGTGTGGAACATCAGAACCGAAATGATTTAAAAGACCATCCCACTTATCCTGTGCATAGCCAATGTTAAATTTCTTAGCAGTCGCTCCGGTAATCTTTCGATCTTTAAGATATTCCACAGCTTTGGGTGCTGTTTTTTCATTTAAATTGCCTTGGTAAAATTTAACTGCCTTTTCTACCAAGCCACTAGGTTTTGATTTTTCCAATCTATTGTTTTCATAAGGCACTGTCATGCCTGCTGCACTTGCAAGAGTTTCGATTGCGTCAACAAATTCTAAATTTTCATAACGCCTAATAAAATGAATTGCATTACCAGATTCTTGGCAAACGAAACAATAAAAAAACTGCTTATCCTGATTAACAGCCATGGAGGGGTTTGAATCATCATGAAATGGGCATTGGCACCAAAAATTTGATCCCTTTTTGTTTAAGGGTATGCGCCTACCTACCACATCAACGATATCTGTTTGATCTAATAACTGATCAATAAAACTAGTTGGAATTGACATGATGTTCGATCCAGTTGTCTAAAAATATTTTGGCTGCTAAATCATCGATGCGATCATCTTTTGAATCTACATGCATTAACTGCTTTGCCTCAAACGAGGTTAGTCTCTCATCAACCAATTCACAAGGGATGCTACTAATCTTTTGAAGTTTCTTGAAAAATGGATCGACTTTTTTCATCATTTCGCTAGGAGTCCCATCCATATTTAAGGGCTTGCCAACTAATAATTGGTCAGGTTTCCATTCATCAATGAGCGTGGAAATAGTATTCCAAATTTCCTTACCTTCACGAGCAACATTAAGTACGACTAAGGGAGAAGATGTCTTCGTAACAGTTTGTCCAACAGCCACGCCAATATGATGAGTGCCAAAATCAAAAGCTAAAATCTGCATTTAAGAATTCGTGAAATTCCAGTCTCGAACAATTTCAAGCTGTTGATAGTTTGCAACCATATCTTCTGGAAAAGGTTCAAATGGAGCTGATTGATATAAAATCCTTAATGCCAAAGCATCTAACATCGAATTCCCTGAAGACCGAAGAATGTCAGCGTCTATTAAATTTCCCATGTGGTCTATTATTGACTTAATTTGAACTCTAAAATTACCTTGAATAATATCTGAGCGAGAAATTTCATAGTATCCTGCTGTCTCAACCTGTCTTTGCCACGCATTTAAATAAATGGTTTCAAAACTTTGCAAGGATGAGTTAGATTCTAAACGTCTCACGCTAAACTGAGATTCATCTTGAAGATTAACATCTTGAGAAACCATTGCAGCTTGTTGAGTGGCTTGCTGAATAAATTCCTTACCATCAAGAGAACTGCCCTGCATATCAAACTCTCCATCAGCAAATTTAATATTCACGATAGCTTCTTTGTTTAATTCCCATGGTTGCTGAATAACAACGAAACTGATTCCAAAAATAACCACTCCATGGAACATTAAAGATGCAAGCATGGATTTTCTAAATCCCCATCTTTGAATTCTTTGTTTATAGATCAGTGGTTGCATTTTATATCGATTGGAGCAATGTTTTGATTGGATTTTTTCCCGTTTGAGCAAGAATCTCTCTTGCGCCTGTAGGGCTTGTGATATTAATTTCAGTCAAATAATTACCAATCATATCAATTCCTGCAAACAAAATGCCCTCATCCATAAGCACCTTACCAATCTCTAGACTGACTTTCAGTTGATCATCAGATAATTCACGAGCCTCACCTATGCCGCCAGCTGCAAGATTGCCTTTAAAGCTTCCTCCTTGAGGAATTCTCGCTAATGCAATCGGAAAAGGTTTCCCGTGAATGATAAGTATTCGATAATCCCCAGCATAGATTTCAGGCAAGAAATTTTGAACCATAACCATGGTTTGATAATGATTGGTGAGTGATTTAAAAATTTCTATATGATCTGTTGAACTTTCATCAAATTTATAGATTGACTCTCCTCCCATGCCATCAAGAGGCTTTAAAATAATAGAAGAGTATTTATTTTTAAATAATTTAAAGTCTTCCTCTTTGCAAACCACACTTGTATCAGGCATCCAATTAGAAAATTGGAGGGCAAAAATCTTTTCATTAAATTTTTTTAAAGCTGCAGGTCGATTAATAACATTGGCGCCCTCAGATTCAGCCTGAGATAATAAATGCAAGGCATTCATATAGTCCTCATCTACTGGTGGGTCCTTTCTCATAAATATATAATCAATGTCTTTCAGCGGTTTAATATCATCAACTTTCTCACTAATTTGCGGATGCTGATTGGGATCTTGAATTTCAACACAGTTAGCAAAAGTTTGTTGGTCTTTATAAATTAAATCTTTCATCTCGCATTGAAGAATTTGTCCGCCCATCTCATAGACCTCTTGCATCCATACAATAGTTGTATCTTTTTTTGGATTGAGTTCATTTAGAGGGTCAGTAATAAATAGTGAGGAAGTCCCTTGCATTAGTATTCTCCAAATAAGCTATGGAACTTAGACAATCCAACTACAGGAGCTGTTTCAGCACGAAGGACATAATGGCCAATCTTTAGAGACCGCAGGCCCAATTCACTCATGGTCTCACGCTCAGCTGATGAGTAACCCGATTCAGGTCCTGTGATAATACTAATACTTTTTAAACTCAAAATTTCATGATCTTTGATGAATTGATTAGCAATTGTATCAAGAACAAATAATCCCTCGAAATCTGAATTTAACTTTGTGCTTTGAAGACATTCTTTAAGGTCATCAAAATAATCAATAGCGGGGAAATGATTGCAGCCAGATTGCTCACAAGCGCTAACCATGGCTTCTTCCAACCGAAGATTTAATTTAGATAAATCTTTTTTTGCTAGTGATTGATCAAGATGATCTGGTTTATAGATAAGAATTGAGTTAACGCCCAGTTCAATAAGCTTTTGCAATGAATAAATTAAATTCTCCTTTTTAATGTATGGGATGATTGCTTGATACGAATTTTGATAAGGATTTTGAACTAATAAAATGTCGCCAACATGAAAAGAAATATAAGCTTTATCAATCTCCCCAATGGTTCCGTTTGCCATGAAGCCGCAACCATCGAATAACTCCACAGGATCATTTGGTTTTAGCCTAAGCACCTTGGCAAGATGATGTATTTGTTTTATGTTGGTGCACTTATAACTTGGTGCAGATAGTTTAGGACAATAAATTCTTGGCTTTCTCATCAAATAATTATAATTGGTATTTTTTATAATGAGTCAAAGTCACATTATTCTTGTTAGACATGGGGAGGCATCCGCAGGATGGTCTGTGCATCCTGATCCGGGTTTAAGCGCACAGGGTCGTGAACAAGCTGAAAATTCTGGCAAGAGTTTAATTAATGAACTGTCATACTATCAACTGGTTTCTAGTCCAAAGAAAAGAGCCATTGAGACAATGGAAATAATGAACCAAGGAAATAAAAGCTCTTATAAATTAGATCCTAGATTTATTGAAATACCCTCAGGCAGTATTAATGCTAATAAAAAAAAAGAGTGGCTGGTAAATATTTTTACAACTCCAATTGAAGAGCTGCCTGAAGCAGTAAAAACATGGCGCAATGAATTAATAAACTGGCTTAAAGAGGTTGAGGGTAATTTTATTGTGACGACACACTTCATGGTGATCAATGCATTGGTATCTCATATCACAAGCAATAATGCAATTTCATATTTTCATCCTGATTATGCGTCTAGGACGGAAATATTTATAAGAAATGGAGAATTAACTCAATTAATTCTTGGCGATGATAAAAAAACTGTAATTAATCTCTAAAATCAGTTGAGCAATTTTTAATCAGCTGTAGAATTTATATTTTGCAGAAAAAATCTCTACTTAATGACTAAAGCAGTCTCACAAAAACCTAAAAATAAACCTCTTAGTGAGCAAGTAAGAAAGGCTATGAAGAAATACTTTGCAACTCTTGGGGATACCAACCCAGCAAATGTTCATGAAATGGTTATGGCTGAGGTTGAGCCTGAACTCTTGAAGGCAGTCATGAAGTATACAAACAACAATCAATCTAAGGCTGCAAATGTTCTAGGATTAAATAGAGCTACCCTTAGGAAAAAATTATATCGATATAACATCATACAAAAATCATGAGCCTCATTACCCCAAAAACTGCCCTTATTAGCCTTTCAGATAAATCTAATTTAGACGAATTAATAAAGTTTTTGCTTGTTCAAAAAGTAAAAATTATTTCAACTGGAGGGACTTATAATGCCATCAAAAAAATTACAGATGAGGTGATAGAGGTTTCAGAATTTACGGGGTTTGAAGAAATGATGGATGGTCGCGTCAAAACTTTACATCCAAAAATTCATGCTGGTATTTTGGCCAGAAGAGAAACAGATTTAGAGATTTTGACTGAGCGAGGGTATGAGGTCATAGACATGGTCATTGTTAATCTTTACCCATTCCAAGAGACAGTCGCCTCGGGGTGTGAATTTGATGAGGCGATAGAAAAAATTGATATAGGCGGACCCACGATGATCAGGTCAGCAGCAAAAAACTTCAAAGACGTTGCAGTTATTTCTGACCCAGGTGACTACGGTCGCTTAATAAATGAATGGGAAAATCAAGGAGGTATCAGTTACGAATTTAGAAAAGAGCTTGCGCAAAAAGTTTTTCAGCTCATGGCCGAATATAATTCCGCCATTGCAAATTATCTTAAAGATATCTCGTCCAACGCACATCAATATAACTTCAGCAAGAGTGAATCTCTAAGATATGGAGAAAATCCTCATCAAACTGCAGATTTATTAACTTTTTTCTAATTTAGAGCATAAAAATATTGCCAATTCAGATGTTCTTCAAGGCAAAGAACTTTCATACAATAATATTGTAGATGCTGATGCTGCCTGGGAATGTGTTAGAGCATTTGACGAACCAGCTTGTGTGATTGTAAAACATGCAAACCCTTGCGGAGTTGCTGAAGCAAACTCTATCTTTGATGCTTATGACCTAGCATTCAAAACTGATCCAACGTCTGCCTTTGGCGGCATTATTGCGTTTAACAGAGAGCTAGATAAAAAAACTGCTGAAGAAATTAATGCTCGTCAATTTGTTGAGGTTGTCCTCGCTACCAGTTTTGAAGAAGCTGCATTGGCGGAGCTGGCTAAAAAGAAAAATGTTCGAGTTTTATGCGTGGATTTAAAGCAAGATAACCCATATCCCGGCGTCATTAAAAAAGTGTCTGGGGGAATATTAATTCAAAGTGATGACACCTTTATTGTTCCTAAAACAGACCTTCAGTGCGTTACTAAAAGACAGCCGACCGCTGAAGAAATAAATGATCTTATGTTTGCATGGAAGGTTGCTAAATTTGTTAAATCAAATGCTATCGTTTATGTCAAAAATAAACAGACTATTGGCATTGGTGCTGGTCAAATGAGTAGAGTTATTAGTGCTGAGATTGCCAATCTAAAAGCCAAAGAGGAAGGTTTAGAGGTCAAAGGTGCGGCAATGGCCTCAGATGCATTTTTTCCATTTAGGGATGGCATTGATAAAGCTGCATCGAGCGAAATAGCAACAATTATTCAGCCTGGTGGATCGATTAGAGATGAGGAAGTAATTGCAGCGGCTGATGAAAATAACATTGCTATGGTCTTTACCGCAACGCGTCACTTTAGACATTAAATATGTATATTTTGGTTGTTGGATCAGGCGGCAGAGAACATGCCTTAGCTTGGAAATGTGCGCAAGATATATCTGTGTCAGAGGTTTTTGTTTGCCCAGGAAACGCAGGCACTGCTCTAGAAAATAAAGTTTCTAATGTCGCTATTAATGTTGATGACTTTACAGCAGTTAAAGATTTTTGTATTGAAAAGAATATTGCTCTTGTAATTGTTGGACCAGAACAGCCTCTTGTTGATGGGCTCGTAGATTACTTGCATTCTAATAATATTAGAACCTTTGGACCATCTAGCGCTGCAGCTCAGTTAGAGGGCTCTAAAAAATTCTCAAAAGACTTTTTTATTAAATATGGTATTCCTACAGCCACTTATGCAGCCTTCGATAATTTTGATAATGCAAAAGAGTACTTAAAACAGATTCCCTATCCAACAGTAGTAAAGGCAGATGGTTTAGCAGCAGGCAAGGGAGTGATTATTTGCCAAACTGAAAGTGAAGCTCTGGAAGCCTTAGTTAGTATTTTTAAAGACCAAGCATTTGGAGATGCTGGTACAAGTGTGGTTATTGAAGATTTCTTAGTCGGAGAAGAGGCAAGTTTTATTGCGGTGGTGAGTAAAGATAAAATTATCCCTCTTGCAACCAGCCAGGATCATAAAGCCGTGGGTGACGGTGATGTGGGATTAAATACAGGTGGCATGGGTGCATATTCACCTGCGCCAATAGTTGATGAAGAACTTCACCAAAAAATTATTGATGAGGTTATGAAACCAACCATGCGAGGTTTAATTATTGAGGATTCGCCCTATCTTGGATTTTTGTATGCCGGACTTATGATAAATAATGGGGAATTAAAGGTACTAGAATTTAATTGCAGATTTGGAGATCCTGAAACTCAACCTATTCTGCTGAGATTAAAATCAAGTCTGGTTGAACTTTGTCTTGCAGCAATCGATGATAAGTTAAACGATTATCAAATTCAGTGGACTGATGAACATGCCTGCGGGGTGGTGATTGCGAGTCAAGGCTATCCAGAGGACTATACAAAAAACAATGAGGTAACATTTGAATCATCTGCCATGGATGGAAAGAAACTATTCCATGCAGGTACAAAACTTCAAGATAATAAAGTTTTAACCTCAGGAGGCAGAGTTTTTTGTGCAACTGCTTTAGGTAAAGATCTGCAAGAAGCTCAATCAAAAGCCTATGATCTGGTAGAATCTGTATCCTTTAATGGAGCTTTTTGTCGAAAAGATATTGGAAATAAAGGAATGAAATGAATCTATTAGATAATTTTATAAACGAGTGTGACATTGCTTTGAAAACATTATCATTCAAAAAGAGCGGTACGGGCAGATCGTATCCAGCCAATGAAACCTCCTCCTCCCTCTCAAAAAAAGAGAAAAGTTTGTCAGCGCAACTAATGCGAGTAAATTTAGCTGGCGAAGTAGCAGCACAAGCCCTTTATAGAGGTCAAGCAATGGTCTGCAAAGATGCTGAAATAAAAAATCATCTTGTGCAAGCTGGAGAAGAAGAAACAGATCATTTAATTTGGTGCAAAAAACGTCTTGAGGAGTTAAACGGAAAACCATCAATCCTCAATCCTGTTTGGTATGCAGGATCATTTGCCATTGGTGCAATATTTGGAAGCTTTGGAGAAAAAACTAGTTTGGGATTTGTTGAAGAGACAGAAAAACAGGTAGTGAAACATCTTGAAAAACATTTGGATAAAGTTTCTAAGAACGATACTGAGACAATTGAGATTTTAAAGACTATGCGAGCTGATGAAGATGAGCATGCTCAAGAGGCGATAGAAAATGGAAGTGAATCATTGTCTGAGCCAACAAAAAAAGTTATGAGCTTCACTGCAAAGGTGATGACTTCATCAAGTGCTTATATTTAAAAAGAGCCCCTCATTAAGCTTTCTCCAATAAGAAATACTTTAATGTTGTTAAGTTTTAAATAATTAATATCTTCCCTAGATTTAATTCCTGATTCTGCAATAAAGACATTTTTTTGTTTGAATACATTTCTTAAGCGAACAGAATTATCTAGATCAACTTCAAACGTTTTTAAATTTCTGTTATTTATCCCTATCAAAGCATCTTCAAAATGCTCAACTCTGTGAAGCTCATTTTCATCATGTACCTCAATTAAGTAATCCAGCTCTAACTGTTGAGCGACATTTATAAAATCTTCGATTTGCTGATCAGAAAGAATCGATGCAATCAATAAAATACAATCCGCGCCAATCAATTTAGATTCATAAATTTGATATTCATCGATCATGAAATCTTTTCTTAAAATTGGTAAGGCAGTAATCTTCTTAACCTCTTTTAAATAATTAACGCTGCCCATAAAAAAATCTTCTTCGGTTAAAATTGATAATGCAGATGCTCCAAAAGCCTCATATTCAATTGCTTTTTTCACTGGATCAAATTCTTCTGCAATGACTCCTGCGCTTGGTGAAGCTTTTTTTATTTCTGCAATAATGGCTTCATCACTATTAGAGATATTTTCTTTAAATTTACTCTTAGGAAGATCTAGACTTTTTAGAGAAAGTTTTATTTGCTCCAAAGGTAATTCTACCTTTTTGTGAACAAGGCTAGCTTTTGTATTTGCGACAATTTTTTCTAGAATACTCATCAACTATTAGATACTCGAACATATGAAGCTAATTTATCTGCAGCCATACCGTTATTCATCAGTTCAAACGAAAGCTCTATACCATTTGCAATTGAATCTACTTTTTTAGCTAGATATAAAGCTGCGCCAGCATTAAGAGCAATCATATCTTGAACAGCTGATTTATCACCTGAGAAGGCTTCTCTAATTAATTGCAAACTGTCATCCGGTGAAGTGGCTGAGATTTCAGGCAGTGTTCCAAGAGATAAACCAAAATCCTTTGGAGAAATTTCATATTCAGAAATAGTATTATCCTTTAGCTCTGCAACATATGTGGAGTCAGTGATAGTAATTTCATCTAAACCATCGAAACCATGAACAATAAGAACATGTTCCATAGATAAATTCTTTGCAACAGATGAAAAAGTTCTCACCAAATCTTTTTGGTAAACGCCTAGGATTTGCCTTTTTGCACCACATGGATTTGTATGAGGGCCTAGCAAATTAAACAAGGTTTTCTTTCCAATTTTTTGCCTTGCCGGCATCACATATTTCATTGACTCATGATGCAAAGGGGCAAACAAAAAAACAAAACCCACTCTCTTAAAAATATTTTCCAGCTTTGTTCGATCATGGGCTATGTCAGCTCCAGCGGCTAACAACAAATCTGCGCTACCAGACTTACTGGATACTGCCTTATTACCATGCTTGGTTACTGCAGCTCCTCCAGCAGCAGCCACAAAAGATGAAGCCGTAGAGCAATTAAAAGTATGAAGGCCTGAACCTCCTGTGCCACAAGTATCTATGTGATCTCCATCTCCTAATGGGTAAGTTAAAGATTTTTCTTTCATGACTCTAGCTGCAGCAGTAATCTCAGTTTCTTGAATCCCTTTTTCATTCAAGGCCAGCAAAAATGCTTCAATAGAGAGATCATCAACCTCTCCAGTCATGATTGATTCAATCGCAGACTGCATTGAATGGAAATCAAGGTCCTCTTTTCTTTCTAGCTGATTAATAAAATCTTGAATCATGTATTTAAAAAATTATTAATTAATTGCATTCCATGATCAGTATCAATGGATTCAGGATGAAATTGAACACCATATATCGGTCTAGAGACATGCTCTACCCCCATAATAATTGTAGGATCATCAGCAATTGTAGAGATTACCTTTAAATCTTTTGGCAAACTGAAGCTATCAATAATGAGACTGTGGTATCTCACCACTGAATATGGGTCAGGAATATTTTTAAACAATCCTGAATTGGAATGATTGATATTAGATTTTTTGCCATGAAAAACTTCTGGAGCTTTAACAATCTTAGCTCCAAAGGCCGCACCAATTGACTGATGACCTAAGCAAACTCCTAATAATGGTACTTGAGATTCTTTAACAATCTCAATAGAAATTCCAGCCTCATTTGGTGTGCAGGGACCTGGAGAAATAACAATTTTTTCAGGGTTAAGAGAATGGATTTCAGCTATGGTTAATGCATCATTTCTTTTAACTAAAACCTCATGACCGCATTCTCCAATATAATGAACCAAGTTGTAGGTAAAAGAATCATAATTATCAATTACTAAAATCATGAGATCATCTCCATGGCGTCCATGAATACTTTAGATTTTTGCCTACATTCCAACCATTCATTTTCTGGCACAGAGTCAGCAACGACTCCAGCTCCAGCTCCTACATGGATCGTTTTGTCTTTAATTACAGCTGTTCTAATTGCTATGGCTGTATCCATGTTTCCATTCCACCCTATATATCCTATTGCCCCGCCATAAATGCCTCTTGAGCTTGGTTCTAGCTCATGGATTATTTCCATCGCTCTTATTTTAGGCGCGCCGGATAATGTTCCAGCAGGCAATGCTGCTTTTAAAACATCAAAATAATTTAATCCTGATATCAATCTTCCCACCACATTCGATACTATATGCATTACATGAGAGTACTTTTCGACAATCATTTTAGCTGTTACCTTCACTGATCCGATTTCAGATACGCGCCCAACATCATTTCTGCCCAGATCAATAAGCATAAGATGCTCGGCTATTTCTTTTGGATCATTGAGTAATTCAGATTGATTGGATTTATCTTCTGCTAAATTTTTTCCTCTCTTTCGTGTACCTGCCATGGGTCTGAGTGTTACTTCTTGATTTTCTAGTCTTACTAAGATTTCTGGAGATGCACCTACAATCTGACATTCATCTAAATTTAAATAATACATGTATGGAGAAGGGTTCAACTCTCTTATTGCTTTGTATAAATCAAAGGCGTCAAGATCAAAATTTGCTGAAAAATCTTGAGCTAAGACAACCTGCATCACATCGCCTTCTGCGATGTAATTTTTTATGGTGCTAACAGCAGCAAGATATTCTGCCTTTGTAAAATTTGAGTGAAATTCAAATGTGTTTGTTATCTCTTTAAAGTTATCAACCTCTAAAGATATTGGTTTAGAGATAAGGTTTTCAATTTCATCTAATTGTGAGCAAGCAAACTCATAAGTCATGCTTTGAAGACAGGCATTAAAAATAATTTGGGTTGAATTATTTAAATTATCAAAGACTATAAGCTTTTCAGCTTTAACTAACATGATATCGGGCATGTGCTCGGCAAATTTAGATCCCTTTTCAGGCAGCATGGCTATTTTAGCTTCTGCATATTGAGAGCTTTCATAGGCAAAAAAACCAACATAGCCCCCATGAAATCTTGGCAGGTGTTCTAAGTTTGGTGATAGATGTTGAGAAGTTATTTCTTGAATAGCTAACAAAGGATTTTCAGCTTTACATTTATTACTGACTCCATTTATTAATGTTTCAATTGTGTTGCCTGAAACTTTAATGGTATCAAGGCAGCCAAATCCAATAATTGAATACTGAGCCCATCTCTCTCCCCCTTCTACTGATTCTAATAAAAAATTATTTTTTTGATCTGATATTTTTGAATACAAAGATAGAGGCGTATCATCAGGAGCTGAAACTGTTCTACTAATAGGAAGAACCGTAAAATTAGCATCTTTAAAGTTGTTATATTCTTCTTTTGTAATCATTAGACTTATTTTTAAAGATTGATTTTATCGCCCTCAGAAATTTGATTCTTAGAAAACCACCCCTGATTCACTTCAACAGCCATTCTGGCCTTTTTCGAAGAGCAAATAGACTCCTCTGAAAAGGGGACCATATCATAAATCTCTAAAACTCTACCATCGGTTGAGAGATAGGCAACGCTTAAAGGAATTGAGGTATTTTTCATCCACATACATTGCTTTTTACTTAGTGGCCAAATGAAAATCATTCCATGATTTTTTTCAAGAGACTCCTGAAACATTAAGCCTTTGCTGCGAGATTCATTGGTATTTGCAACTATCAAAGAGAGCTTAGCTAGCTTTCCCTCAAAAGTCGCTTCTATATTCCCATATGAGTAGGTAGAAAGAATGATTAAGCTTAAGCTAAGAAATTTTTTGACGGAAACTCTGAATAGTTTCTTCATAATCTGGTGATCCAAAAATTGCTGATCCTGCAACAAATACATTAGCTCCAGCCTCAGAGACACTAGCAATAGTATCAAGATTAATGCCCCCATCAACCTCTAAATAGATCAGTTTATCTTGGAGATCAATCATCGCTTTAACGTCTTGTATTTTTTTTAATGTGCTTGGAATGAATTTCTGTCCACCAAATCCTGGGTTTACACTCATTAATAAAACTAAATCGATGTCCTGAATAATATTATCTAAAACAGATACTGAGGTGGCTGGATTTAATGCAATGCCAACTTTGCAGCCAAGGCTTTTAATTAAATCTATAGTTCTTGCAACATGTTTAGTGGCTTCAGGATGAAAACTAATTAAGTCTGCACCCGCATTAGCAAAACTTTTTGCAATTTCATCAACCGGCTCAACCATTAAATGAACATCAATAAAGTTTTTAATGCCGTCATCTCTTAGAGATTTACACACCATAGGGCCAATAGTTAAGTTTGGTACATAATGATTATCCATAACATCAAAATGAATCCAATCGGCTCCAGCATGCATAACGGAGTTTATTTCTTCTCCCAACCGTGCAAAGTTTGCAGATAGGATAGATGGCGCAATGAGTGATTGATTTTCCATAATTAATTAATTTTCTTCTTTTAGTGATGCCCTTGCAAGCTCTAACCTCTCAATAGTTCCAATATCTATCCACAATGAGGTGTCTTGATGAGCGGTAATTTTTTGTGCTTTGATTAGAGGCTTCATTATCGTATTCCAAATATCAAACGGAAAATCTAAGTTTAAATACTCTTTCAAAATTACAGGATTGATTAATGAGATGCCCGACCAAGTCAAATCATTTGCCTTCTCATTAATAATTACTGAGCTGCCTAGCAAAGAGAAATCTCCATCTTGATTGTGATTTGGATTTGAAATACCGATTAAATGTGCTGCATCAGTTGAACTGGGCAGTTTGGATAGATCAATTTCAGAAAAAATATCTGCATTACATAATATAAATGGATCATCTCCTAGGTGATCAATAGCATTAACCAAGGCACCACCAGTCCCATAAGGGTATGGCTCCTCAATAAAACAGATATTTTGATGGTGTGAATGATTTTTTAAAGATTCTTTTATTTGTTCACCCAAGTATGAAATATTTATAATAAAATCATTGATGCCGAGATTTAATAATCTATTAATCTGATCTTCGATTAAGGAAGATGATCCAACTTTTAGTAGGGGTTTAGGGATTTTTAAGGTTAAAGGCTGAAGTCTTTTTCCTTCTCCAGCTGCCAGAATCATTGCTTTCATATCATTGAGAGTTTGTTTTTTAATTTTGGTTGAATTTTTTCTATTAGATATTCTTTACAAGTCCAATTATCAGGAACAATGGAAATTAGATTTTTTAAAATTAAAGGCATATCCATTAGACGAAAATCTTTATCTTCATGAAGGTAAAGTCTTGATAAAACCCCCAAAATCCTTAAATTTCTTTGCACGCCTCCCCATCTAAAAAGTTCAAATGGATCAATCGAGCCATCAATAAAATATGATTTCTCTTGATAATATTTCAGGGCCTGATTAATTGCATCATGATCAGCCAAGCTATAATGATCCAGTAAAATTCCAGCTAAATCTATACCAATTGGTCCTCTAGATAAATCTTGGAAATCTATTACAAAAATTTCATTTCTCTCCGATAAAATTAAATTTCTTCTTTCAAAATCAAAGTGGCAATTAACATGTGGCTGAGCTGATAATTCGGACGAAGCTTTTTCTATTAATTTTTCTATTGAGGGATCAGCCTCTACATCTAAAAACTCTTTACAAAAAATCTTATTAAATAACATCATTTGATTTATAAGATCAGCACTTTCTAATGATGGAATATTTAAATTTGGGATGGCCTGAATTTCTACCAACAAGTCTAAACACTTTAGAGTCAATTCCTTGAAATCATTACTATCTTCGACTTCCAATAGACTCAAATCCCCAAGATCGTTTTGAATAGTAATGCCCAATTCAGGAAAGCTATCTAATACTTTGGAAGAATTAATTTGATGCTCTGAAAAAATATTTGCAATTTTAATAAATTGAGCATGACTCCCCTTTTGGGGATCTAAATAACACAAGATAAAGCTGGCATTCTGCCGAGTGAGTCGCCAATATTCTCTTCCGCTTGCTTCAGTTTTTAAGGCTATGGCTTGCTGAGATGGGTAACCACATCTTTCGCCAAGCTCTAAAATATCTTTTTCGTTCAAACTAGCTATTTTTTATTTCATCTGGCAAAGGTGTTTCATTGGGTAAAAAGAAATCAAGGGCCAACTGATCAAAGGGAACATCAGCGTAATGACTAAAATCTTTTACCCCAGCATCATGCAAGACCAAATCATCTATACAAAAATTGCCAGAAAAATCCTCTGAGTTTTTATTAAAAATTTCGTACGCTGCATCGGCCATAATTTCAGGTTTTCTTGAAATATTCATTAACTCCTCGCCGCCTAAAATATTTTTTACCGCTGCCGTTGCAATTGCAGTTCTAGGCCACAAACCGTTAACCGCTATACCGTCTGGTTTTAATTCTTCTGCCATGCCCAAAACACACATACTCATTGTAAATTTTGCCATTGTGTATGCTAGGTGAGGACCAAACCATTTAGGCTTCATGTCTAGAGGTGGGGCTAAATTTAATATATGGGCATTATTAGATTGTTTTAGATAAGGAATGCAATATTTGCTTACAAGATATGTTCCCCTACCATTAATTTGGTGCATTAAATCATATCTTTTCATATCTGTGTCTAGGGTAGTGGTCAATGAAATGGCAGATGCATTATTCACACAAATATCAATACCGCCAAAATGGCTAACGGTTTGCTCAACCGCGTCCCTGACATTAACTTCATCACGCACATCAAGAATAATTGGCAATGCTTCTCCACCCGCTGCCACAATCTCGTCTGCTGCAGTGTATATAGTGCCAGCAAGTTTTGGATGAGGTTCTGCTGTTTTTGCGGCCAATACAACCTTTGCGCCATCTTGCGCAGCTCTTTTGCCTATTTCAAGACCTATTCCCCTGCTGCCGCCAGTAATAAATAATACTCTGCCTTTTAAACTCATTTTATGTCTCCAAATTTTGTAATAATTATTGGTTGATGTTGCATTTTTATACTGGTTGATGCAAGTTAAGGGATTATTATAAGCTTTAGAAGTGAGGACGACCATGAATGTAGATTTTATTTTTGACTTTGCAAGTCCAAATGCCTACCTATGTCATAAAGCAATTCAAAACCTTGAAACAACACATGATATAAAATTTAACTATGTGCCCTGCCTTCTTGGAGGAATCATGAAGCTATCTAATAATCAGCCGCCTATGATCACCTTGGCTGAAATTCCAAATAAAATGAAATATGAATTTGATACTGCTTTCAATAGATTTATGAGAGAACACGGCATCACAAAGTTTAAAATGAATGAACATTTTCCTGTCAATACTATCTCACTTATCAGAGGCGCAATAGTTGCCCAAAAAAATGATTTTTTTGATTCTTATGTTGAAATCGTTTTAAGCGGGCTGTGGGAGCAATCTCTTAAACTTGACTCCCCCGAGGCTCTTCATGCGCTATTAACAGAGCATGATTGTCATGCTGATCTTGTCATTGAGGGCATTGCAAAAGATGAGATTAAAGAAGAATTAATTGCCAATACTAGTGAAGCTGCTGAAAAGGGAGCTTTTGGAATTCCAACGTTTTTCGTAAAAGATGAGATGTTTTATGGAAAAGACACCTTGAGAGAACTCAAAGAAATGGCTTCCTAAAGCTTTAATTGTTGAAATTTAAAGGACCAAAACATAACTCTACCAAGAAGTTTGTATTTCTCCTGGGTTTATTTTCAGCTATGCAAGCAAGCGCAGCCTCACCTGATCAATTAAACTTACTAACGCAGGAGCAATTTCAAGGTTGCGCTAATGCAGCTTATCCAAAACTAATTAATAACAATGTTTCTGATTCTATTAATGCCGGAACAATAGATATTCAATCAAACGGAGATATTTCACTTGATAATAATGTATTGATTACCTTAAATGATGGGCAAATTCAGGCCTCTAGCGCTACTTATCTTCAAAATCAGAACGTTGTTAAAGATATTAAGAATGGGGATATTTATCATTCTAATAATTATTTTAAATTTTTAAGCGGCTCTCTAGTAAAAGATTCTGGCGAGTTAGAACTTGATCATGGAAAAGCTTACTTAAGAGATAGAAATTTATTAATTGACTATCAATCCTTGACTGGTAATTTAAGCCAAAACCTTATATTTAAAAATGCTAGTCTTAGCTCTTGCAATGATGTCTCAGTGGGCTGGGAAATCAAGGCTGAGTCTATCAATATAAATGAAGAGACAGATCGTGGTTACATTGAGGATCTAAGTCTTAAAGTGCTTGATAGAACAATTTTAAAACTCCCTTATTTACCCTTCCCGGCAACAACCAATAGGTTAAGTGGCTTCCTAGAGCCTGAACTAAGCCTTACATCTGATGGAGCTGATCTTTTTGTACCTTACTTTTGGGTGCTATCTGATACATCTGATCTCACGATTGCTCCAAGAGCTCTAAAAGATAGAGGTATAGGTTTTGAAGGAAATTATAGATATTTAACTAAATCAAATTCAGATGCAGCAAATTATCTAGATTTGCTATTTTTTCCAAAAGATAAAGAATTCAAGAAAGACCATGATCGAGATGACAATGAAAGATGGGCATTTCGAATAAAAGAAAATAGAAGCTTTACCAATATTGAAACTTCTATTGATTGGGCTAAATCATCTGACTCAATGGTGTTGCTTGATTTACCTTCTAGTCTGACAAACATAGCCAATCAAAGAGATCATTATATGACGCAATCTGTATCAATGAGCATGCTGCTTAACAATTTGTCACTTAGCATTATGAGAGAAGGTTTTCAAAGCTTGAATCCGTTTATAACTAATGGGTATATTAAAAAGCCCGAATTAAATCTGGAGTATAAACAATATGGCTCTTCATTTTCATATTTTGCTAGAGCAAATTATGCAAACTTTGATACCAATAATAATCAGCATTTACCTTTTAATAACCAAAGAGTTCATCAGAGTGGAAAAAGGTTCATCACAGAAATTGGAGCAGAAACTCTTCATGGCTTTAAGTATTTTGACGTATCAATAGATGGATCATTTTTACATAAAAAATATAACCTTGATGATAAAGAAATAAATACCCAATCTACTTCAATCCCTTCAATTAAAATCAAAATTTCATCTTTATTAAGAAGCTCATCTACAGGCAGCTTCTCATTGCTGATGCCTGAGTTTATATATCAAAAAACAAATTATAAAGATCAATCCATGGATCCTATTTTTGACCTTCACCAACGCAATCTTGGAAACTTTAATAGGCTTAATACAAGATATTTTTTTGGTAAAGATAGAGTGCCTGATACTGAGTTTTTACTTGCAAGATTAAAGTGGCAAAAAAGAATAAAAAATAACTCAGCAATAAATTTCCAGATAATCAGAAAAAATGAATTGAAAGAAAGTCAGGTCATTAATTCAATGTTGGACAAGCCCATTGGAAAAGATAGCCAAATTGGCACGCATCTATCATTTGAAAATCAGATTCTTCGAGCATTTGTTAAGGCTAACTACTCCCAGAAAAGAAATACACTCAATTTTGGTCAAACAGGAGTAGGTATTCAGCTTCCGGAAACACGTTTAACATTTTCAAGAAACTTTCAAAGCAATATTCCTCTATTGCATACTGTAAGTGAATTAGACTATGCAGAATTTTCAATTGAAAGAATAATGCCTGGAGGTTATAAATTCATTGGTGGAATAAGCAAGGATTTGGATTCAAAGAAAAATTTAGAGAGTTATTTTGGTTTTGGATATGAGAACTGCTGTCTAGCCTTTAAAATTTATGCATCAGATAAAAGATTGTCAAAATATAATCTTCTTAATTTTAAGTCTATGCAATTAGATGATGCAAGTTGGGATAAAATGATTTCTATCGAAAACAAAAGTAGAATAAATTTTGAGTTTGAGCTCAAGGGACTGACGGGAGGAAACAAAAGGATTAATCAGTTTTTCTCTAATGCTTTTTCGAACCTTTGATGAAATAAAGTGTCTTAGCTAGTAGAAAATATTCTTTTTGTTCATTACCTCTGCAAACATTTAATTAAGTACAATAATGATTATGAAAAAAAATATATACATAGTCCTGTCGATCCTCCTGACTCTTCCAGTGAGCGCCAAAATTGAAGTTTTGGATAGGGTTGCAATTATTGTAGGGGAAGGAGTTGTCCTCGAATCACAAGTTAATAACATGCTTGAAAATATTAAAACAAGATATCAAGAGCAAGGTGCTCCAATGCCACCTCAAGAGGTGATGTTAGAACAAGTGCAAGAGCGACTAATTATTGAAGAACTGCAATTACAAATGGGAAGACAGGCTGGAATTAGAGTTGGTGATGGAGAATTAAATCAAGCATTTGAAAATATTGCGCAAAGTAACGGATTGTCTCTTGAAAGATTTATTGAAACGCTTGAAGCAGAGGGTGAATCTTATGAGGAACTAAGATCACAAGTCAGAAAAGAGATGATTATTCAGAGAGTTCAAAGAGGTAAAGTGGGAAGAGAGGTGGATATTACTGAACAAGAATTAGATGGCTTCTTAGCTACTGAAGGGGCTGTTAAAGAGCTATCTCCTGAATTATTTGTGCGTCAAATTCTTGTTTCAGATCAAAACAAAGCTAACTCATTACTAATGGACATAGAGAATGGTGCTGATTTTGCAAATCTAGCGAAAGAAAATTCGACAAGCAGCAATGCCTCATCTGGAGGTGAACTGGGTTGGAGAAATCTTGCTGATCTGCCAAGTCTATTTGCAGATGCTCTTAAAAATAAGAAAAAAGGATACATCTCTCCTCCATTAAAGGGTGGCTCGGGTTACTTCATACTAAAACTTGAAGATAAACGAGGAGATCTTGTCCGTTTTGAAGATCAATGGAATGTCCGCCATATATTAATGATGACAACAAAACTAAGAGACGAAACTTTTACAAAAAAAGAACTAGAAGAAGTGAGAGCAAGGGTTGTAGGTGGAGAGGATTTTAGTTTGTTAGCTAAAGAATATTCTGAAGATCCAGGTTCAGCTAGCCGAGGTGGTGATTTGGATTGGCTTAGCCTAGGTAAAACTGCTCCAGCTTTTGAAAAAATGATGATTGAATCTCCGGTCAATGAAATCTCCCCTGTTTTTGAATCCGAATTTGGCTTTCATTTTCTTCAGGTACTCGAAACTAGAACGGAAGACTTAACTGAAGAAGTTATTAAAGACAGAGCCTATGGCATTTTGTTTGCAAGAAAATTTGATGAAGAACTAGAAAATTCTCTTCGTACTACAAGAGCTGAAGCATTTATAGAATTTAAAGAGCTAGATTGAAGCGACTCCTCTACTCTCATGGTGAGCCAGCAGGAATAGGTATTGATTTAATTCTTTACCTATCAAAATCAAAATTCTGGCAAGGCATGGAGTCCCCTCTAGTCTGTATTGTTGATATAGATTTATTAGAATCAAGGTCTAAGATTCTAAACCTAAATATCAATTTTACTGAAATTCAAAGCTTGAAAGCAGCAAAGGAAAATAGACTAGGTACAGTGCAATTCATTCAAGCTGGAAAATGCAAAGATTTATCACCTGGCACTCTAAACCCAAAAAATTCAAAATATATTTTAGATAATCTCAATTTTGGAATTGCGCAGAGCCTAAAAAATAAAAAAGTTGGTTTGGTCACAGGGCCAATCCAAAAAAGCAATATTATTGATGGAGGATTTAAAAGTTTCCAAGGTCATACCGAGTGGATTAAAAAGAAAACACGGTCCAATCATGTGGTCATGCTTCTCTCTTCAAAAAAAATTAAAGTTGCGCTTGCAACCACTCATATTCCATTAACAGAAGTTCCAAAAAATATTAAGAAATCAAAATTGATTGAGATAATCAAAATCTTGCATTTGGGCTTAAAAACAAAATTTAAAATTAAGCACCCAGCAATAACTGTACTTGGATTAAACCCTCATGCTGGTGAGGATGGAAAAATGGGGGCAGAAGAGATCAAAATAATTAATCCAGCAGTTCAAATTTGCAGAGATATGGGTATAAATGCGTCATATGCAATTTCAGCTGATACAGCCTTTAATAATAAAAAATTAAATACAACTGATGCATACCTTGCAATGTATCATGACCAAGCCCTACCAGTTTTAAAAGCCTTAAGTTTTGGCGAAGCGGTAAATATCACACTAGGAACATCAATTGTAAGAACATCTGTAGATCACGGAACAGCATTAGATATTGCTGGAAAAATGAAGCCAAATCTTGGATCAATCAAAGAGGCAATTAAATCAGCAGAAATTCAGCTTTAATGAATGATAGAACACATAGACGAAGGTTGGGTCAAAACTATCTGATTGATCCAGTTATTTTATTTGAAATAGAAAGAGCAATCAGCCCTCAAAAAAATAATCTTTTTTTCGAGATTGGCCCTGGAACAGGCGCCCTAACCGATCACTTGATGGGTCACAATAGAAAAATAATAGCTATGGATCTTGATCAAAAAAATATCATTGCCCTCTCAGAAAGATTCGCAAAAACTGAGCATGAATTTATTCACGGTGACGTGCTAAAAGAGCCTCTAGAATTTTTACACAAAACCAAGCATAGAGTCGTTGGGAATCTTCCATACAATATTTCTACACAAATAATTCTTAAGTTAATCAATTACTTGAATGGAATTGAAGATATGCATTTTTTAGTCCAAAAGGAAGTGGCGCAAAGGATCTGCGCTTCAAATCAATTTGGGGATTGGGGCAGGCTTGGGGTAAAAATTGCTGCATTGTTTGAAACAGCTATTTTGTTTGATGTCCCCCCTGAATCCTTTGATATTAGACCAAAAGTTCAATCGTCATTTATCAGGCTCATCCCACGAGCTAATCCAATGATTGCTCTAAATAAATTTTTAGGGTTTTCAAATTTAGTTGACCAATCTTTTGCTAATAAAAGAAAAGGAATTAAAAATAATCTTAAAAAATTAGAAATTGATTTTGAAAAGCTGAAGATTAATCCGCTTGCAAGAGCAGAGGAATTATCTATTAAAGATTTTATTTCAGTTTTTCAAACCATAGATATATAGATGAGCACATATGTAATTGGGGATGTACACGGCTGTTTTGATCAGTTGATTAACTTATTAGATAAAATTGATTACGACTCCCAAAAGGACAAAATTATCCTAACGGGAGATCTAGTGAACAGGGGCCCGGAATCTCTTGCGGTTTTAAATTACTGTATGGCAGATAAAAATATTACCTCTGTATTGGGTAATCATGATCTCTATTTACTTTACTTGATGAGCATCAATCAAGGTAAAGGTGAGTTAAAGCCAGTGGTTGATGCGGAAAATAATATGCAAATTTTTGAATGGCTCATCAAACGCCCTTTGCTCATTCAAATTTCTGATCAATCTAATCAAAATAAATTTGCTATTACGCATGCGGGGATTCCCGAAATTTGGCCTATAGAAAAAGCATGTGAACTGGCAGAAGAAGTTTCAATGGCGCTGACTGAAAATGCATCTAAAATACTCCGGACCATGTGGGGAGATGACCCAAATGCCTGGAATGAATCGTTGGAAGGCAATGATAGGTATCGAGTTATTATTAACTACTTAACTAGAATGAGATTTCTGGGCAATGCCGCAAGTCTGGACTTAAAGAATACAAGTGCAAAAGCCCGAGAAGGTTTTAAACCTTGGTTTAATTATGATTCTAAATCCTATCAAAGAATGAACCAATATTATGTATTTGGTCATTGGGCATCTTTAACTGGTCAAACCAATAACCCTCACTTTATTGGTTTAGATACTGGATGCGTTTGGAAAGACAAGCTTACAGCACTAAGGATTGATGATTTAAAAAAAATTTCGGTACAGTATTAGCATGAAAGTTTTTCAGGTTGGCGGGTCAGTAAGAGATGAGTTGCTTGGGGCTGAACCCAAAGATCGTGATTGGGTTGTAGTAAATTCCAGCCCTGAAGAAATGGTAGCAAATGGTTTCAAACCAATAGGTAAAGATTTTCCAGTTTTTTTACATCCAGAAACAAATGAGGAATATGCCTTGGCTAGAACTGAAAGAAAGTCTGGTGTTGGTTATAAAGGTTTTGAATTTTATTTTGATTCAAGCGTCACGCTTGAAGACGATTTAAAGCGAAGAGATTTCACAATTAATTCAATAGCCAAAGATGAGAATGGGAATATCATTGATCCTTTTGAAGGAAGGCTAGATTTACAGAACAAGAAATTCAAACACACCTCACCTGCTTTTGAAGAAGATCCTCTTAGAGTCCTAAGGTTTGCAAGATTCAAAGCATATGAACGACTCCATGACTTTAATCTTCATGAGGAAACAGAGGTTTATTTTGAAAAGATTGTTGCTTCGAGCGAATTGAAAGACCTGTCAAGGGAAAGAGTTTGGATGGAAACTAAAAAAGCTCTTGAAAACAAGTTTAGTAATGAATTTTTTAAG
>JAOMBK010000011.1 GCA_028344535.1 Pseudomonadota bacterium | reverse complement strand
CACGTTATGCTGAGCAAGTTCATGAATATTCTGAACCTCTAATTTAATCTTCTTTGCTTTAGATAAAATCTCGTGCCCAAGGCTTGTAACAATAACTTTCTTATTATTTCTTTCAAAAATTTTTACCCCAAGTTGGGTTTCTAATTCAGTAATTGCGTTGCTCAGTGTTGAAGGGGAGACATAACATTCATCTGCAGCTTTTTTAAAGTGAAGGTTTTTCCCAACTGCAAGGGCATAATCTATTTGTTTAAAAGTTAACATAAGGTATTAATTTTATCATTTATAAAATCGAATATAACATTCTTTTTTTATATATTTACCAATACATCAATAATATGTAAGCTATGATTAACCACAGCTTTACGCAGTGAATTTAAATATTTATTACGGAATTAATTATGAGTAAAGAAACACAAAGTTCAGAAAGTAAATGCCCAGTTATGCATGGCAGCCTTTCTTCAAATAGTTCTACCGGAACATCTAATCAAGATTGGTGGCCAAACCAACTTAATTTAAGCATATTGCATCAACATGACAAAAAAACTGATCCAATGGATGAGGGTTTTGATTATGCTGAAGAGTTTAAAAAACTTGATTTTGATGCACTAAAAAAAGACTTGAATGATTTGATGACTGACTCTCAAGAATGGTGGCCAGCTGATTATGGCCATTATGGACCATTTTTTATTAGAATGACTTGGCATGCAGCCGGCACATATAGAACTGGTGATGGAAGAGGAGGCGGTGGTACAGGTGCCCAAAGATTTGCACCTCTTAATAGCTGGCCTGACAATGGAAATTTGGATAAAGCAAGAAGACTTTTATGGCCTATTAAACAAAAATATGGAAAGAAAATTAGCTGGGCTGATCTTCTAATATTGGCTGGAAATGTTGCTATAGAATCAATGGGTGGAAAAACATTCGGTTTTGGAGGCGGTCGTCCAGACATTTGGGCTCCTGAGGAAGATATTAATTGGGGGGCTGAAAAAGAGTGGCTTACCAACGAAAGATATAGTGGAGTTCGAGATCTTGCTGATCCCTTAGGAGCAGTCCAGATGGGCTTAATATATGTTAATCCTCAAGGCCCAGACGGAGATCCAGATCCAGTTGCAAGCGGAAGAGATGTAAGAGAAACCTTTGCTCGTATGGCTATGAATGATGAGGAAACAGTTGCTCTTGTAGCCGGCGGTCATACTTTTGGAAAGGGGCATGGCGCAGGAGCTGAAGACCATGTTCAGTTAGAACCTGAGGGAGCCCCACTAGAAAATATGGGTTTTGGTTGGCAAAGCACCCATGCATCTGGGAAAGGAGCTGATACTATTACAAGCGGTTTTGAGGGAGCTTGGACAGCCGATCCTATTAAATGGGACAATGGATATTTTGATCTTTTATTTGGATATGAATGGGAAAAAGTAGAGACTCCAGCTGGAAAGATAGTTTGGCATGCAATAGGACAAAAAGAGGAAGATATGGCGCCGGATGCAGCAGACCCTTCGAAAAAGGTACCAACTATGATGACTACTGCAGATATGTCAATGCGAGAAGACCCGGCATATCGAGAAATTTCAAAGCGTTTTCATGAAAATCCAGAAGAGTTTGCTGATGCTTTTGCCCGTGCTTGGTTTAAGTTATTGCATAGAGATATGGGACCTAAGGGAAGGTATTTAGGGCCAGAGGTTCCTGATGAGGAATTGATATGGCAGGATCCAGTTCCAGAAGGAAATATCGACTACGACTTAACTGCTCTTAAAAAAGCTCTTTCTGAATCAGGCCTCTCAATTCAAGAAATGGTAGAAACAGCTTGGGCTAGCGCTTCAACATTTAGAAATTCAGATCTTAGAGGTGGCGCTAATGGTGCAAGAATCCGCTTAGCTCCTCAAAAGGATTGGGAAGTTAATAAACCTGAGCAACTTTCTAAAGTCTTATCTATTTATGAAAACATTTCTACAGATACAGGAGCTTCTATTGCAGATGTAATTGTTTTGGGTGGAAATGTTGGTATAGAGAAAGCCTCCGGGATTGAAGTTCCATTCACCCCAGGTCGTGGCGATTCAACACAGGAGCAAACTGATGTAGAGTCATTTTCTGTTTTAGAGCCGATTGCTGATGGCTTTAGAAATTACTTAGGCTCTCAGTCTAATATACCTTCAGAGGAAATGATGCTTGATAAATCACAATTATTAGGCTTGACCGCTCCGGAGATGACAGTCTTGTTGGGTGGTATGAGATCATTGGGAATTAGTAATAACGATTATGGAATATTTACTGAAAATCCTGATCAACTTACAAATGATTACTTTACAACGCTACTAGATATGTCAGTTTCATGGAAACCAAATGGAACTGGAAATACTTATGAAGGCGCTAATAGAGTGTCAGGTGAGAACGTTAGAACAGCCACTAGAGTTGATCTAGCTTTTGGATCTAATTCTCAACTTCGAGCATTAGCTGAAGTTTACGCAAGTGATGATGCTAAAGAAAAGTTTGCACACGATTTTGTAGCAGTATGGAATAAGGTTATGAACAATGATCTGATCTAATTCACATTATTTATTCTGAAAAAATGGGGGCGAAAGCCCCCTTTTTTTTGAGATTTAAAAGTGAGGTGGCTTTTCATAATCAATTGGTGGAAAAGAAAATTCTTTATCTCTCAGTTGTGCCTTATTCTTTTTTTTTGAATATTTTGATATTACATTTGCAGCATCGTCTACAGCAGATGACCTCTCAGACTTTTGAATTTTTTTAATATTACTAATTTTATTTTTTTTACTTTTCATTAAATAATATTTTACATAATCTGATGATTATTTTGCTGAATTAAGAATCTTTAGTATCATTCGGTAATGAAAATAGCTATCTATCCAGGCTCCTTCGATCCAATTACCTTTGGGCATATCGATATTGTTGAAAGAGCTGCTGCTTTATTTGATAAAGTGATTCTCGGAGTTGCTGAAAGTCAGTCTAAAAACCCTCTATTTAGCGTGGATGAAAGAATTGAACTAATCTCAGAAATTTTTAAAGACAATGCAAAGATTGAAGTGCTGGGGTATTCAAAGCAATTAACAGTAGACCTTGCTAGAGATAATGATGCCATTGCAATTATCAGAGGTCTTAGAGCGGTTGCTGATTTCGAATATGAGTTCCAGTTAGCCACTATGAATAGAAGCCTTGCACCTGATATTGAAAGTATTTTCTTTACGCCAAAAGATACTTTAATTTATGTTTCATCGAGTCTTGTAAAAGAAATTGCAACTTTTGGTGGAGACGTCTCTCGTTTTGTTTCGCCAAATGTTAAGGCAGCTTTGCAAAAAAAGATCTCTAGCTAAATCTGGCATTTGTGACAATAAAAGGTTGCTCTTTGTGATTGAACAATCCTCTTAATTGACTCTTTTTTGCATTTTTTGCATTTTTTATCAGCGCGGTCATAAACAGCTAGATCTATTTTAAAATAGCCTTTATTTCCATCAGGTTTGTAAAAGTCTTGCAGGGTAGTCCCTCCTGCTTTGATGGCATGCTTTAAGATTTTTTTAGCAGATTTAGCAATCGCATTATATTCTTTCTTCTTAAGTGTTTTGCTCTTTCTTGTTGGGCGAATGTTCGCATCAAATAATATTTCATTTGCATAAATATTTCCTATTCCAACTACATTTTGTTGATTCATAAGAGAATTTTTTATTGGCGATAAAGATTTTTTAATTTTATGAAATAGGTATTCTCCATTGAACTGTTTTGAAAGGGGTTCTGGACCAAGCTTTTCTAGTAAAAAGTGAGTGCTCGGTTCTTTAACGAGATGCATGGATCCAAATCTACGAGGATCATTAAAAATTAATTTTCCTTTTTTAAAAATAAACTCAATATGATCATGCTTCTTATATAAATTAGATTTTTTCTGAGCAATTCTAAGTGTTCCAGTCATTCCTAGATGAATAAGTATTTGCGATTGCTCAATATGAAGAAGGATATATTTTGCTCTTCTATCAATTTTGTTAACTTTAAATCCATGTAGTTTTTTAAAAGCAGCAATATCGACTTTCCAGCGAAGATTTGGATTATGTATTTCTATAGACTCTAAGCTTTGGTTTGCAAACTCTTGAATTGCTTGGACTGAGGTTTCAACCTCCGGCAATTCGGGCATGATTTATCCGAGCAAATTATTTATTTCAATAAGATTTTCGGGAGTAAGAGTTCCAGCTGCCAAATGCAAACGAAGTGTTGTAATTAAGTAGTCATATTTTGCATTTGAAAGATTTCTCTCCGCGCTGTATAGATTTTTTTCTGCTTGCAGTAAATCTACTATATTCCTAGTGCCAACCTCATATCCTACTTGTGTTGCTTCCAGCGCACTTGATGCTGATACAACGGCTTGTTTTTGGGCTCGAAGATTTGCCACCAATGTAACTACATTTGAGTATTGACTGCGGACATCTTGTATAACACTTCTTTCTGTAAATAATGCATCTTCTGATGATTTGTTAGATTCAGCATATGCTTGTTTTGTTCTTGAAATCACAGCCCCGCCTTGAAAAATTGGCATGGAAAGTTGCAAGCTATAAGTATCTCGCTGAGTTTCATCAGGAACAGTAATATTAAAGGCTCCTCCAGTATTCAAACCATCAAAAGAATATTGATTTGTCTCTGATTCACTTTGAGTTCCTACAATATCAACCTTAGGCAAATGATTAGATGCTACGCTTCGAGCGTTGTTTTTAGATGCAAACTTTCTAAGATTTGCAGCCTTCAGCCTGAAATTATTTGCTACAGCCTTTCTTGCCCATTCCTCCTTAGAGGCCGGGACAGGATTTGTAACATTGAGGTCATTAATTAAACCATCAAGAGAAAAAATCTCTCTGCCGATTAACGCATTCAAAGATTCTTTTGCTGTATATACCTCTCCCTCTACTCTAGTCCTTGATGCAACACTCAGATCAAAAGCCAATTGTGCTTCCTGTACTTCAGTTACGGCTGAAAGCCCAACTTCATATCTTTGTCTAATCTGGTCTAATTGTTTTTTAATAGCTTTTTCTTCTGATCGAGCTGCACTTAAGTTATCTATAGCACGCAAGACATTAAAATAAAGCTCTGCAGTTCTTACGATTAATGCCTGCTGCGAATATGCAAAATCAGCCTCTGCAGCGTCAGTCAAAAATTTAGATTGTCTGTATTTAAACCACGAATCAAGTCTAATTAACGGTTGAGTTAATCTAGCAGATGAACTGAAGTTATTATATTCATTTTGCAGATTGCCATTTTGATAATATTCATTCCAATTGGTTTGTGCATTAATAGAAATATTGGGGAGAAGGCCGGCACGCCCTTGTACTTTAATTTCTTTGCCTGACAAATATGAAAACTCTGCTGATTTATATTGAGGATCGTTCTCCAACGCATCGTTATAAATATCTAGTAAGCTGTCTGCAGCTGAGTGAAGACTAAAGGCAAGCAAAGATGTGGCTAGAATTATTTTATTCATATTAAAATTTAATGTTTACAGTGCACACATTAGAACTCTTTTAGGGTCGGTATGTCAAGTTCACTTTACACTTAAATGCTATTTAGAATATTTTAGTCTATTGTGAAACAATCTCCTAAAATCTCTTAAATTAATAGCTTTCTTTCAATTTAGTTAGAGTAGAATACTAGTTAAAAGTTCATTAGCATCAGGAAATAATAATTGGCTAAAAATTATGATTCAGAGTCGATAGAAGTTCTATCAGGCTTAGATCCGGTCCGAAAAAGACCTGGCATGTACACTGATACCTCTTGCCCAAATCATCTTATTCAAGAAGTCCTAGATAACTCAATTGATGAGGCTTTGGCTGGCCATTGCTCTAAAATTAAAGTCACTCTCCACAAAGATGGAACAGTCTCTGTCATTGATGATGGACGAGGAATGCCAGTAGATATTCATCCTGAACACAAGGTTTCTGGCGTAGAGCTGATAATGTGCAAACTTCATGCTGGAGCAAAATTCTCTGGTGAGGATTATAACTTTTCTGGAGGCCTGCATGGAGTAGGGGTGTCTGTGGTTAATGCCTTATCAAAAAATTTGTCTGTAGAAATTAAACGAGACAGCCACAAGTTTGAAATGAATTTTGAGGGGGGTGAAAAAACTACAGATTTAAAAAAGGTGGGAGATATAGGCCCTAGAAATACAGGAACCTCAATTAGCTTTGTACCTGATCCGCAATACTTTGAGAACATCAAGATTGATAAAAGTAATTTGAAGCATCTGCTTAAAGCCAAAGCTGTATTATGCCCAGGCTTAACCATTGAATATTATGATGAGAAGAAGAGCGAGAAGATTCTTTGGAATTATGAAAATGGACTAATTTCATATTTGTCTGAATCTTCAGGCAACATCGAATTGCTTCTAGAGGAATCAATTTCTTGCAGCAAACTAGCAGATGATAATGCGCTTGATTTTGTTTTAAATTGGTCGACTAAGCCAGCAAAAAATCTTATGAATGAATCTTATGTGAATCTTATTCCAACTGCTCAAGGTGGATCTCACATGAATGGCTTCAAAGCCGGTTTGTTAGAGTCGGTTAAAGAGTTTTGCGAGTTCAGAAATTTAATTCCAAAAGGCTTAAAAATCACAGCTGATGATGTTGTACAGCATAGTACTTTTATCATTTCCTCAAAGTTAACAAATCCACAGTTTGCGGGTCAAACAAAGGAGAGATTGGATTCAAAAGATCATCAAGCTTTTGTAAACTCAACAACTAAAGATATTCTAAGTATATGGTTCAATCAACACACAGAGGAGGGAGAAAAATTAGCTGAATTGGCTATTGCATCGGCTCAGGCTAGGGCTAAAGAGACTAAAGTAGTTGATAGAAAGAAAACATTTCAAGGTCCTGCACTTCCTGGAAAACTTTCAGATTGTAATAGCACGGATCTAAATGAGACAGAGTTATTTTTTGTAGAAGGGGATTCCGCAGGAGGCTCTGCTAAACAGTCTAGAGAAAGAAAATTTCAAGCTATTATGCCATTGAGAGGAAAAATCTTGAACACCTGGGATTTAGAAAGCTCTGAAATTATGAAATCTGCAGAAATAAAAGATATCTCTACTGCAATTGGAGTTAATCCTGGAAGCCCAGATATTGAATCTCTAAGATATGGAAAAATTTGTATTCTAGCTGATGCTGATTCTGATGGTCTTCATATCGCTACATTATTATGTGCGCTCTTTCTGCGACACTACAAGCCATTAATTCAAGCTGGACATATTTTTGTAGCCATGCCGCCATTATTTAGAATAGATTGTGCTAAGGAAGTTTTTTATGCTCTTGATGAAGATGAAAAGGATTCAATAGTTAGAAAATTAAAGACAAAGCCTGGAAAACCAAAAATTGACATTCAAAGATTTAAAGGTTTGGGAGAAATGAATCCCTCACAGCTTCGTGAAACAGTCATGGATCCTAAAACAAGAAGATTGGTTCAACTTACCATTACCTCAACTGATAATGTAAATAGCATGATGGATTTATTGCTTTCAAAGAAAAATGCTGGAGCAAGAAAAGAGTGGCTTGAAAAACGAGGAAAAATAGTAACGGTTTAATTATGAATAAAAATCCTACTTCTATCAGCCTGAAGGAATACGCAGAGGAGTCCTACCTTAACTATTCAATGTATGTCATTTTGGACCGTGCACTTCCGCATATTGGAGACGGCATGAAGCCAGTGCAAAGAAGGATTCTCTATGCAATGAGTGAGCTGGGTTTAAATGCTGGCTCAAAATACAAAAAATCTGCTAGGACTGTGGGAGATGTAATTGGTAAATTCCATCCTCATGGTGACAGTGCTGCATATGAAGCTATGGTCCTTATGGCTCAAAATTTTTCATTTAGATACCCCCTTGTAGATGGGCAAGGAAATTGGGGTACCCAAGATGATCCTAAATCATTTGCTGCAATGCGCTATACCGAATCTAAACTAACTGGATTTGCTGATTTGCTTCTTTCTGAGCTAAAACTAGGAACTGTTGATTGGCAGCCTAATTTTGATGGCTCGCTTCTTGAGCCAACAATTTTGCCTGCTAAGATACCAAGCATTCTACTTAATGGAACCACGGGGATAGCTGTTGGTATGGCAACCGATATTCCATCTCATAACATAAATGAAATTCTAGATGCATGTATGCATGTTTTGGATCATCCAAAAGCAACAACAAAAGAGTTATTAAAATTTATTAAAGGTCCTGATTTTAGCAATCCATCACCTATCATAGTCTCACCCGAAGAGCTTGCTGAGATGTATGAAACTGGAAGAGGTGGATTCAAGATAAGAGCTCACTGGGATACTGAAGGCAATGACATTGTCGTGAGAGCTTTGCCTCATCAGGCCTCTGGATCAAAAATTCTTGAACAAATCGCAGATCAAATGCAAAAGAAAAAACTTCCCATGGTGGTTGATTTAAGAGATGAGGGAGATCACAAAGAGCCAGTTAGATTAGTAATATCTTTAAAATCAAATCGCATAGATGCATCTGAGGTAATGAATCATCTTTTTGCAACCACAGATTTGCAAAAGAATTATCGATCTAATATGAATTTAATTAGTCTAAAAGGATCGCCAAGAGTATTCGCGCTGAAAGATTTAATTGCAGAGTGGCTCAAGTTTAGACAGCAAACTGTAATGCGCAAATTAGAGCATAGATTAGATCAGGTTCACGACAGAATTCATATTTTAGAAGGACTATTAATTGTTTATCTAGACTTAGACAAAGTGATCCATATTATAAGAAATAACGATGATCCTAAGAAAGAACTAATGAAAGTTTTTAAAATTTCTGAGATACAAACAAATGCAATTTTAGAAATTCGCTTAAGACAACTTGCTAAGCTAGAGCAAATTAAGCTTGAAGAAGAAAAAAGTTCGCTTGAAACCGAGCGATCTGATCTTGAGAAGATTATCAAATCAAAAGCTAGGTTAAAAACTTATATTAAAAATGAGCTCAAAGAGATTAAAGATAATTTTGGGGATGAAAGAAATTCTCCAATTGAATCAGCGTCGGATGCCAAGGCATTTTCTGAAGAAGAGGTAGTTACAGCTGAATCGGTTACAGTAATACTATCTAAAGCTGGCTGGATTAGATCAGCCAAAGGCCACGATATTAATCCAACCAGTCTTACCTACAGGGGTGATGATAAGTTGCAGCATTTCGCGAAAGGAAGGAATAATCAGACTGCTGTTTTTTTTGATTCAGGTGGCAAAGCATTTTCATTACCCGCTCATTCTTTGCCATCTGCCAGAGGCATGGGAGAGCCATTAACTGGAAGAGTGGTTGCTGAGTCAGGAGTTACATTTGAAGGTGTGGCAATTGGTGCTGAGGAATCAAAGATCTTAATTTCAAATTCTGCAGGGTTTGGTTTTATTAGCGCATTATCTAATGCAATCTCAAACCAAAAAAAGGGTAAGCAATTTATGAAAACCCCAGACGGAGCTAGTGTGATTTCTCCAATTGCAATCACTGAAGACCATAAATTTGTTGCAGCAACTTTTTCCTCGCAGGATAACAAAGGCAAGGTAAGTAACAAAATGTTAATTTTTCCTATCGATGAACTTCCCGTTCTACCCAAAGGCAAGGGAAATAAACTCATTAGTATTTCAACAAAAGCTTTTAAGGAGAAATCAGAGTTTATGATGGATGTTTGTTGCTTGGCAGAAGATAGCAAACTTCATATCCACCATGAGGGAAAAACCGGTGGGAAAACATGGACCTTAAAAGAATTGGAAGAGTATATTTCTTCACGGGCAAAGCGAGGCAGGGTATTGCCTACTGGATACAATGGTAGGATTAAGCTTGAAGAGATTCCAAAATCTAGTGAAGTTGTTCCTGAATAGCTTCCCTTAATATTTTCAGGCCTTTTAAAATAATCTCATCCTCAATAATGAGGCTAGGTGCTATGCGAATAGTATTATTATTAGCTTTTAAAATCATCAGCCCTTTTGCATAACATGCTTTCATCATAGTATCTAAATTAAAGTTTTCAGTTACATTTAATTTACATCCAATCCACAATCCTGAGCTTCTAATCGCATCAAAGCATTTAAATTCTGTATTAATTTTTTTCAGCTCATTTATAAATAATTTTTCTTTTTTCTTGACTCCATTAAGTAATGATTTTTTAGATAGCATGGTCATTACTTGCTCAGCAACGGCACAGGCTAATGGATTGCCTCCGAAGGTAGATCCATGTGAGCCAAGTTGCATACATTCAGCAATTTTTGAAGATGTAAGTATTGCACCGATTGGAATCCCTCCACCTATACCCTTAGCGCAACACATGATGTCTGGTTTAACACCAAATTGTTCATAGGCAAATAAAGTTCCTGTTCTTCCGGCTCCTGATTGAACTTCATCAATAATAATTAGTGCTTTATTTTGCTTGCATAGCCTTTTAATTTTCTGAATAAAGTCTCTTTTTGCTTTTATAATTCCAGCTTCCCCTTGAACAAGCTCAACGATAACAGCTGCTGTTTTTTTGGTAATAACTTTTTCTAGATTCTTTGTTTCATTAAATGGATGATGCTTTATTCCTTCTGGCATAGGCCCAAAACCTTCAATAAACCTATCTGATCCATTCAGAGCGATGGTCATCATCGTTCGTCCATGAAAAGCATCAGAGAATGACACTATCTCATTCTTCTTTTTATTTATATTGGTGTATGCATACTTTCTGGCTGTCTTTATTGCTCCTTCGACAGCTTCAGCTCCTGAGTTAGACAAGAATACTTTTTCAGCAAACGTATGTTTGCAGAAAATTTTTGCCAATCTGAGAGCAGGCTCATTAGTTAGTAAATTTGAAAGGTGCCAAATTTTCTTGGATTGATCTGATAAAGCTTTATTTAGAATTGGGTGACAATGACCCAAGCTGGAAACTGCTATTCCAGATGCAAAGTCGATATATTTTTTATTTTTTTTGTCCCAGACCCAAGATCCTCTAGCTTTTGATGGAACAAACTCAGCCGGCTTGTATGTCGGCATCATATATCGGTTAAAATCTGTTCTAGTGACCATATAAACCATTGTAATATGATTAGGATTGAAGAAACTACAGAAAATAATTTTTTAATAGAGATTTCTCCCAATTATTCTTTAAGAGGATGGAGCCGAGTAATTTTTTTAGGTAGCTTAGCTTTTATTTGTTTAGCTATCGGAGTTTTTTTTCTTATTATGGGCGCCGCATTAATTCTTCCATTTGCTGGTCTAGAGGTCATCATTGTTTTTATTTGTTTTTATATAAGCTTCCGCTGGAGTCAACAAAAAGAAATTATTTATATTTCTAATGACAAGATTAAGTTAGAGAAAGGAAGGCTAATCAAAGAAAAGAGCTGGGAAGAATACAGAAGCTTTGTTGTTCTTGAAGTAGAGATGGATCACTACAACTCAAATCAATTTTGTTTTCAATCTAAAGGGAAAAGGTTTTATTTTGGATCATTTTTAAATGAAGAAGATAAGCTCATTTTAAAAAATGAATTAAAAAGAATTATTAATCAGCTCAATGCATTATCTCCAGGCTTTTAATTTTTTGGTGACCATTTCCATTTTACCAGCCTGATATTTGATGTTTTTGATATCGGCAACTTTTCCTTCAATGAGAGGCTGGAAATAACTTCGTGCTTTTTTTGTCATCCCCATTCCATCTTTTGAAATAAATCCAGCCGGTAGTTTTTTCTCAACATTTGCAATTTTAGTTAGTGGCGCAGAAACAACCTCCCATTTGTAGGGCATTGAACTTTTACGCTTGATGACTGGCATAACTCCATTCAGCCCCTGCAAAGCATATTGCACTGCCTTTTTGCCAACTTCATAGGCATGAGCTCTATCTATACCTGATGATAGGTGACTTGCGCTTCTTTGAAGGTAATCAGCAACAGCCCAATGATTTTTAAGCTTTAATTTATTATTGACTAGATCTGCCAGTCGAGGAGCTACACCTCCAAGTTGACTATGGCCAAATGCATCTTTTGAATCTGATTCAGCTAAAAATTTTCCTTTTGCATTCTTAATACCTTCTGAGGCAACAATTACGCAAAAACCATGTTTTTTCACAGTATCTTTGACCTTTTTCAGAAACTTACTTTGATTAAAACTAACCTCAGGCAGCAAGATGATATGAGGTGCTCCTGGATGGCTATCTTGAGCTAAGCAACTTGATCCAGCTATCCAACCTGCATGTCTGCCCATGACTTCCAAGATAAAAACTTTTGTTGAGCTTTCATGCATTGATTCAACATCTAGAGCTGCTTCAATAGTGGAGGTGACAACATATTTAGCCACTGATCCAAATCCTGGACAACAGTCTGTAACAGCAAGATCGTTATCTACTGTTTTAGGTATGGCAATACATTGCAGCGGGTAGTTAAGTTTATTGCTTATCTGAGAAATTTTTAAAGCTGTATCTGCAGAATCATTTCCACCGTTATAAAAAAAGTAACCAATATTATGCGCCTTAAAAACCTCAATCAATCTTTCATATTCTCTTAAATTCTCATCTATGCTTTTTAGCTTGTATCGACATGAACCGAATACGCCACCAGGCCTATATTTTAAACTTTCAATAAATTTTTTTGATTCTTTAGAGGTATCTATTAATTCCTCTCTTAATGCTCCCAAGATTCCATTTTTACCTGCATAAACTTTTCCAATTTTTGTAGATTTCATTGCTTCTGATATCACAGCACTTGCCGATGCATTTATTACCGATGTCACACCGCCAGATTGAGCATAAAAAGCATTTTTTTTCATTGGTTTATAAATTAATTAATTTGGTCTATGGTAACAAATGTTACCGACAAATATTTAAAAATGAAAATTCATATATTAGGCATTTGTGGCACCTTCATGGGTGGCCTTGCACAAATACTTGTTGAAAAGGGGCATCAAGTAACTGGAAGTGATAAACAATTTTATCCTCCAATGTCTGATCAACTTCATGCGCTTGGCGTGGAGATGATAGAAGGCTTCGAAGAATCAGATTTGCCGTCTGCTGATCTGTATGTAATTGGTAATGCATTAAGTAGAGGCAACCCCTCTGTTGAATATATTTTAACTCAAAAGCTGGAATATACTTCTGGACCTAAAATGCTGGGCGAGATAATCCGTGATAAAAAAGTAATTGCTGTATCAGGCACTCACGGAAAAACCTCAACATCATTTTTGCTTTGTGAAATCTTTCAAGCCCAGGGTATTGATGTTGGATTTTTAGTTGGCGGCGTAAGCGATTCATTTAAGAATTCTGCACGTCTTGGTTCCTCTCAATATTTTATTATTGAGGCGGATGAATATGACTCAGCCTTTTTTGACAAGCGCTCAAAATTTATTCATTACCATCCAGATACTTTCATTATAAATAATATTGAATTTGATCATGCTGATATATTTAATGATATATCAGATATTTTAAAGCAATTTCATCATGCTATAAGAACAGTTCCCGCAAATGGCAATATTCTTTTTCATGAAGGTGATAACGATATTTCAAATCTTATGGAGATGGGGTGCTGGTCTAATACATATAAACTTGGAAAAGATGACACCATTCAGCTTGTTATTGATGAAGACGTAATTAATTTTGAGGATCAACAGTTTGATATTCACGATCTTCCAATGCATGGAAAGCACAACTTAAGTAATGTAATTATGGCGATGTATGCAGCTTTTTTGTATGGCATTCATCCGGAGGATTCATTTTTAGCTCTAAAAAGCTCCAAAGGGGTTAAAAGAAGATTTGAAACAGTTTTTCAGAATGACAATAAAGTAATTATTGACGATTTTGCTCATCATCCAACAGCAATATTGCATACAGTTCAAGCAGCTATAAATCATTTTTCTTCTAAGAAAATACTAGGAATTATTGAGCTAGCATCAAATACTATGTCTCAGGGACATCATGGAGAAGAACTCTATGAGAGTGCTTCAGGCTTAGAAAAAGTTTACTGGTTGAATTTATCTAGCAAAAGAAACAAGGAATTTGAGTATGATTCAATCCAGTTGCTATTAGCAGATTTAAAAAAAGATATAGATAATTTTGATGTTATTCTAATTATGAGCAACAAAGATAGTAAAAAAATATCGGAGCCAATCATTGACCTCATCAAAATCAAATAAACTGCCAGTATTCCCTTTGGGATTGGTTGTCTTACCAGGCACCATTCAAACACTTCAAATCTTTGAACCAAGATATCTATCAATGGTGAAAAGTTGCATGAGCAGTGATACTGGTTTTGTGATTACCTTGAGTAAGAGTAATCAATCGGGTGAGAGTTTTATGTCGCAGGGAACTTTTGTTGAAATTATTGATTTTAACCAATTGCCCAATGGGTTGCTGGGTATTACGGTTAGAGGATCGCAAAAAGTATCTATTAAATCTGTTGAACAGCTTGAATCAGGGCTGCATTATGCATCTATCTCTCCAATCACAGAGCCGGTTGTAGATGACCAAGCAGTTCTTGCTCAATTCCCTGAGTTGATCAATGTCCTGAGTCAGCTCAAAGAACATCCGCAGGTAAAATCTTTGCCTCTAGAAATTGATCTTTTATCTGCTGAATCCGTGAGCTATCAATTAGCAGGATTGATTCCCATTACTCCTCTGCAGAAACAGGCTTTGCTTGAGGCTTTTGATGCAACTCAACGAATGAATATTCTTGCAAAATTAGTCAATAAAATTTCAGAAAACTCGGCTTAAATTTTTAGTAATTGCTTACCTTTATTTTCTCCGGTAAATAGCCTATTTAGAGTTTGTGGGCAATTTTCAATTCCTTCTTGAACATCCTCTCTATGTTGCAGTTTGCCCTCCATAACCCAGGCTGCAATTTCTTCTAGGGCTGGTTGAGAACGCGGCAAGTAGTCCAGAACTAAAAACCCTTGCATTGTTGCTCGTTTAATAATTAAAGAAAACAAATTATTTGGTCCGTCTGGAGGTCTGGTTGCATCATAGCCAGATGAAATCCCGCCACATAAAAGAACGCGTGCATTAATATTGATCAAGTAAAGAACAGTTTCTAATATCTCTCCGCCAACATTATCAAAATATATATCAATTCCATTTTTAGCAATTTTTGGTAATTCTTCATGAACATTTGAATTTTTATAATCAATTACATCATCAACACCAACTTCTTTTAGCCAGTCACATTTTTCTTTACCTCCAGCTATCCCAATGACATGACACCCTTTGAGTTTTGCTATTTGAACTACTACTGAGCCAGTTGCACCTGCAGCTCCTGAAACCAAAACCGTCTCTCCTGGTTTGGGATCACCAAGCTCTATCAATCCATAGTAAGCTGTAATGCCAGTAGTACCCATTACGTTTAACATTGTTGGTATAGGCAGGAGATCAGGAACCACTCTAAACCTGTCGTCAGCCTCGGGTTTTGTTACACAATGAGTTTGCCACCCTACAAAACCAAAAGTTAAGTCACCAACCTTATATTCAGAATTTTTAGATTCCAGTACTCTACCCATACCACCTGATCGAACAACTTCACCTATCTGAACAGGTGGAAGATATCCAGGCACATCATTCAACCAGCCTCTTTGAGTTGGATCAAATGAAAGATACATATTTTCAAGCAGAATCTCGCCTTCTTGAATTTCAGCAAGAGTCTCTATAATAAGCTCAAAATCTGAATCTTTAACCAATCCACTTGGCCTTTCTTTTAAAACCCATTTTTTATTTTCAATCCCCATATTGTCTCCTGCATTAATTTTATAGATAGTAGACTGCTAACACCTATATTACATTTACAAACAACTATACAACTTAGAGCATGCTGCAAGTCAAGAAATAAAATATAAAACGTGATTTATTGATGAACAGTATTTTTTTTAAGCGGCGGCTTATTTGCTTTTACTCTTATCCAGTTTAAAGCTCTAAAGACAGATGGCATTGCTACAAGTTTTTGCTCTAGCTTATATTTTCCTGGATAGTTAATTAATAATAACCCCGTCACAATTGTAAGCAGCCCTTGACCAGGTAAAACCAGCATCAATAAGCCGCCTATAATAAGGGAGAACCCGATTATGTTTTTTCCAAATAAAATCGCCAATCTCAGAATTGGTTTTTGCTTTTGCCATTTTGATGGTTTCCTCTTTAATGAGAGAAAATAATCCTCAGGTATTTGAGCAACAAACCAACTAATTCCTACAATGCTGATGATAAAAATAAGAATTGAGGATATGCCTAGGCCTATAAGAACTTCGGGATGATTAGAAAACCAATTCATAAAAGAATTTATCAAATTCATTTATATATCTTAATCAAAAGATTGCCTGAAAGAATATATAAATTAGAAATATTTAATAGATTTATTCATTTAAGTTAGATATTCTGCTTATTAAGCTTGGACGTAAAATTAACAAATCATTTAAACAATTTCAAAATGCATCATAAGGTGAATTACTGCTATGGAAACTCCTGATTTAAAAACAATCTGTTGTAATGCACTTGATGATTTAAAAGCTCAGAATATTCTTGTTCTAGATATTCGGGAGATCTCAGGTTTTGCTGATTGGTTCATTATAGCTACTGCGTCTTCCTCAAGAAATGCAAAGGCTATTTCTAATAAATTAATTGAGTCACTTAAGTTGCAAGAGCAACACTTAGTCGGGATAGAGGGTCAAGACGATTCTGAATGGATCTTAGTCGATTGTGGAGATGTTATTGTAAATATAATGCAGCAAGACACTCGTGAATTTTATGATTTAGAAAGTTTATGGGGTGAAAAGACTCTTGTTTCTGCGTAATGAAATGCAAAGTTATCAGCATTAGTCATAAGCCATCTGATTGGGAGAAACAAGCGCTACAATTCTACTCCAAACAATTACCTAATTACTTCCAAGTTTCTCATATTGAACTTAAGCCTTTTTCTTCAAAATCCTTGGATAGAGAGTCTGCATTAGAGGCTGAAGGTTTGGAAATCTTAAAATATGTTGATCAAGATGCGCTTGTAATATTATGGGATAGGCAGGGAAAAGCAATTAATAGCCTTGGTTTTGCAAGTCTTTTGCAAGATCAGATTGATCAGGGAGTAGGTATTAATTTTATTATAGGTGGCGCTCACGGAGCATCGAAGAATCTAATTAAAAATTCACAATTAATTTTATCTGCCTCAGAACTAACATTTCCTCATAGGCTTTTTAAGATATTTTTAATGGAACAAATTTATAGAGCTAGTACCATTCATAGAAACCACCCATATCATAAATAATGATTTTTGAAGAAAGACAGATTGAAAAGAATAATTTTTCTTCGAGGGCAATTTTACTTTTTAGTCTAATTATCCTTGGACTAGTAACTGTCCTGATCAAGGTTTTTTCTTTGCAAATTTCCGGTTACTCGGATTACCAACTAGCCGCATTAAAAAATAAAAATTATACAGTTCCTGTGCAGTCGCTTAGGGGTGAGATTTTTGATAGAAACGGTAAAGTGCTAATTAAAAATGAACCAACCTTTGATTTAATTACTCGCCCTAATTTAATTTTAGATATAGATTCTTTTTTAGATGAGATTCAACCTGTAATCTATCTTTCTGAAACTGAAACATCAAGGTATAGAAAGCTTCATAAAGAGAAAGCATTTGTAAACAAGGAACTGGTTTTAAAAAAAGATCTTTCTGATGAAGAGATAGCCAGATTTAATGTAAGGAGTTTTAATTTTCAAAATGCATTTATAGCAAAACGCTTTAGAAGAATTAGCGATCATCCAAATATTTTTTCACATGTTCTAGGTTATACCTCTAGATCAGATGATGATTTTAATTCCATATCTGAAATTCCTCGAAGTCATTGGAAGGATGCAGAATTACTATATGCGCATGGGTTAATTAAAGGCCGGACAGGATTAGAAGAAATATATGATGAGCAATTAAGTGGTCGGTATGGAAAAAGAGTATATGAAATGAATGCGAGAGGGCAACTTGTTCAATCATTGTCTCTTACCAAGGGTGAACAAGGGTCTGATTTATATACTAATTTAGATATTGATGCACAAAAAAGTGCAGCAAAATTTCTTGGGAATAGAAAAGGTGCAGTTGTTGCCATAGACTTAGATGCTGGGGGTATTAATGTTTTATATAGCTCTCCTGCATACTCAATAAATAAACTCTCTAATGGCATGAATGAAGATGAATTTCAAACATTAATCGACGATCCGAACAAACCCTTTTTTAATAGAGCACTTCAAGGGAGATATCCACCAGCATCGACAATTAAGCCTGCAATTGGCATGTATGGATTATCAAACAATATTGTAAATTGGGATTTTGAGATGAAAGATCCAGGGTTTTTCACCTTACCAGAGACTGGAAGAATCTTTAGAGGCTGGCTAGAGGGAGGACATGGCAAAGTAAATATGCACAAAGCATTCCTGGTTAGCTCGAATACTTACTTTTTATCACTTGCATATCAAGCCAATATTTCGGAATTATCTAGTCATTTATCGAATCTAGGATTTGGACAAAAAGCTTGTTTAGATTGTTATGATGAAGATCAAGCATTTGTTCCAACTCCTGAATGGAAATACAGCATGATGAATGCAGGCTGGGTTAAGGGCGACACGGTTAATCTAGGAATTGGACAAGGCTATTTAGTTGCAACCCCTATGCAGTTAGCTAACTATGCATCCATACTTGCTACCAAAGGGCAATTTGTTGAGCCTTCTCTTGTTGCTACAGGTAGTAACAAAAAATCTTCCAAGATCTGGCAAGATAACAGATTTGATGATTCAGATTGGAGTAAAATGCATCTAGCTTTACTAGGGGTTATTGAGAGTGATTATGGAACTGCTAGAAGCATACGTGATCTTAAAGAATTTCAAGTAGCAGGAAAATCAGGGACAGCTGAGCTTGTTAGCTTAGATAGTAAGGAAGCTTACCTGGAGGTAAGAACCTCAGAGTTACTAAGGGATCATTCTATTATCATCGCTTTTGGCCCAATGCCCAATCCAAGATATGCAGTTTCTGTGGTAATTGAGAATGGAGAGAGTGGCGGGGCAGTTGCTGGACCGGTAGCAATTGAAGTTTTAAAGAGTCTGATTGATGAATAGATTATTTCAAAGAATATATTTCGATCCTTATTTATTTTTTAGCCTTTTTTTATTATCTACCCTTGGCTTATTTTTTTTATTTTCTGCTTCAAATTCCGATACAAGCCTTGTTTTAAAACAAACGGTTTATGTAATTGCTGGATTCATTATTATGATTTTGGTTAGCCAACCAGACCCCGATATCTTTAGACGGACATCAGGATTGTTTCTAATTTTCGCATTGTTACTTTTAGGTATTACATATTTATTTGGTCCTGAAATCAATGGAGCTCAAAGATGGGTTAGACTCGGCCCATTTTCTTTCCAATCTTCAGAATTGTTAAAACTGGCAGTACCAATTTTTTTAGCAAATTTTTTGTTTGATAAAAAGCTCCCTATACAAAGAAAAGAAATAATCTTCAGCCTCCTTATTATCTTTTGTTGTTGTTTCTTTGTTTTTAGACAACCAGATCTTGGTACAGCATTAATCATTGCTTGCTCAGGATTATTTGTCTTATTTCTTTCCGGTTTAAGCTGGTCTTTTATAGGTGGATCTTTTGTTTTATTAATCATAAGCTCACCTTTTATTTGGAATATTCTTTTGCAACCTTTTCAACGTCAGAGGATTGCGACATTCTTTAATCCAGACTCTGATCCATTTGGGGCAAGCTGGAATATCATTCAATCAAAAGTTGCAATTGGTTCTGGAGGTCTGTTAGGCAAGGGTTATGGCGAAGGGTCTCAGACGCAATTAAATTTTCTTCCAGAAACCGAAACTGACTTTATTTTTTCTGTTATCGGAGAGGAATTTGGGTTTCTTGGGGTGCTGCTTTTAATAAGTATCTATTTATTTATATTGTTGAGATGTTTTTATTTGGCATTAAGTGCAAGAGATAGATTTTGCAGATTAGTTATAGGGGGTCTGAGCCTTACTTTTGCTGCAAATTTAATTATAAATTTGTGTATGGTAGTAGGCCTGCTTCCGGTTGTTGGCATGCCGTTACCATTTATAAGTAAGGGTGGATCATCTTTACTGTCATTATTTATTGCTTTTGGCATAATTGTTTCTATGGGAACGCATAAAAAATTTCTACCTCAATGAAATATCTTTTTATACTTTTTCTTTTTTTTTCAAACGCTATTCTTGCTAATTATTCCAAGCATCCAGAAGCCAAGGATGTTATTAGAATACTTGTATCGGAACATGGTTTCGATGAGAGCTATGTTATTAAGATACTTGAAACTGCAAAGAAACAGGATCGAATTTTGGAGTCTATGTCATCTCCCGCTGAGTTTACTTGGACGTGGGATAGATACAAAAAACTTTTTTTAGAAGAGAAGCGGATTACTAACGGTAAAAAATTTATTAAAGATAACTCTAATTTATTTAATCGAATTGAAGATGAGTTTGGAGTACCTAGGGAGATTATCACTTCCATTCTAGGAGTAGAAACAAGATATGGAAAAATTACAGGCAACTATAGGGTGCTTGATAGCCTAGCAACTCTTGGTTTTGATTTTCCCAGAAGATCAAAGTTTTTTAAAAGTGAGCTTGTGCAGTTCTTCATTCTTACAAGAGAAAATAATCTAGACATTAATTCAGTGCAAGGCTCATATGCAGGTGCCATGGGGTATGGGCAGTTTATCTCATCTAGTTATAGAGCCTACGCTATAGATTATGATGGCGATGGATATGCAGACTTATTTAACTCAGTGCCAGATGCCGTAGCCAGTATTGCTAACTATCTTAAAAAACATGGTTGGAAAAGAGATGGGGTCATAGTTCAAAAAGTTATACTCAATAAAGTTAACAAAACCTACAATCACCCAAGCAATTCCAGTAAATATATTCCCCTCCAATATACAGAGGGTCTTGAAACAGAATATATTATCCAAGAGGGAGATAGTCTGTTATCAATTGCAATTAACAATGACATAAAATTACAGCAGCTTATGAGTCTTAATAATATTAAAGACAAAAATATTATTAAGACTGGACAAACTATTAAATTACACAAACCAAAGGATTTATATTTTATAGGGGATGATAATTTCATTGCGATTACCAAATATAATCGTAGTCATTTTTATGCTAAAGCCGTGTATGATTTATCCTTAGAATTTAAGTGAAACTTTTATGAAGAAAATATTTTGTTTAATCCTGCTCACTTCTTTTAGTCTGCAGGGACTTGCTCAATCCATGGTCCCTAAGGCTCCTAAATTAAATTTAGATAGTTATATATTGCTCGAAGCCAGCACGAATACTGTAATCGCTGAATTTAATTCTGACAATCAAATCTCTCCTGCAAGTATGACCAAAGTGATGAGTGGATATGTTATTGCAGATCAAATAGCTACTGGGGCTATTAGCTTAGATGACAAAGTCTTAATTAGTGAAAAAGCTTGGAAAACTGGCGGCTCTAAAATGTTTATTGAAGCGGGAAAAAGAATTTCTGTTCGTGACTTATTGTCTGGCATAGTAATTCAATCTGGAAATGATGCCACTGTTGCCATGGCTGAGTATGTTGCAGGCTCTGAAGAGGGGTTTGTGGATTTTATGAATGCTTATGCATCCGAATTAGGGTTGAGTAATACCTTATTTCAAAATGCAGTTGGATGGACGGATCCCAATCATTTTTCATCAGCCAAAGATCTGGCTCATCTAACAAAAGCACTGATTAACAATTTCCCCAATCATTACGCAACTTATAAAGAAAAAGAATTTACCTTTAGTGATATTAGGCAGCTCAATCGCAATAAGCTTTTATGGAGAGATGATACCGTTGATGGAGTCAAAACCGGTCATACTGAATCTGCTGGCTATTGTTTGATTTCTTCAGCTAAGAGAAATGATATGCGATTAATAGCAGTGGTGGCAGGCAGCCCCTCTGAAAATGAAAGACTAACTTCATCGCAGAGACTTTTAGAGTATGGGTTTCGCTTCTTTGCTACTCAAAAACTCATTGCAAAAGATTCAGAGATTACTGTTGCTAAGGTTTGGGGCGGCAAAATGGATGAAGTTGCCCTAGGCACCAATGAGGATATATTTTTAACTTTGCCACGAGCAGATTTTAAAAATATCAAAGCAAACTATAAGTTTCAGAATAATATTCAAGCTCCCATCTCTGAGGGTGATGTGGTAGGCGATATTGAATTCATGTCTAATGAAAGAGTTGTTCTATCTGCGCCGCTTATAGCTATTGAGTCTGTTGAAGCTAAAGGTTTCTTTGGAAGAATATGGGCTCGCATAGTTTTTTGGATTATGAGTTTATTTTCCTTGGGCCAAAATGACTAATATCCCTGCAATATATCAGGGTAAATTAAATACATTGGATCAAATCAAGGTTTCACCTTTATCTCGTGCTTATACTTTTTCAGATAGTATTTACGAAGTTATTCCATATTTTTTAGGAAAACCTTTATGTTATAAAGAGCACTTTGATCGCATGATTCAAAGCTCTCATCTTATGGGCTTAGATGTTGATTTTGATAGCGTAACCAAGGATATTAAGGAACTTGCCGCCACCTTAAATAATCAAGATGGATATGTCTATTATCAAATTTCCAGAGGAGTTGATATGGTCAGATCTCATATCTATCAAGATGATCTTGAGATAGAAAGATTTGGTTATGCGATGCCTGCAAGTTTTCCCTCGTCTGCTATCAGCGCTATGTTGTGTGACGATGATCGATGGGGCAGATGCAATATCAAGTCCACTTCATTGCTAGGTAATGTTTTGGCAATGAATAAGGCAAAGTCATTGGGTTGCCAGGAAGTTGTCATGCATAAAGATGGCTTCATGACCGAAGCAGGGGCAAGCAATGTGTTTTATTTTAATTCTGCTGGCTCAGTTAGAACCTCGTCATTGTCAGAAAATATTCTTCCTGGGATTACAAGATCGATTCTAATCGAGGCACTAAAGGATACGCCATATTCAGTGAAAGAGGGCAGTTGCTCTATTGCAGATTTTAATGATTCACCTTGTATATGGCTGACCAGTTCGACGAAGGGAATCTTGCCTCTCACCACCTTAATTGGAACAGAGTATAAATTTGAAGAAAATTTTCATGGCTATCTGGACATAGCTGAGCTATTTAATTCTGCAATGCAGTCGCATCTTTCAGTCTCAGAATAACTCTTTCAATTTGCTCCCAAGTATCAGCTTTCATCAAACCTTTGTTTATTAAATCAATTTTTAGGATTTCTTCGTTTAAACCAAGAAACTCCTTCACCCTTGCTTGTTTAATTAAATTTAAATAAAGATTAATTTTAGATGACCATACTCCACTGTTCACTAATGCTGATTTTTTATTTGAGGCTTTAAGGGACTCCAAACAAGAATTAATCACTTTGGCGATTATCCAAATTATTGGAGCAGAGTTTTGACGATCATGCTCTCTCATGAAATTAATTGTGATGAGTGCTTTTTTAAAATCCCTATTAATTAATAAATCTTCAAGCTCAAATGCACTTATTCCAGATCCAAAGATTATATGATCTGTATTTGCTTCAACCGATTCATCTTGGCTTAGAAATAAAAGCTTCAGCAAGGCAACTTCATTTTTTTGACCCAAAAGATTTGCTTCATTATTTTGAAAAATTGAGCTTCCAAAGATTGGAAGCAAATCTTTTGGTAAAAAGCTCAGCTGTCTTTTCAGCCACATTTTTTCTTCCATTATTTTTAGTTTGCTGCAATTAATAATGAGACCATGGGCATCAAAATTTTTAATCCATGCGCCACTTGGTATTTTTTCAATACTGGACTCAATAATTAATGCAATGTTCGAAGATTTGAAGATATTGCTATCTTCAAGAAGAGATTTTATCTTTTCAGGAAATTTTCCTGAACTATGTTTGATATGCAGAATGAGATTTTCTTGGAATAAAGAGCCTCCAATATTTCTTGAAACAATTTCTTCCAATTGATCTAAGTTATCTTGAAATATTGATACCTTTTCATTGAATCCATGATTCTGTAAATTATTTAAAATTCTTTCAACTGCATCCTGTTTTAGAATAAATTCTCCCCCTGTGAGCAGAAAAAATTTATGATCTTTGGGATCAGTAAAATTTAGAAAATTAACTTTCAATTAACCAATACTCCTTTAAGAGTTCTTCAAGCAACAATAATTCTAACTCGTCGGTAATTTTTCTCTGCGCCATCATTTCAGCTTGCGGATTATTTTCATTCACAGGAATCCAGCCTGCAATTTCTAGCTTGCCACTTTTGGCAGATACCATGTTGGTGAATTTGAATTCCAGCTGACCAACAATTTCTATCTGTTTTGCTCTTGCAGCTGAGCCACCATAAAAATTTTTCTTTTTAAATTGAAGGTTGGATATATAGAGGCTGTAATTATTTTTAGATTGATTTTGAGAAAAATATTTTAATGATTTTTGTTTAAATGAATCTCTAACACTTAACCCAAACTCAATCTTATTTAGTGAGATTTGTCGCTCTTCAATCCAGTCAAACTGACAGCTATAGATTGCAAAAAAAGATATGAGTATTAAAAAATACTTATTAAATTTATTTTGCTCCATCAAAAAAATCTTCAAAGCCAGATGGGTCATGTCTTCCAACCACTAAGTTCTCGAGCATTCCAATACCTTTTTCTGAGCCTAATGTAGCTTTTGCAATTTGATGCGTATGAAAAAATGTATAATCTCCTGGATCAATGGCAGACAAGTCCCACACTTCATAGCCTGTTTCGCTTTCACCTCTCCAAATACCATGTTTCCATTCATCATGCTGGTACCCAATGCCTTTGCAAAAGAATATTGGACCAATTGTTTCAAGCTCAAGATCAAACTTTTCTTTATTTTTTAGCATGCCTGATATATTTGCTCCAGTTGCCCAACGTGAGCCTTTTTGCCATTTCACAGAGTGATGAAGAGAGTGGATAGTTTCAACCTCAATTTCAGATGGAGCAGAAGATATATCTTCATATAAAGGTAATTTATGACCAGAAATTTGTGTTGTATTACCATCCCTATCTTCAAATGTACCAAATTGTGTGCAGAATCCATCAAAGTGAACAGGAGCCCAGCACCAATATACTCCAGGTTCTTGGTTTAGCATTCCAGGCGCTCCACCTTCTGGCTCTCCCACCGGTCTGACACCCCATGACCTATCTCTAATTCCATATATTGCTTGAGGATTAAGTGTTCCAGCCTCTGTTGATATTTCGCCTGTCCATTTACCTAGTTGAGTGAATCTAATGGTATTCATGATCGTTCTGGTGCCCTCCATCAGAAGGGATCGAGGCTCCTGATGAGCAACAGAATTAGCTGAGAATTTAAGATTACAATTTAGCTTGTTATCAGGATCTTTTAAAGAAAATGTAAGTTCATTCATAGGTTCATTAATTGTTAGGCGCATAGGACCAATGTTGATTGGCACTCTATTTTGATCTAGGCGCTGACTCGCATGAAATGAATATTGCTTACCTTTGTATGAAATGCTGAAATGCGCATCCATCACATGTCTATTTGGATAGAGTGCTATACCTATTTCAAAAATATACTCATTTTCAGGGTCCATGCCATTGAAAAAATATCTGTCATAAAAATTTCTATCCGTGGGCCCTGGAATAGTAATGGGCTCTATCGCCTGATGAATTGGGTAGTCGTCGAAAGGAGTTATGTAGTTCATTTAAATTACAAAATTAATTAATTTTTCTTTTATATAGATTACCTTTTTTATGGGCTGGTTAGCTAGAATTTTTTTAACATTTTCATTTGCCTTTGCTAGCACCTCTAATTCATCTTGCTGTATATCAACAGATACATTTTCTTTGCCTCGAACCTTTCCATTGATCTGAATAATGAGTTGAAAATCTTCTAATTGAAGAAACTCTTCATTATAAATTGGCCAAGAATTTTCAAAATCATCGCCATTAGATTCCGAATATTCTTTCCATAAATAAAGACTAATGTGAGGGGTAATTGGCGATAACATTTTTAATGTAAATTGAATTACCTCATCTAAACAGAATCTTTGAGCTATGGTTGCATCATTCGCTTTAAATGATTCTGGAACTGCATTCAATAACTCCATTATTGATGCAATTGCTGTATTAAATGCATTGCGTTCCGCATAGTCATGAGTAACTTTTTTTAGAGTCTTATGACTTTTTTGACGTAGCTCAAGCTCATGTTTTGTAAATTTATCTGGTTGCTTTTCAGTAAATTGTTTTCTTTCTGACAAAAGATTCCATATGCGTTTGAGGAATCTGTATGAGCCCTCAATTGCTGTATCCGACCATTCCAGCGACTGTTCTGGTGGAGAGGTAAACATCATATAAAGTCTGATTGTGTCAGCTCCATATTTATCAATAAATTTTTGCGGGTCTACGGTATTACCTTTGGATTTTGACATTTTGTATCCATCTTTTAGCACCATGCCCTGTGTAAGAAGCTTTTTAAAGGGCTCATCGCCATCAACCAGACCCATATCCCTCATTGCCTTGTGAAAGAATCTTGAATAAAGAAGATGCAATATTGCGTGCTCAATCCCTCCAACATATAGATCAACAGGAAGCCAATACTTTGAACTTTCATCTAATGCTTTGTCGTTATTATCTGCTGCTGTAAATCTTGCGTAATACCATGATGAATCTACAAAAGTATCAAAAGTATCTACCTCGCGAATTTTGCCAGGCCCTAAATCAAAGAAAGCTTTATTCTGACTTAAAGGTTTGGGAGATTCTCCCTCCTCGATTTTTGGTAGCTTTACTGGCAGGTCTTTGTTTTCTAAAAAAATAGGCTTCCCATTCTCATAGATAACAGGTATTGGGCAACCCCAAAATCTCTGTCTGCTTACCCCCCAGTCTCTTAGTCTAAAATTTTCTATGCTTTTACCAATATTATTCTTTTCTAAGTAGTTATTAATATTCTTAATTGCATCATCCGATTCCTGACCGGTAAAATTATCAGAATTAATAAGAGCCCCTTTCTTTGGAGATGGCAATTCGTCGCACTCAATAACTTTTTTAATTTCAATATTGTAT
>JAOMBK010000010.1 GCA_028344535.1 Pseudomonadota bacterium | reverse complement strand
GAGCATTATTAATTAAAATATTCAATGCATTAAACTTAGATAGTGTTGCTTCAATAGAACTATTAATTGAGTCATTATTTTTTACATCACATTCAATAGCTATTGCTGATCCGCCTTCCTTATTAATTTCATCAGCAACTGACTCAACTTTAGAAAAGGTTCTACCTACCAAGCAAACATTTGCTCCATTGGAAGCAAGGGCTCTAGCAATGCCCTCGCCTACACCCTGACCAGAACCAGTTATCAAAGCTGTTCTATTTGAAAAGTTCATGATTAAAAATTAGATCCAGTAATATCCTTAGCGGCCAAATAGCCAAAAGTCATAGCTGGACCCAGCGTTGAACCGGGGCCAGGATATGTTGGCAGTAAAGCTGTTGAGCAATTACCGCAGGCATAAAGGCCTGGTATCGCTTTACCATCTTTGTTGAGCACTCTTGCATGTGTATCTATAACTAAACCACCTGCTGTTCCCATTTCACCTGGATATAGAACCATGCAATAAAATGGTCCTTTTTCTAAGGGAGCAAGGCAAGGGTTTGGTGTTACAGATGGATCGCCATAATATCTATCATAAACACTATCACCTCGATGAAGATCAATATCTTTACCTGATTTAGCGTATTCATTAACTTTTAACTGAGTTGCTAGTAGGCCTTCAACATTTATACCAGCAACTTCGGCAAGCTCTTCTAATGTTTCGCCCTTTGACAAAAATGAGGGAGTCCACCACTCCTTTGGTACAGCTGAATCAGGCTGCATAGATGCTTGAAGAAGAGGTCCACATGGACGATTTTTTCTAAATGTACTATCAAATATCATATAGCAAGGAGCACATGGATTGCCCTGTGCATATTTATCAAACATATCATTTACAAAGCTGACATAATTTTGAGATTCATTAGAAAATCTTTCACCATTTTTATTAACAGTAAAGTTACCTGGCATTGATTTATCTACCATTGAAAGCCATCCTTTATCCTGCCCTGGCACTTTCATAACTGTAGACCACCAGCCTGTATCCATTTGATGAGTATCAGCTCCTAATTTTAAAGCAGCCTTTAAAGCATCTCCTGTATTATAGGTATTAGCAGCGCTCCACTCGATATTTGTGGGTTTAGGCAAATATTGATCTCTCAAACTTTGGTCTTTCTCGAAACCACCTGACGCAAGAATAACTCCTTTGTTGGCTCTAATATTTATCTCAATGTTATCTTTAGTAGCTTTAATACCAACCACTGAGCCATTGTCATCAATAAGATCGGTCATTGCAGTTTCTGTCCACAAATCCACACTTCTATCTTTCAAAGAAAGGATTAATCTTGCAACACCTGCATTACCCATGGTTAAACGTCTATCTTTCCAACCCCACTTAAATCTCATGGATATATCTAAAATATATTTAGTAAATAATTTTGCAAACTGAGACTTCCAACCAGGCAATGCTCCAAGCAACAATTGACCTTCTACCTGAGTAAAATTCATATTTATGGGCCCCATTGTAAAGGCTGTTTGTGGATGTTGCCCTCTCAGTTTACCCAGATCATCTCCTAGCTCTGTTCCTTTGATAGGCTCAGGTTCCATGGATCGATTCCCTGCTTTTCCTCCCGGGTTATCTGGAAAGTAATCAGGGTAGTGAGCTAAATTTCTGTATTTTACTTGTGAATTATCATGTAGATAATCTATCATTTTTGGACCTTCAGAAAGATAGGTTTCAACAAGCTCATCTTTAATTTTTCCCTTGGGTGAGACGCTATTTATGTAATCTCTTGCATCTTGATCAGAGTCATCAACATTTTCAGCTTTTGCATACCTATTATTAGGAATCCATACTCCTCCACCTGATGTAGCAGAAGTTCCACCGAATTGAGTGCTTTTTTCAATAACGAGTGTTTTAGCGCCACCATCGTGACTGCAAATAGCAGATGTGAGAGCTCCGTTACCAGAACCAATTACAACTACATCAAATTCATAATCCCATTTCATAATATTTATTAATTTTTTTAAATTGTAACTAATTCACTATAACTCATAGGGTATTTTTTAAAAAATAATCATATATATTTATTATTATTGACAAATTTTTACCAGTTGATACTCCCAATTTATTTTCATTCATGTCTATAATCTAATTTTATAAAAATTGAATGGATGAATGAAAACTGACATATGTAAAAAACTTGGAATTGAATACCCTATATTTGCCTTTACTCACTGCAGAGATGTTGTTGTTGCAGTAAGCAAAGCCGGAGGAATTGGAGTGCTTGGTGCAGTAGGATACTCACCAGAGCAACTGAAGGAAGAACTTGATTGGATTGATGAACATATTGGAGAATATCCATATGGGGTTGATACAGTAATTCCTCAAAAATATGAAGGAATGGATGAGAAAGATCCTGAGCAATTATTGGAATCTTTGCAAAAAATGATACCTGATGGTCATAGAGAGTTTGTTGACGGCCTCTTGTCAGACAATGGTGTTCCTGAAGCACCAGAAACGAATGGTCCAAAAGGAGGGCTTTTGGGTTGGACAGAGGCAACAGCTGAACCTCAAATTGATGAGGCTTTGAAACATCCAAATGTAAAATTGATTGCTAACGCTTTGGGCACTCCTCCCGCTGATATGATAAAAAAAATTCAAGATAAGGGCGTATTGATTGGAGCATTATGTGGAAAAATTAAACAAGCAGTTGCTCACAAAGATGCTGGATTAGATTTCATCATCGCTCAAGGAGGTGAAGGTGGCGGCCACACAGGTGAAATAGGAAGCATAGTGTTATGGCCTCAAATTATTGATGCTGTTGACGGCTTGCCTGTTCTTGCTGCAGGGGGCATTGGAAATGGAAGGCAAATGGCTGCAGCCATGTCTACTGGCGCCGAAGGAGTTTGGTGTGGCTCATTATGGCTTGCTGTTGAGGAGGCGGCAGCTCAACCCGCTGAAAAAGATTCATATTTGAATGCAACAAGCGAAGACACAATCAGAAGCAAAGCTTGGACGGGAAAACCTGCTCGAATGTTAAAAAATAAATGGACCGAAGCATGGGAAAACCCAGAAAATCCAGATCCATTACCAATGCCACTGCAAGGAATGATTACTTTTGATGCAATGAGACGAACCTCCATATACGCAGGCTCTGGAAATACACAAGATGTATCGTTTAATGCAGCTGGACAAGTAATCGGTCAAGTAAAACAAATTGAATCAGTAAAAGATGTGATTTATAGAATTATTAATGAATATCTTGATTCAGTTGAACGATTAAATTCCTTGCTACCAGAAGAATAAATATTATCAATGCTAGAAAGTCTGTTCTCTGAATTGGAAGACCTGCTATGGGGCCTTGGAATAATTTCTTTCGCTATAGTTGGGTTATTAATATTACCCAAAAAGTTTTCAGATAAACTTGGTCAGCATCCTCTAATTTTAACGATTATGTTTTTTTCAATACTTTATATGGTAATAAAAGTATTTAACTAATTGCTTGAGTTGAAATCAGATGAATAGTCCTCTACTAAGTTGATAAATGCTTTGACTCCATTAGTTAAAGCAGAATCATCCACATAAAAATAAGGCGAATGGTTTGTTGGGCTATCCTCAACACCTGGAGGATTAACGCCAAGAAAAAAGAACAGTCCTGGAACTTGCTGTGCAAAAAATGAAAAGTCCTCAGCACCAGTCCGAGGGACTCTTGCCTCAAAAAAATCTCCATTTGTAGCTTCAATCAATGAAGATGAATATTTTTTTGCAAGCTCTTCATCATTAACAGTAACTGGATAGCCTCCATAAACTTTAAATTCAGCAACAGCCGTAGCATGGTGAGCAGCAGCTACATTTTCAGCGATAAGCTTTATTTCATCTCGTATTTGATCTGCATAAGAATCTTTAAATGTTCTTATCGTGCCCTCTAACATAGCTGTTGAAGGGATGATGTTGTTTCTTGTGCCAGCCTTCATAATCCCAACGGTGACTACTGCTTGGCTATCTAAGAGATTTAATCTTCTGCTCACAATTGTTTGAAGTGTTGTTGCTATATCAGACGCTGCAATAATTGGATCAACGCCACTCCAAGGCCTTGAACCATGAGTCTGCCTGCCTTGTACAGTTATTCTAAAAGCTTCTGCTGAGGCCATAATTGGTCCAGGTTTTGTCCAAATTTGACCATTTTTAAAATTTGAGACATGTAGCCCAAATATGGCATCTGGCTTTTCAATTTCAAAAAGTCCCTGCTTAAGCATTAGCTCAGCACCACCCTCTTCGCCTTCAGGTGCACCTTCTTCGGCAGGTTGAAAAATTAATAAAATATCTCCATTTAACTTATCAGTGTTTCTAGAAAGAAAACTTGCAACGCCAAGAAGTACTGCTATGTGAGCATCATGACCACAAGCATGCATAACCCCAACTTCGTTGCCTTGATATGAAGTTTTCACTTTTGAAGAAAATGGCAGATTGAGCTTTTCAGTAACAGGCAAACCATCAATATCAGCCCTAAGAGCAATTAATGGTCCTGGATTTTCGCCTCTAATGAATGCGGTGACACCAGTAATTCCAAATTCCGTGTTAGGCTCAAGACCCATCTCGGTTAGTGCATCAACTATAGATTCTTGTGTTTTGTATTCTCTATTTGACAGTTCTGGAAACTTATGAAAATGATGTCTCCAGTCTGTAACCTTTGTCATGACTCCTTGAATATCTCTATCTAATTGATTTTTTAGGTCCTCTGCTGACAAAGTGTTTATCAAAAACATCAAAACAATCAATAAATTAAAATTTTTCATCATCTAGCCTTTTTTAAAAACATTTAAAAAAATTGGTGGAGTTGAATCCATGTACTCCTTAAAATCGGAACGCCTCTCTAATGAGCGCTTATCCATCATTGAAACAGAAGCAATTGCTATTAAAGCATACATAATCAATGAACCTATCAAAAGCCAAGAAAATGATAAATTAGATGCTAAAGCAAATATAAATAAACTAAACCAAAATAATATTTCTCCAAAATAATTTGGATGACGTGAGTAATGCCACAAACCTGACTTCATGGTTTTAGGCTCAGTAATATTTTTTCTAAAATTATACATTTGTTGGTCAGAAATAATTTGAATTATGACTGATAAAACAGCTAAAAAAGTAGCAAGTATGTCTAAGTTATTTAATTCAGCACCAGGATAAGATAGCGCATAAATCATCGGTAATAATGCCATATAGACACACAGGGTTGGAATTAGATGTATAGAACCAAAATCCACAATGAAATATTGAAATTTATTATTTGTCTTTCCTTTCATCATGATGTATCGCCAGTCTTCATGGGAAAATCCATCCCATGATCTCATCCAGTTATAGGTTAATCTTATAGCCCAAAACAATAAACATGCATGCATTAAAAATGCTCTTTGAATATCACCAGCAGCTGATATATCAAACCAACACATGATTGTAAGTACCACAGGGATAACAGACCAAAATGCGTCATACCAACTAGAGTTATTGAAAATAACACTCAAAAGATAAATAAAGATTGTTGCCTCAATATGACAAATTAAAACTTTAAATACCAGGGGAAGTTCTGAAAAATAATCCCAAGTTAACAGCATCGAGTAAATACAAGCTATGTAGCCTATAAAAATTATAAAAAGGTGAGTAAATTTGTTATTCATAAAGTATTATTTATTTTTTTTGGTTGATGATAATCATTGATAATTGGAATTAATGGGATTGATTGTAAGTTAATTAAATCTTGAAGATTATTATTTAAGGGCTCGTAAAGAGTATTTCTTTGCTTTAAATTTAAACCTAACTCATCAGCAATACATAAAACATCATCAAGATTAAGTTCTTGACCAAAAGATGCTCCAGCCGATCTTGTAATAGATTCATTCATCAAAACACCCCCAATGTCATTGATGCCAGAAGATAAAAGATATTTTAAGCCTGGTAAGCCCATCTTAACCCATGAACCCTGAATGTTATTTATAGTTCCGTTAAAAAGAATCCTCGCAACTGAATGCACTAAAATTGTTTCTTTAAAGGTGGGCCCAGGTCTTGATTTCCCTCTCCTGAAAATAGGAGCTTCATCTGCAACAAACGGCAAAGGAACAAATTCAGTTATTCCATTCGTACTATTTTGAATATCCAAAAGCTTGATTAAATGATGAGCGACATGAAACATATTTTCAACGTGGCCAAACATCATGGTAGATGTTGTAGGCAATCCTATGGAATGTGCTGATTTGATAATCTCAACCCATTCATTAGAATTCAGCTTATCAGGGCAAATTTTTGATCTAATATCATCATGTAAAATCTCAGCTGCTGTTCCAGGCAGTGAATTTAGGCCTGCTTTTTTAAGCTCAGTTAAAAATTCTTTAACGGAAACATTTAAGGTCTTTCTACCGTGGTCTATCTCAAGAGGAGAAAACGCATGGATGTGAATAGTATTAGAAACCGATCTAATTGCTCTAACAATATCAAGATATGTTTCCCCAGAATATTTAGGATGAATACCACCTTGTAAACAGACCTCTGTAGCACCCCTATCAATTGCTTCGTTTGTTCTACGAATTATTTCTTCTTCAGATATATTATATGGCTCACCTCTAAGATCATCATGACCTCTGCCTTTAGAAAAAGCACAAAAATTGCATTTAAAAGAGCATATATTTGTATAGTTTATATTTCGGTTAACTACAAAGCTGATGTCTGAACCATGAATTTTTGATTTAACATCATCAGCATATTCAACAATATATTTAAAATCATTATCGGAAACCTCTAAAAGAGATTGGACATTTTTAATAGATGGATTTTTTTCTACATCTTTGATAAGTGAGCGAATATTAGAATTAAAAATTGCCTCTGGATATGCTGGAATATTTTTACTCACTCCAGATTTCCACAGATCAGATCTGATCAGAGATTGTGAATCAGTAATTTGCAACAACTTAGCTGAAATTTTAGGAGTTGAGAATGTCTCAAAATCAGAGAAATACTTAGGATACAAAGTTGCTCGAGGCTTTAAGATTTGATTGGTCTTTAATGCAATTTTGGTTAATTTTTCAATTTCAGGCCAAGGTGCTTCCGGATTGACGTAATCCTTAGTAACCGGAGATATGCCTCCAAAATCATTGATCCCAGAAAGAGTTAGTTGATTGATATGTTCTGAGTTTAAATTAGGGGGGACTTGCAAACTAATATCACCAGGCAAAATTAATCTAGCCATGGCAATTGTCCACATTAATTCATCAAAAGATGGCTCAGCTGCATTTACCATCAATGTATTAGGCTTTGCTTTAAAATTTTGAACTATTACTTCCTGAATATGATTATATTTTTTATGTAACTCAGCAATTTCATATAGTGACTCCAATCTTTCTAACCTTGATTCCCCTATTCCAATTAATATTCCGGTTGTAAAAGGAACATTTTGCTTTCCAGCTTCTTCTAGGGTTTGCATCCTAAATAAAGGATCTTTATCAGGGGATCCATAATGAGGCTGCCCTTTTTCAGTAAGACGTGATGATAAAGATTCAACCATTAGCCCCATGGAACCACTTAAAGGTTTTAATTTTTCTATTTCATTTGAGGTTAAACATCCTGGATTGAGATGGGGAATAAGAGAGGTTTCACTCAAGACAGCTTCGGCGCAGGCTCCAAGGTACTCATTTGTGGTCTTAAAGCCATTGATTGCAAGCCAATCTCTTGCTGCTTTATATCTTAATTCAGGTTTATCTCCAAGTGTAAACAAAGCCTCAAAGCAGCCATTTGCCTCACCCTCTTTGGCAATTGAAATAACCTGTTCAATTGTTAAATATGGGGATTTAACTTTTTTAGGAGTTTGCGCAAAAGTACAGTAATGGCAAACATCACGACATAAAAATGTTAATGGTATAAATACCTTTGGTGAATAGGTAAGCAAATCTTTAAAATAAGCTTTTTTCTTCCCATGGGAAGAATGAATTAGGGCCTCAGATAAGCATATATTAGCCAAAGAACTCAGGCCTTTATAATCTATAGACTCAGTTGCAATTAATTGCTCTAAAGATTGATTTGATTGTTCTTGAATTTTCAACAAGCTAACTCTTAATATATTTAATTAGTTTGAAGTAATCCTCCTCGGAGTCAAGGTCATCCTGAAGGCTTGGTATATTTATATCTTGATAACTTATGCCATTAGTTTTGAACTCTTGCTGAAAAAGATTATAGCTATCTAGACCAAATTTAAGTTGAAATTTCATCGATGCACTAAACATCAAGCAATTAGTTCCTTGCTTTTGAAGGTCAGAAACGATGCTCACCTTCTGAGTCATATAACTTCCTAAAAGCTTTTGTAAATCGAACTCATTAATCCGCGGCAGATCAGCATGCATGATCAAAATATTCTCACGATTAACATCAAGTTTAATAGCTTCATCCAAACCTTGATTTAGTGGTAATTCTGTAAAATAGGAGTTCGAATGATTAAAACTTAAATTATTGTCATTGGTAACAACTGTGATTGAGTCACATATCTTAGATTTGGATAAAATATCTATTGTATTATTGGCCATTGAAGCAGCAAGAGATTCTCTTTCTGATGAGCTAATAATTTTAGACAATCTTTTTTTTGAAGTTATAAACTTTTTAATTGGTATAAATGCTGAGACATTCATTTATCTTGATTCAAGTAGTTGAATAATTTCATTTGCTAGTGAATTTTTTGATTTAGTATTATTCATTATTAAGTTAGCGCTATGCACCTCGTACCCCAATTCATTTAATCTAGCTGAATCCTTAGAATCAGAAGTATCAATAAAAATTCTTTTAGAGTATTTTTGATAAAATTTTGCAATAGTTACCACGCTAATTTCCTGGTCCAGCTCCAACATCATCTTTGCAGTCGGGCCTTTTAGAGATTTAGCATTCACAATGGGACTTATTACGGTAACCTTATCTGAAAAGTCTATAAGATGCTGACTTAAGGCAGTTAGTTGAAGCATGGGATTGATGCTTACATAGGGATTCGAAGGACATACAATAATCTCATCATATACAGATAAATTTAAATCTTGATTAAATTTAGCCTTATCAAGACCTTTGAAGACAAAGTCAGTTACTGGGGGGTTACACTTGAGTTTTACAAAATATTCTTGAAATGAAAGTAGTCTATTCTTGGTTTGAATATAAGTTTCAACCGGCTGATTACTCATTGGAAAAATATTTTTTGGTAAATCAAAAGATTCGCATAATGTATGTGTAGCCTCAGTAAGTGAAAGACCAGATTTCATCAAATGAGTTCTTTGAATGTGAGTGGCTAAATCTTTATCCCCAAGCTGAAACCAAGTTTCTCCATTCATCTCACCCAATGCTGAAAGCATATTCCATGACTCATCTTTTCTACCCCAGCCCTTTGATGTATCAGATTCTCCAGCAAGTGTATACATCACTGTATCTAGATCAGGGCAAATCTTGAAATCAAGGTGAGTAAAATCATCTCCAGTATTAACAACAATCGTTAAATTCATGGGATCGATTGAATTTTTAAATCCCAGGGCAAGCTTAGCTCCTCCAACTCCTCCGCATAATAATAAATAATTTTTCATCTAAACAAATCCTCTTCTTCGCCTCGAATTAAGGATTGAGAGTCGCAAAGCTGATTTTGGTTAAATTTATATCCTTTAATTATCACAACTGGTTTTTTTTGAGCAGCTTGACCCATCAACAATGATGCAGCAGCGGCTAATTCATCGGCGATACCTATTTGAGTTACTTTCAACTCATTCCCATAAAGATCTCTTTTTCCTCGTTCATCTAGAAGACATTCAATGTTATGACTGCCTATGGTAAATCCCACAATCCCATTTCTAAAAGGTCTGCCCATAGTATCGGTAATGATTACAGACACATTCTTTTTAAAATATTGAGATAAAGATTGAGAAATAACTTTTGCAGATGCATCAGGATTTTCAGGAAGTAACAATACGATATCTTGCTCTTGATCAATGTTAGACCTATCAATTCCCGCATTGGCATGAATAAAACCTAGCTTATGCTCCACAATTAATACTCCCATTCTATATCGCACAACTTTCTTAGCCTCATTAAGAATGGCCTGAATAAACTTTGGATCTTTATCAATCTTTTTTGATAAAGTTAGAGCCTCTTCTGAAGGATTAAGCTGTGAAATATCTAAATATCTATTTTCCGATTTGGAGACTATCTTTTGAGCAACCGCAATGACATCTCCATCATCGACTGCTATTTCTTCAGATTCAATAGTATTAATGATTTCTTTTGAAATATCTTGCCCAGGCTGAATAAGTGGCAGATTCTCTAAAGCTATGAGTGTAATTGAATTAATAGTGCTTCTCTTTTTAGTGACCTGTGATCTTAATGCCTGAATGTGCCAATGAGTGTTTTTTATTTATAGCAATAAGTATTGAGGTTAAGGCCTCTGCTGCAACAGAATTACACAATGGTCCAGCATGCCAGCCGGTTAAACCAGCATCAGCTGCTAATTTAATGACGGTGTTTCTAGCATCAATTAAATCGCCGGCAACCAAAACATCACAATCTATATCAGTATCAGTCTGAAGTAATTCAGCTGAAATATTTTGAAAAGCAGAAACTACAGTTGTATTTTCACCCAAAATTGCTTGAGCATTCAATGCTGCAGAACCAATTTTTGGCAATTGAACTCTCATAACTTTTGGTGGCATCAGAGGCACGGACGCATCGATCATGATCTTATTAGCCAAGCCATCTTCAATGCTCAATAAAGTAGACTCTTGATGAGTAAATGGCACGGTTAAGCAAGCAATTTCACAAGAATTAGCAGCATCAATATTCAGCATTCCTGCTGAGCTATCCAAACCTAAGTGAACTGCAGTTTCTTGAGCCTTGGATACATCGCGGCTGCCAATAATTACAACATGTCCAGCTTTAATCCATCTTGAAGCCAAACCTTTTCCCAAAGAACCCGTTCCTCCCAGAATAGCTATTTTCATTAGATATCTCCTGATTAATATTTAATAAATATTATACAAATTCACCAACCAATCAATGGGTATCTTCAAGAATAAATTTGTCAATATAAATTAAGCTACATACCCTATAATTAATAGAAGGAATCATTCACAGATACTAAAAATGATAAATGTAAAAAACAAATCAGTAGTTGTAACTGGAGGCACAAAAGGCATAGGCATTGAAATCACTAAATCCTTTTTAAAACAAAGTGCAAAAGTCTTTGTGGTTGCAAGACAAAAACCTAAAAGAACTATTCAAGCAAAAGGCAATAAAGCCGTATTTATAGAATGTGATATAAGGAACATCGAGTCTTTAGACAATGCTGTAAAGGAAATCAAGATGCTGACAAAATCAATTGATGTATTGATCAATAATGCTGGCGGAGCTCCAATGGCGAATGCATTGAATGCTTCAAATAAATTCCATGAAGCAATCATTGATCTTAATTTATCTGCTCCGCTGAATGTCAGTCAAAGATTTGCCAAAATGATGATGAAGCAAAAAACAGTCTCAAACATTATTAACATATCCAGCGTTACAGCAACCAGACCAACACCAGGAAGCGCTGCTTATGGAGCAGCTAAAGGCGGTCTAGTAAATCTTACAAAGACCTTGGCAGTTGAATGGGCCCCAAAAATTAAAGTTAACTCAATAATTGTGGGATACATAGAAACAGAAAATTCAATACTTCATTACGGAAGCAAAAAAGAAATCAATAAAGTAGCTAAAACTATCCCAATGAAAAGAATGGGTAAACCAGAAGATATAGCTAATGCTTGTATCTTCTTTTCATCTAATTTAGCTGACTGGATTACAGGTGCTGCTCTTGAAGTTCATGGCGGCGGAGAACAACCAAGCTATCTTGAGTTTGCAAAACCTAAATAAAGAACTTTATACAATACCTTATGTCTAAGTAAGCATCGATTAATTACGGAGAATGAAGATGAATGAAAAATATATACAGGCCTTGATTCTTGGAAGTATCATTGGCCTTGCAATTGTAATTGACGATATAATTAACCCAAAAAATTTGATTAATAATGCACCTATTTCCATAGAGATTATTGATGAAGACTCTAAAAATTCCGATCAGCTCATCAAAATATTAGATAGCCTTAGTTCTGATCATAAGTTAAAAAGTCATAAAGTTATTTTATTAGATACCAGCGATGATAAAACGATGGGCTCTAATGAATTAAAAAAAATATTTAAAATCAAAATTGATGGAAATGAAAATGATGAGGAAGTAAAAAAGGATATAAGAATAAAAGTTAATACAGATGATATGTCCGATATAGATATTCAATCAATTTTTGATGAAATTCAAATACAGCTTAGCGATGAAGAATACAGTGAAGTGAAATCAAAATTGGAAAATGCAAGATCTGAATTGGAGAATGAGTTAGCGGAAGCAGCAGATCAGTTAGGTAATGTTGATATTGATATTCAGGTTGAGGTTGATAAAAATTAATTTATCCAAATAATTTTCTGACCAAGCGATTGCCCCAAAATATTTTTAAAGCCCCTTTGAGCTGTTCAAATGATTTATCTGTATAGGGATAAGCTGATGCGGACTTCTTGCCGATTATAATTGGCATTGGATGGGCATATGCTAACAAGCCCTCCTTTCCATTTACCACTCCCAGTCCACTTTCCTTAACTCCACCAAATGGAACTTCATTAACACCATAGCTCATTGCCATATCATTAACAGAGCAGGCCCCTGTTTCAATTGATTTAGCTAATCTCTGACCCTTTTTTAAATCCTTAGTCCAAACATTTCCATTTAAACCATAATGAGATTGGTTGGCTAACATTAATGCTTCTTCTTCCGATTGCACTTTCATAATGGAGATAATTGGTCCAAAAGTTTCATCTTTCATTATTTTCATCTCATGAGTAACTTCTACAAGAACAGTTGGTTCAAAATATAAGCCTTCAAAATTTGGATTTCTTTTTCCCCCAACCAATACCTTGGCGCCTTTAGCAACAGCATCATTAACATGATCTTCGATGATGTCGACTTGCTTATCCCAAAAGGTGGGACCAACATCACCCTTACAATCATTTGATTGTATGAGTGACTGAGTTATAGAAACAACTTCTGCAACAAACTCATCATAGACATCATCCAAAACATAAATTCTTTCAGTGCCGCAGCAGTACTGACCAGCATTCATACATGAGCCAACAACTGCACCACTTGCTGCATCTGTGATGTCTGCATCAGAACAAACAATCATGGCATCTTTGCCTCCGAGTTCTAAGCTATATGGAATTAGCATTTCGCCACATTTAGCTGCAATCTTCTTTCCAGTTGCTACGCTGCCTGTGAAAGAAACCTTATCTGGGGCTTGATCAATCAACTCTGCTCCTGTTTCCCCATCCCCAATGACAGTCTGAACTAGATGCTCTGGGGCCTCTGCTAATGCAAAAATCTCCTGTACCAATGCTCCAGACATGGGTGTAACTTCAGATGGCTTGACTACTACACTATTTCCACAAAGAACAGCTTGAATAACTGGGTTAATGGACAATATGAATGGGCCATTCCATGGAGTAATTACTGCCACCACTCCTCTTGGTTTGTATGTGATGATTGTTTTCTTAAGAAATTGCATAGGACCATGCATCTTAATTTTTTTGTCTCCTAGCCACTTTTGAGCTCTCTTAGCATAAAACACCAAAGAATCTACAGCTGAAAACACTTCCATGGCCATAGCTTCTTGCTCTGGTTTACCTGTCTCTCTCATAACAACATCCATGATTCTGTCTTGTTGCTGAATTACTACATCGGCAACCCTATGCATTAATTCAACCCTTTCTTTCAAAGTGGTTTTCTTCCACTCACTTTGTGCTACTTTGGCTTGAGTCATTATCGTTGCAATCTTTTCTGCTGATGTGCATTCATAAGTATCGATATGGGAAAGATCAACCGGGCTTTTTAAAGTTAATAGTTTTTTGCCGCTCTCAGAATGAGAGATAGAAAAAATAGCCATTTTTTATAACTCCTTAAGTTTAGCTTCAAGCATGGGCGTCACATGATTATTGATATGGGCATTCATTCCCATAGGCATAATCTCATAATGCTCAAGCTTTCTTACAACCTTCACCATGATAACGGTAAATTTATATAGAGCTAAAATATAATAGTAATCAAAATCGTCCGCACTAAACCCAGTAAGAGCCTCCCATTTTGCAATGGTTGCAACAGGACCTGGAAAACCGCTTAATCTCTCAACATGCACTCCTTTGGAATTGCAATCATCAATAGCTATTCCCCATGCAAGATCGATACAAGGATCTCCGAGCGCTGCCATTTCCCAATCTAAAACAGCTGAAACTTGGCCGTCAGGATCATACATAATATTTGCACACCTACAATCTCCCCAAAGAATGGAAGATTGAGTAGGTTTGGGCTTGTTAGCTTTGAGCCATTCACGCGCTTGATCCGCTACTGGATGAGCCTCACCATCCATAGCCCAATCATGAAAATTAAAGTAGTAGTTTAACTCTTGATCAAGATAATCTTCTGCAAGCTTTGGTCTGTTAAGAAATTCGAAATCTCCATTTGAGATATCTACTTGATGAATTTTAGCCATTTGCTCAACCCAGCCCCACCAAATTTTCTCTCTAACGTCCTCAGAGGAGTCGGCAACCCATCCCTCTTGATGAAATGGAGGATTATCAGAAGGAGCATCACCACTCGCCATTTCCATGACATAAAAGGAGGTTCCAAAAACTTCATCGCTGGGTTCATACCAAAGTACATTAGGCACTTTAATATCATGCTCAGATAGTTTTTGCATAATCAAAAATTGTTTATGAATATCATAGTCAGGAAATACAAAAAACCCCTCAGGGTAAAAACGAAGAACCATTCCGGTGACAATTTTTGCGCCCTCTAATTCATATGAAACATTGAAACTGAGTGTCTCATTCGAAAAGCCGGTATTCTCAGGACCTCCTAATAATTCAACATCTAGATCAGTGGCTCCATCTAATTGTGTCTCAAGCCAAGAACTAAAAATAATTTTAGTTTGGTCTAAATCTCTCTCTTGTGGCTTTGGCATTGTATGGTTCTATTCATTGATTAAACATCAACCTTAATATAAATTTAATCAATTAAAAAGAAAAACTATGGCTGATTTGTTCAAAGAAAAATGGGATGTATTCTGCGAAAACCTCAAAGATATTGGATCGATAATTGAATCAGAATCTTCCCTAAGCGAAACGGACCAAGCCGAAGGTTACAGGTACTTGCTCCGTTTAATGCGCTTATCACTAGAGATGAATTTAGAGCATTCAAACTCATCTACGCCATCTTTCTATAATCTTTCTCATGAAACTGCAAAAATAGGTGCGGATAATCCAGACAATATTTATTTAAATGCAAACATAGATCGAAGACAGTCTTATGAAGTCTACGGAAATGTTGGTGAATCAGACTATTTAAGTTTTGGTCTCAAAGAAAATAGGTACAGTAAAGATGGCACTATGGTTTCTTTAGGAGAAATTGATCTGAGAGATATGATGGTTGATAGTTCAGGAAATTTTATTTTATATCTTGGTGGAGAAAGTAATTCTCAAAATTTTTTACCTCTTCCTGAAAATGCAAATATGTTGATAGTTCGTCAAACCTACAAAAATAGAATTTCTCAAACGCATGCAAAAATTAATATCAAAACTGTTAGCTCAGCAGCTGCTCCTGAACTTTTAACACCCTCACGACTTGAAGCTCAACTCAACCAGTCTCTTGCTTTTGTTAAAGGAACTGCATCAACCTTTATAAAGTGGGTACATGAGTTTAAAGCCAATCATAAGAATCAATTGCCCATGGGCGATCAAGCTTTTTTTCAAGCAGCTGGCGGAGATCCCAAAATTTGTTACCTTCATGGATATTATGACTTTGGTGAAGATGAATATATGAAAATCACTACTGATATACCTAACTGCGAGTATTGGAATTTTCAATTAGAAAATTATTGGATGGAATCCTTGGACTATAGGCATTTCCCCATCCATATCAACGAATCATCGGCTATTCTAAATAAAGATAAAACTTTAACCATTAATGTGAGTCACCATTACCTTAATATAAAAAATAATCTTATAACCGAAGGTCGCAATAATGGCGCTATGCTCCTTCGATGGATAGGTGCAAGTGCACATCCAATCCCAAAAGTAGAAATAAAAAAAATTAATTCTATGGAGGTTACCTAATGCTTGATTCTACGATAATAAAAAATGAAGCTATTAAACAAACTAATTTAGAGAATTTTGGTAATCCGTTATTTCTGGAAGGATTTGAAAGCCTTGTTCAATCTATCAATCGTGAAGCAGATTTAAATGAGATTGGCTTAGATGCACAGAAATATAGATTAACTGGCGTATTGGCTAATTTACTTATGATTGAAGAAGCATGCATCCAGCATCCAGAAATACTGACCGAAAAAATTAATTCTCCTGTTGTGATTGTTGGGCTTCCAAGAACAGGAAGCACCATGACTCACAGACTTCTTGCCTCCGATCCTAGACATACTGCAATGCTTTGGTGGGAAGGAAGATATCCAGCAATGTTAAAAGATGAATTGCGTGGTAATCCAGAAGAACGAATGGAAATGGGAAAAGCTGAAGTTGAAGCGGTAATGCAGGCCTCGCCAGAAGCTCTCACTATTCATCCCTGGGATTACAAAGGTGCAGATGAAGAAATTTTACTTTTAGAGCATACATTTTTTAGTACAGTCCCAGAATCATTTATGCGCTTGCCCTCTTATTCTAAGTGGGTTGAATCGCAAGATCATATTCATGCATATGCTCAACTTAAAAAAATGCTTCAATATCTTCAATGGCAAAACCCTGGAAGAGAAAAGAAAAGATGGGTTTTAAAATCACCACATCATTTGGGTTTTATTGATAAATTATTACAAGTTTTTCCTGATTCAAAAGTAATACAAACTCATAGGGACCCATTAAAAACTGTGCCGTCATTTTGCTCAATGTGCGCAAATTTATTTGAGCCCCTTACTAATTCGTATAATAAAAATGAAATTGGTCATCATTGGGCGCACAAATTAGCCAAGGTATTAAATCACTGTATGAAGATTAGCAATGCCAATAAAGATAATTTCCTAAATCTTGAGTTTAATAAAATGATTCAAGATCCAATTCTTGAAATGAACGAGGTTTATAACTTTATTGGGGAGGATTTCACTGATCAAGCAGAAAATGCAATGAAAGCCTGGAAAGAAGAAAATCAACATGAAATGGGCGCTCATCAATACTCGCTTGATGAGTTTGGATTAGAAAATTCATTCATTGATAATTACTTTCAAGAATACATTAATCAATATATAAAATAGGAACTGAGATGTTATTAAAAGATAAAGTGGTCATTGTTTCCGGTATTGGACCTGGTCTAGGTCAAGAGCTCGCGTATGGAGCTGCAAGAGAGGGTGCAAAAATTGCTATAGCAGCCAGATCAACTGATTTACTAAATAAACTCAAAGATGAGATTGGAGAAAAATCAGAGGTGATTGCAATCCCTTGTGACATTACCAAACCTGAAGAATGTAAAAATCTAGTTGATGAAACAGTAAAAAAATATGGAAAACTTGATGGCTTAATCAATAGTGCTTATCGTGCGGGTGATTTCAAAGAAATTGAAGATTCTGATTTTTCTGATTGGCAAGAAACTATGAACACAAACTTTTTTGGAACTATGAATCTAACGATGGCAGCAGTAAAACAAATGACTCCAAATCAACAAGGTTCGATAGTCATGATTAATAGCTTAATAACAAAAAAACCTTTGCCAACTCAAGGTGGGTATGCAGCATCAAAAGGTGCTCTTGCTACCGCAACTAAAATTCTTGCAAAAGAATTAGGTCCAAAAGGAATTAGAGTCAATTCAGTCTATATGGGCTGGATGTGGGGTCCACCAGTTGAAATGTATGTGAATTTTACTGCTGAATCTATGGGTGTTGAGCCAAAAGATATAATAGATGGCGTTACTAAGGATATTCCTTTAGGTATCATTCCAGATGATAGTGACTGTGCCAATGCTGCTTTATTTCTAATCTCAGATCTTGCAAAAGTTATTACTGGTGCTAATTTAGATGTAAATGGCGGGGAATTTATGTCCTAGATGAGTATCGAATGATATTTATTCGTCAAGCTAAATAAAAGTATTCTTCATTTTTTTTTAAAATAAGAATTTCCATATAAATATTGTTTAAAATCTAATCATGGCAATTAATAAAAACATCCATACTATCGATCTTATGCTTGGCATCCCCGAGCAAGAAGATAGATCTGATTGGTATAAATTTATGGAACCTTTGCTTCGTGATGAAGAATCAAAGTCCATGTTTAAGATGCCTGCTCAATATATGTTTAAAGATATTCCTGAAACTGGATCACATGATGACTTTATTCAGTACACCATTGAACAAATGGATAAATTTCATATTAATCAAGCAATGATAGGATTTCATGAAAAATCTGAAGTTAAGATTGAGGCATCAAAAAATCATGGAGATAGGTTCTTTTTTGACCTTCCAGTGAATCCCAACATCAAAAACGAGGCTGAGAATATCAAAAGGCATCATGAAACTTATGGCATCAAGGCAGTCAGTGCATTTCCGTCTGGTATGTATCCACAGGTTGCTATCAATGACCCTAAGTGGCATCCCATATATAAAATGTGTGTAGAGTTGGATCTACCCTTTTTTTGTTGCGTTGGAGTGCCTGGTCCAAGGATACCAATGGCACCTCAGAAAGTTGAGCTGGTTGATGAAGTTTGCTGGTATTTTCCAGAATTAAAATTTGTTATGCGACATGGTGCAGAACCATGGACAGCTTTAGCCTGCAAATTAATGTTGAAATATCCAAACTTATACTATTCAACAAGCGCTTTTTCTCCGAAACATTACCCTGAGGATATAATTAATTTTGCTAATACTCGTGGGATTAATAAAATTATGTATGCTGGCTATTTCCCGATGGGCTTATCATTAGATAAAATATTTAGTGAAATGGATAATGTGCCATTTAGAGATGAAGTTTGGCCTAAATTTTTAGGTGAAAATGCACAAAAACTTCTTAAATTATAAACGGTGAAGGAATGAGTAATAAAAAAAGATATCCCATGCCAATTCCATTTGGTTGGTATGTCGTTGACTATGCAGAAGACTTGAATTCTGGCGATGTAAAATCTGTTCGTTACTTTGGTCAGGACCAAGTTTTATTCAGAACAACCAATGGCGAAGTCAGCATGCTTGATGCTTATTGCCCTCATCTTGGTGCCCATCTTGGTCACGGAGGCATAATCAATGGCGAATGCATTGAATGCCCTTTCCATGCATGGAGATGGAAAGCTGATGGCAGAATAGGAGAAATACCATATGCAAAAAATATTCCTCAAAAAGCAAAAGATACTCAGATTTTTAAATATCCGACTGTTGAAAGAAATAATTTAATTTATGCTTGGTACCATCCTCATGGTGATCAACCACATTATGAAGTAGAAACTTACCCAGAAGTTAACGATCCAGAATGGGGAGATGAGTTCGAGAAATATGAATATGAAATTAAATGTCATATTCAGGACATGGCTGAAAATGCAGTGGATGCTGCGCACTTCATGTATGTTCATGGCGTTGTATCCTATCCAGAATTTGAAGTAAGTTATGACAAGCAAAAAAGGTTTTTCTCTCAACAAGCAAACATGGAAACACCTCGAGGGGTTGTTAAAGGAAAAATTTCAGGCGCCTCAAATGGACCCGGAGATAATTTCACAAAATTTGAAGGTATATGCGATACCCTGCTCTTAGGCTCAACTACTCCAACAGAAAATGAAGAAGTGATTACAAGATTTTCTTTTCTTCAGAAAAAAGTTGATGGAAAAGTTCCTTCAGGCGGTGTTGGCGCTGCAATAATTGCTGATATAAACAAACAGGTAAAAGAAGATATTCCTGTTTGGGAAAATAAAAAATATGCCTCTAAGCCTGTTTTATGTGATTCAGATGGGCCCATTGCTAAATTTAGAAAACATTTCTCATCTTTCTATGTCGAATACAATGAGGTAGAAGCAATTGAAGCTTTGAATATAGATCAATGATCAACCTTTTTAAAAATAAAGATCTTCGCTGGAAACGTTTTCAAGGCGGTAATGATTTTGACTATCCAATAGATTATTCAGCGGCGCTTTTGAATGCAAACCAAGATGGTCATGTAGATATTCTTTACAGATGGGAACCAGATTGTTATTGCCATTTTCATAGACATACAGCCGAAGTATCATCTGTAGTTCTTGAGGGAGAGCTGCATGTTATTGATATTGATTTAGCTTCTGGAAAAAAAACCGTGACCAAAATTAGATCTGCAGGTGATTATGCGCATAAAGAGCCTGGAGATGTGCACATGGAAAAAGGTGGTTCTAACGGCGCTCTTGTTTTATTTAATCTCTATGCTCCTGATGGATTGCTAGCTGAGTCTTTGGATAAATATGGGACTGTAATAGGCAAAGCAACTCTTGATAGATTGATCAAAAAAAATACCCTCTAAGAGTCCATTGGTTCATAGTCAAACTTACTGACGCCACAATCAGGGCAAACCCAATCGTCTGGAATATCCTCCCACTTGGTGCCAGCAGGAATTCCACCATCGGGATCACCAAACTCTTCGTCGTAAATATGACCGCAGATCACACATTCAAATTTTTGGTAATTCATAGACTTTTTTGTAAATTCGACTTTATTTTTGCATGCTCTTCCCTTGAAAGAGAATGCGAAAATAATAAATATGCAGCTATAGAATAACTAATAATTGGTACAAATGTATAGATATAAAAAATTGCCATCTTGGATGAGGTGCTATTTTCTATTCCCAAGCTAATATCAAACCCCCAAAGAATTTCAAGGACAACATAGGGAACTACTGCGGCAAGAGCAAAGCCAATTTTAGTCAAGGTGGTTAAATATGAAAAAACCGTGCCTGAAATATTTTCGCCACCTTCAAGATTTAATTTATCAGAAATATCGGCAGTAATTGCATTAATTAGGGGTAACGGTCCTGAAAAAGCAAAACCATACAAAATGATAAAAGATCCAACGCCGATCAATTTAGGAAAATCTTCAAAATCTTTTATAAACCAATAACCAACAAAACCAATCAACAAAACTACAATTGCATATAGGCAAGCAATACCAGCAGCATAGTGTTTTGATGTTTTGATGCCCAACTTTCTCCATACCCAGAGCCCAAAAACACTTACTACATAATAGGCCAGCATTAATCTAGATGAGTATTCAGGCAATTCGATAACTACCTCCATCCAGATTAAATAAAGGGCTCCATTTAAGCTCATGCAAAATCCTATAAGAACAGCAGCGAAAACTATTTTATTCAGCATTCTATTCTTAAATAAACTTCTAAAGGCTCTAAATGGGTTGGTTAATCTTTCTTTTGAAGCAGGTTCAATGGAATCTGGAACTTGTTTCAATGCATTGAGGGTAATTAATGGAATGCAAAATAAAAGAAACATTCCAATAGCATTTACCTTAGCCCTCAGTGAAGGATCATTAATCTCAACAATCGCTGGTATCGCTATAACTGTAAACATACCCATTAAAGACATTAACTCTCTGAGAGTTAAGAGTTTGGTTCTATCATCATAGTTTGGTACAAGAAAAGAAGCCCAGGATAATTGAGTAATGCTGCTTAAAGTAAATGCTGAATACATTAAAAATAGCCCAACAATAAAATATATTACTGAGGGTTGTTCAGTAGGCGGTAAAAAAATAACATAGGTAGCAAGCATAAAGACTGGTGCTGATAAAAATATCCAGAGTTTATGTTTGCCCCATCTTGATGGAAATTTATCAATCAAGACCCCCATAACAGGATCAGTCAATACATCTGCAAACCTACCAAAGAAAAATATAATACCAACTAGCGATAAGCCAAGACCTAAATCGCCTGCGTAAAAAGGCAAAATAAAGATAAACATTGGCATCCCAGCCGCAGAGGTTGGAAAGTTTAATGCGGTATATGATAGCCGCTGAAATAAATTCATAGTTTTTGAAGATCTAAGCTTTAAAAACGTCTCTCATTGAAATGATGCCAACTAGGTGCTCACCTGAAAAAACAGGCAGGTGCCTGATTTGATTCTCCAACATCATTGATTTAGCCTCAGAGTTTGACGTTTCAGGACATGTAAATATCAATTTCCTTGTCATGATGTCTTTAACAGTTTTAGATTCTAATTTTTGAGCGCCGCCAGACAAAGCATATACGAGATCTCGCTCCGTTAAGATTCCAACAACAGATGATTTTGAAAGATGGTCGCCTGAATCGCATTTACTTATCATCAAAGCTCCAATTTTATTTTTGTTCATTAAGGAGGCTGCATCAAATAAATTAGAGTCCTCGGGAATGGTAAATATATCCCAATACTTCTGCTCATTTAAATGATCTTTAACTTTTTTCATACGTTATGTAGCGTGCTAGTTTTGTAACAATTCTGTGAAAGATATTAACACCCAAACAGATTTCTTGGTATTATAAAGGTACAATAAAGTACGTATAACTATTACTTATATATAACTATAACAACTTAAAACCAATATGAAATCTTTAAATTATCTCTCAGTTTTTGTTTTTGCATTTTTACTTGCTGTACCGGCTTTTGCTGGTGACAAGGGATATGTTGGTGAAGAAGGTACAGAAATCGAAGTAACTCGAGTTTCAAGCCCTGCTCCTGAATATCCAAGAAGGGCTATAAGGCTTGGTGTTGAAGGCTCTGTAAGATTAGAGTTTGATGTAGACACAGATGGCTCAGTGCTCGATCCATATGTAGTGGAAAGTAGTCCAGCTGGAGTATTTGATAGAGCTGCTATCAAAGCTGTTAGAAAATTCTTATATCAGCCGCCTACATACAATGGCACGTCGGTTAAAGTTAATAATGTTCAAATTGACCTTACTTTTAAACTCGCCAACTAACTTTTAGTTTTAATATAGCCTAAGCATACCTATGCCCATAAGACTCCAGTTACTTTTATTTGGGGTCATTGGTAATGTTCTTGTCGCCGCTATATTTATATTTTCATTTGGGTATAGAGAAAATATTCAAGAAGATTCATCAAATGAGTCTCTCCTAACTCTTTATGAATCTGCATGGTATCAAACCTACAATAAATCTTTTGATGTCATGTCAAAATGGCTTCCTGTAACTGGAGAAAATGCATCATTCTGGGACCCTGATTCAGAAATTTTCTTAGATGAAGTTAGCTCCAGCAACAATTACACCAATCCTCTTCTAGATACTATTAGCGCCAATAGAATTGGAGATGCTCAATATTTAATTGAATTATTTTTTGAAGAAGAGCTTGATTATGGAAACTTGAGTTATGTGATGGCTTATTTTCCATCTGGTGAAAGAATTTATTGTGGTAGTGCTTTAGATTTACTGGGTGTTGATCCCTGCTCTCCAGCAGCCCGCCCTGACTTTTTTAGTTATCTAGATTCATTTCTTCAGGATGCCTCGAGCAGACCCAGACAGTCCATTGTAAAAATTAAAGATAAAAATGAAGAGCAAGCGTCTACATTAAATCAAGCCTTAAGTTTTCCAATTAAAGTGGAAGGCGAAACTTTGGCTGTAATAGCACTAGGTGTAGATATCAGGAAAGGTCTAGAAGTTTTTGAAGATGAATTTGAAGTTAGGACTGCAATTAATACTGACTCTGGTTTGATATCACTCAATGATTATTATCAACAATTTGGCGATACGGAAGATGATCTTTTTGATATTGAGAATTTTAACAAGCTAACTGACAAAGCAGCTTCATTCAAGGCGGTAAATGGTTCTAGGCACTCAGAAAAAGATACTGAACTTGGAACTTCAGTTACCCTCCTGCCTTTGAGTACTTTTTTATCAGCAGATGAAGCGCAATTATTTATTTTTAAAGATGAGCGAGAAAATATACTAAGAGCAGCCAATGTCTTAAATGTAACTTATGTAGCTGCTATATCATTTGTAATATTTATTATTTCGCTTATAGCATTTATTACCACCAGAACCTTTGGTGGGATCACAAAAGCCATTGAGGTTCTAGAGGGCCTAACAAAGGGTGATCACACTCAAGAAATGCCTGTGAGAAAAGGAATCCTTGCATCTGAAAAAGATGAAGTTGGGCAGCTCTCTGCAGCTCTAGGGACTTACAAATCTCATTTAGTAGAAATGGAATCTATTAGGGAAGAACAAGCAAAACGAAGACACGAAAGAGATGAAGTAATTATTGAGAAGATGACAGCACTCGCAGATCAGCTTGATGGAAGTGCAAGAACTCTCATTCTAAATGATATTAAGAAGATGAATGAGCTTGCTGATAATGCTGATAGAAATTCAAGCGAAGAAGCCTCAGTCGAATTGATGCTAGTTGCATTTTCAAGGATGTCCGACGAAGTAAATGGTTTGATAGATGCAAGAACTAGCGAAATGGAAACTGCGAGAGATGAGGCTAGAGATGCTAGCGATCAAAAAACAAAATTCTTTGCAAACATGAGTCATGAATTAAGAACTCCATTGAATGCCATTCTTGGTTATGGAGAAATGCTGTATGAAGACTGCGAAGACTTAGGTTATGACGACTTGCTTCCTGATTTGAAAAAAATTACCTCATCAGGTACCCACCTTCTATCATTAATTAACAATATTTTAGATCTTTCAAAAATTGAAGCTGGAAAAATGGAGCTATTTGTAACTAGTTTTGAAATTGAAAATATGGTCCAAACAATTAAGGATGTATCTGAACCTTTAGCTGCGAAAAATGATAATGGCTTTGTAATTAATCTTGATGGTGCTATGGGCTCAATGTCTCAAGATGAAACAAAGCTCAGACAATGTCTTACTAACTTCCTAAGCAATGGTTTTAAATTTACTAAAAACGGTACTGTTACATTAGATGTAAAAGCAAGGCTGGAGGGTGACGTAGAATTTGTAGACTTTGCTGTTATTGATACTGGAGCAGGAATGAGCCCAGAAGGTGTTGCTAAAGTTTTTGAAGAATATACGCAAGCCGAACGCTCAACATCAGCAAATTATGGTGGTACTGGCTTGGGGCTTCCAATCTCAAAGAAATTTGCAGAAATGATGGGTGGCGATGTCATAGTCACCAGCGAGGAAGGTGTTGGCTCAGTCTTTACGATGTCTGTTCCTAGAGAATGTCCTGAATACAATGAAGACGAAGTCGAAGGAAACGTAATTAATTTAGACGATCAAGATAATCTAGTGGTTTTGGTTGACGATGATGTGGCAATGCATGATTTAATCAAAAGAACAATTTCTAAGTTAAATCTTACTTTGCTTGGTGCGACTAATAGCGAAAAAGGAATGGAGCTTATTCGGGAGGTGAAGCCAAAACTTATTTTGCTTGATGTGTTAATGCCAGGTCGAGACGGATGGTCTTTACTCAAAGAATGCAAAACAGACAAGGATCTTAAAGACATTCCAGTTATTATGATTAGCCAACTCAATCAATCAAACCTTGCCTCCTCTCTTGGAGCAAATGATTATCTAACCAAACCAATCGATAGAACCCATTTCATCAATACGCTTAAGAGAATATTGGGTACAGATACACAAAACCAGAAAGTATTGGTGATAGATGATGATAAAGATGTAAGGGAGCTGCTTTCAAGGCTGTTAAAAGATGCCGGCTATAGGCCAATCGATGCCCGAGATGGCAAAGAGGGTCTTGAGAGAACTAAAGATGAGCCAGCATTGATAATTTTGGATTTAGAAATGCCTAGAATGGATGGGTTTGAGTTCTTAGATAACTATATTAAAGATGTGCCAGAAGAAAAAAGAGCTCCTGTTCTCGTGTTCTCTGGGAAGGATTTAACCGATGTACAGGAAGATCTTTTAAAGGAGAGAGTGATTGGACTAGTCAAGAAAGATGATGTGTCCATGGACAAACTTTCACAAATGATCCAAGGAATTGTTAAGAGCTAAGATCCTACAAAGGCCTCAATTTTTCCAAGCAGCCTTTTAAAATCAACAGGCTTGGTATCAAAATCATCCGCCCCACATTCTAATGCTTTCTGCTTATCTGACTCTAAGGCATGTGCAGTCAGAGCAATAATTGGTATAGAGCTTATGGAGTCATCAGCTTTTGCCTGAATCGTTGCTTCCCAACCGTCTAAAACAGGAAGACCCATATCCATCAAAACTAGATCGGGAGATTCGGTTCTCATCATGTCTAAACCCGCTTGACCATCAAATGCCATAATAATTTCATAGCCTCTTCGTGAAAGCCTGCGAGATAACATGTCTCGATTCATTTCATTGTCTTCAACATAAAGTAATTTTGCCATTATATTAGTCTCCTACTAACTCACTATCAATTAATTTAAATCTATTTCTACCATCTTTTTTAGCCTCATAAAGTCTTTCATCAGCTTTGTTAGTCAAATCAGCAGAGGTTTCAGTTTCTGTTGAAAATGCTACTCCGCCGCTTGAGCTAACCTTAATATCTGTGCCATCAAAATTAACAACATTGCTATTAATTTTTTTGATCAGTTTTGTACAAAATTCCTTTGCTTGATCAGGGTCAAGATAAAGAATCGCTAAAAACTCTTCTCCTCCTATTCTACCAACTATGTTAGGCGAGGAAATCTCTGTCTGTAACAATTGTGCAAAAGATATCAATACTGCATCCCCTCCTGCATGACCGTAGTTATCATTCACTTGCTTAAAAAAATCAATGTCAAACATTATGGTTGCAAATTGACGATCTTTTGATTGTTTTGAATTGTCCATGGCTTCATCCAAAGCCTCAAAAATTACTCGACGATTATAAATACCAGTCAGTTGATCTGTTGTTGCCTGAATATGTAATTTATTTACCAGTTCTTTTTCACGTTCACGCCAAAATTTTCTTTCTAAAGCAGCTACAACTTTGGCAAGTAAAATAGTTCCATTGATGGGTTTAGGAAGATAATCTTGAGCGCCTAATTGAATACATTTAGAAATACTATCAACATCATTAAATGCTGAAACCATTATCACGGGCAATGATTCAGAGTTATGCTCTTTTCTAAAAGTTTTTAACAATTCTAATCCATTGATATCTGGCAGTATCACATCCAATAAAATTAGATCAGGTGTTTTTTTAAAGACCTCAGCAATTGCAGTATTTCCATCATAGGCTGTTCTGCATGTGAGGCCCTGCATAGATAAACGCCTTTGTAGTACCTCACAATTTGTTACATTATCATCAACAATTAGAATATCTGATTCTTTGATCTCATCACCAAGAGTAATGGAATACTCTATGTCACCCAGAGATTTAAAAAGAGCTTCTGCTGATTCAAGCTGATTGGAAGAATTATCATTCTTAGGATCAATTGCTTCACCGCGAATGTAATCTACAAAGTTTTCTATTGCAGTTTCAGTATCTCTTGCAAGATTTATAATTTGTTGAAAATCCTCTAAAGTGCTTTCTTCAAGATCATCCTCATAGTCTTCCATTAATATTTCACTGTAACCAATGATTGCATTCAGGGGAGTTCTTAAATTGTGACGAAGTTCTGAATATTCCTCTGGTGATTTCTTAGAGGCGTCTG
>JAOMBK010000001.1 GCA_028344535.1 Pseudomonadota bacterium | reverse complement strand
CGGATCTATTCCAGGAATCGGTAATGGAATTTCTATCATAATTGCTACAAGTATTTTGACTGGAATTCCTGGTGCTATTGGTCAAGCTTTGGAGCAGGCACGTCAAGGCGATTTAAATATTTTATTACTATTGGGTATTGGGGTTTTAGCAATGCTTGTTATAGCGATTGTCGTATTCATCGAAAGAGGGCAAAGAAGAATCACAGTTAACTATGCGCAAAGACAGCAAGGCAGAAAGCTCATGCAAGCGCAGGCTAGCCATTTGCCATTTAAAGTTAATATGGCAGGTGTAATTCCCGCAATTTTTGCTAGTACTTTTTTGCTATTCCCTGCTTCACTGTCTACATGGTTTGGTCAAGCAGAATCTTTTGGATTTTTACAAACAATTTCATTGGCATTAAACCCAGGACAGCCTTTATATATCCTCACGTTCTCAGCCCTCATTATTTCATTTTGTTTTATCTGGCTAGCTTTAACTTTTGATACAAAAGAGGTGACAGATAATCTAAAAAAATCAGGAGCATTTGTTCCTGGAATTAGACCAGGCGAGCAAACAGCAGCATACGTAGATAGTGTTTTAGCAAGACTTACAGTATTTGGTAGCTTATATTTAACGCTAATTTGCTTACTTCCTTTAGCTTTAATTAATTTTGCAGGAGTTTCTTTTTATTTAGGAGGAACATCGGTATTGATTATTGTGGTTGTACTGATGGATTTTATGTCTCAGGTTCAATCGCATATGATGTCGAGCCAGTACTCATCCTTGTTAAAGAAAGCTAATTTAAAAAACTATAATAGATAAATATGAAAGTTAGAGCATCAGTAAAAAAGATCTGTAGGAATTGTAAAACAGTTAGACGTAAAGGAGTTTTGTATGTGATATGCAAAACAGATCCTAAACATAAACAAAAGCAAGGGTAATAGAATATGGCTAGAATCGCAGGCGTAAACATACCAGAAAATAAGCATCTTGAGATTGCTCTCACTCATATTTATGGGATAGGGAAAAAAACTGCTCAAGATATCTGTACCAGCGTTAAGCTGGACTATTCTAAGAAGGTTTCAGACCTCTCTGAGGAGCAAATAGAAACTATTAGAACAGCTGTTGCAGAATATACAGTTGAAGGGGATCTTCGTCGATCAGTCAGCACAAATATAAAGAGACTTATGGATCTTGGGTGTTACAGAGGCATCAGGCATAGGAGAAAACTTCCTGTGCATGGACAAAGAACTAAAACTAATGCAAGGACTCGAAAGGGACCTAAAAAACCGATGAGGGCTTAATCTATGGCAACTGGCAAAAAAGTTAAAAAAGTTATTTCAGATGGCATAGCTCATATACATGCATCTTTTAATAATACGATTATCACAATTACAGATAAACAAGGTAATGCAGTTTGTTGGGCTACGTCAGGCGGCTCTGGTTTTCGTGGTTCTAGAAAAAGCACACCATTTGCTGCTCAGATAGCAGCAGAAAAAGCAGGAAATGCAGCAAAAGAATTTGGAATGATAAATTTAGATGTCAAGGTAAGAGGTCCAGGTGGCGGCAGAGAATCTGCAATTAGATCCTTGAATTCTTGTGGTCTAAAAATTAAAAGTATTACGGATGTGACACCATTGCCTCACAATGGCTGCCGTCCTTCAAAGAAACGTAGGGTATAGGGGAAACAAATGGCAAGATATAGAGGTCCATCATTAAGATTATCTAGAAGAGAAGGTACAGATCTTTTTCTGAAAAGTGGCGCAAGATCAATTGAATCAAAATGTAATATGGAAACAGCTCCAGGCGTTCATGGTTTAAGAAGAGGCAGACTTTCAGATTATGGTGTCCAGCTTCGTGAAAAGCAAAAAGTTAGAAGAATGTATGGTGTTCTAGAAAAGCAGTTTAGAAATTATTATAAAAAAGCATCAAAATCTAAGGGTAACACAGGAGAAAATCTTCTTAGTTACCTTGAGCAAAGATTAGACAACGTTGTTTATCGTATGGGTTTTGCGGCAACGCGGGCTGAAGCCAGACAATTGGTATCCCATAAAGCCTTTCATCTCAATGGAGCTACAGTAAATATTCCATCATATCAGGTTCAGCCAGGTGATGAATTAGAGGTAAGAGAAAAATCTAAAGCACAATTAAGAATTAAAAGTGCATTAGATCTCTCTAGTCAAAGAGAAGCATGTGAGTGGCTTGAAGTAGATTCTAAAACTCTCAAGGGTGTATTCAAATCTGTACCAGACAGAACAGATTTAAGTGCTGAAATTAATGAAAATCTCATTGTTGAGCTTTATTCAAAATAATACTTAAAAACGGAAGGAAATTATGGAAACATCAGTAATAGATCTTTTAGTCCCAACTGACATTCAGGTTGACGACATAGATAACAATACATCTAAAATTACACTAGAGCCATTAGAAAGAGGCTTTGGCCATACTCTAGGAAATGCACTAAGAAGAATTCTTTTGTCTTCTATGCCAGGCGCAGCAATAACTGACGTAACCATTGACGGCATTTCTCATGAGTATTCAACTATTGAAGGCGTTAGAGAAGATGTCATTGATATATTGTTAAACCTTAAGGATATGCCTATTAGCTTAATTGAAGGTACCAGTGCTGTTATAAAATTAGATGTCTCTGGTCCATGCGAGGTCACATCCAACTCTTTTGAAGTACCAGGAAATGTTGAATTACCTGACGCAGAGCATCATGTTGCTTCATTGGTTGATAAAGTCAGTTTATCTCTCACCGCAACTGTTAAAACTGGAAGAGGCTATGAGCCAGCTGATTCAAGAGGTGAGGAAGAAACTGCAGTTGGTGCTTTAAAAGTTGATGCATCTTTCAGCCCAGTTCGAAGAGTTGCCTATACAGTTGAAAATGCAAGATTTGAAAAAAGAACTGACCTAGATAAGCTGATAGTAGAATTAGAAACTGATGGTACGTTGGATCCAAAGAAAGCTATAGAACATGCCGCAACTATTATGCAACAGCAATTAGCTGCATTTGTTGATTTAGATGCTATTGCTGAACAAGAAGCGAAGAAAGATCAGAATGACTTTGATCCATTCCTAATGAGGTCAATTGAAGAGTTGGAACTTACAGTTAGATCAACAAACTGCTTGAAAGCTGAGAGCATTTTCTTGATCGGAGACCTTCTTCAAAGAACAGAGTTTGATTTATTAAAAACTCCTAATTTAGGAAAAAAATCTTTAAACGAAATCAAGGATGTCCTTGCATCAAAAGGCTTTTCTCTAGGCACAACATTAGAGAATTGGCCGCCAATGGGTTAATAAAATGAGACATAGAAAATCAGGCAGAAAATTAAATAGGAACTCATCTCATCGCAAAGCGTTGATGAAAAATCTTGCTATTGCGTTTATTGAAAAAGAACTTATTAAAACAACAGTTCCAAAGGCCAAAGAACTAAGATCTTTTGTTGAGCCTTTGATTACAATGGCCAAAGACGACTCTGTTGCAAATCGAAGAAGAGCATTCAATAAACTTAGGCTTGATTCTGCTGTCAATAAACTCTTTACTGAAATTGCTGTTAAGTCAAAAGATAGGCCGGGTGGTTATTTAAGAATTATCAAAGCTGGTTTTAGACCAGGAGATAAAGCTGACATGGCTTATGTTGAGTGGGTTGATAGGGATTTAGATGGCTCAACAGAAATAGCTGAGCCCGAGCTCAAAGAAGGCTCTTCAGCAGCTTAGCTTTTTAAAACCTCTTTAAGGTACTTGCCTGTATAAGACTTTTTAGACTGAGCAACTTTGCTTGGAGACCCTTCAGCGATTATTAGTCCTCCGTCACTCCCTCCTTCTGGGCCAAGATCTATTATCCAATCACTTGATTTAATAACATCTAGATTGTGTTCAATTACTACTACGGTATTCCCTTGATCAGACAGTCTTTTTAAAACTCCCAGTAGTAACTCAATATCATAGAAGTGCAGACCTGTTGTTGGCTCATCTAAAATAAATAATGTTTTTCCAGTACTTCTTTTGGAAAGTTCTTTTGCGAGCTTAATTCTCTGGGCCTCTCCTCCAGAGAGCGTGGTTGCAGACTGTCCAAGGGTTATATAGGTCAGACCCACATCAGCCAGTGTTTGAAGTTTATTTTTGATTGCTGGGATGGCTTGGAAGAATTCAAGAGCTTCTTCTACAGTCATACTTAAAACCTCAGCAATATTTTTGCCCTTATATTTAACTTCAAGAGTTTGCTCGTTGTATCTTTTTCCATCACAGACATCACACTTTACATACACATCTGCTAAAAAATGCATCTCTACTTTTATCATCCCATCGCCTTGGCATGCCTCACATCTTCCTCCCTTAACATTGAAGCTAAATCGACCTGGTTTATATCCCCTTGTTCTTGCTTCTTCAGATTGAGAAAATAAGTCTCTAATATGCGAGAAGAGACCTGTATAGGTTGCTGGATTAGATCTTGGAGTGCGGCCAATAGGAGATTGATCTATTCCAATTACCTTATCTAGGTGCTCCAAACCTTTAATTTGTTTGCATTTAATTTCTTTATTAAGATTAGCTTTGTTAAGTAAAAAACTACTCATTGGCATCAATGTCTGATTGATGAGTGAGGATTTACCCGAACCAGAAACGCCAGTAATACAAGTAAAAACTCCTACAGGGATTTTTGCAGTTACATGCTGTAAATTATTTTCATATGCGTCAACTATCTCAATAAATTTATCAGGCTTTTTAGCAGTTTTAGGGAAATTAATTTTTCTTTCTCCAGAAAGATAGGCAGCAGTCATAGATTCTTTACTTTTCAATATATCTGTTAATTTTCCTTGAGCGCAGATCTCTCCACCATGTTTGCCAGCCCCAGGTCCAATATCAATAATGTGATCTGCACATCTAATTGCTTCTTCATCATGCTCAACAACTATTACGGTATTTCCAAGACTTTTTAGATGATAAAGAGTTTTAATTAGACGTTCATTATCTCTTTGATGAAGTCCTATTGAGGGCTCATCAAGAACATAAGTAACCCCAACCAGACCAGAGCCAATTTGACTGGCTAGTCTGATTCTTTGAGCTTCTCCTCCTGAGAGAGTCCCAGCTCCTCTATCCAAGGTTAGATAGTTCAGCCCAACATCTTCAAGAAACGTAAGGCGTTCTTTAATTTCTTTTAAAATCTTTTCAGCAATCGTTGCTTTAGCGCCCTCAAGTTCAATATTTTGAAAAAAGGATAATGCCTCTGATATTTTTTGATTTGTAATATTTTGAATGGGAGTCTCATTAACAAAAATATTCCTCGATTCTTTTTTAAGTCTAGATCCTCCGCAAGCATCACAGTGACTATCTGAGAGCATCTTTGCCAACTCATTTCTAATAAATTCTGAGTCTGTTTCTTTGAATCTTCTTTCAGTATTGGGAATAATGCCCTCAAAACGATGTTGCCGTACTATTTTGCTGCCACTCCTAAAACTTTTAGAAAAGTTGATCTTATCCTTAGATCCCCACAAAAGGATATTCTGGATTTCTTCAGAGTAGGATTTCCATGGAGTATCTAAATCAAAGTCATAATGTTTGGCCAAACACTTTAATTGATGAAAATAGAATCTATTTCTTCTATTCCAACCCTTAATGGCACCTTCATTGATCGTTGAAGAATTATCCGATATTAATTTATTTTGATCAAAGTACTGAATGACTCCCAGGCCGTCACATTTTTCACACGCTCCAAAAGGATTGTTAAAAGAAAACATTCTTGGCTCTAACTCAGTCACGGAGTAGCCGCATTGAGAGCAAGAAAAATTTGAAGAAAAAAGTAGCAGATCTGATTCTTCATCAAGAACTTCTATCTGAACAAGGCCATCTGAAAGATTGAGAGCAGTATCAATTGATTCAGATAACCTAGATCTGTTATCGTCATCCTTTTGTAATTTCAGTCTATCAACAATAGCTGAAATATCGTGTTTTTGATTTTTATTTAATCCTGGAAACTCATCTAATGGATAAACAACGTCATTAATTTTTGCCCTTACAAAACCTTCAGCTTTCAAATCTTCATAAACACCCAGATGCTCTCCTTTTTTACCTCTGACTACAGGAGCCATTACCATAATTTTTTTATCATAGCCAAGTGCATATATTTCATCACATATCTCACTAACTGTTTTAGCCGAGAGCTCTTCGTTGTGATCTGGACAAATTGGAACCCCAATTCGTGCATATAATAATCTTAGATAATCATAAATTTCTGTAACAGTTCCTACAGTTGATCTCGGGTTATGTGAGGTAGATTTTTGTTCAATAGATATTGCAGGGGAGAGACCATCAATTTGATCAACATCTGGCTTTTCCATCATAGATAAAAATTGTCGTGCATATGCTGAAAGAGATTCTACATAGCGTCTTTGGCCTTCTGCATAAATAGTATCAAATGCCAAAGATGACTTTCCAGAACCTGATAACCCAGTTATCACGATTAATTCCCCTCGAGGAATATCTAAAGAGATATTTTTAAGGTTATGCGTTCGGGCACCTTTTATAGAAATTTTTTCCATTTATTTGCAGAATTTTTATCCAGCTGATTTGTTTCGAGTTAAACTTAAGTAATTATAAGAGGTAATTATGGCTAGAGGAGTAAATAAAGTAATTTTGGTAGGTAATTTAGGGCAAAAACCTGAAATGCGATATACCCAAACGAACACAGCAGTTGCTACACTTTCAATTGCGACTTCAGAATCATGGAAAGACAAAGATTCTGGAGAACAAAGAGAGAAAACAGAATGGCACAGAGTTGTCTTTTTTGGAAAACTGGCAGAAATCGCTGAACAATATCTTGATAAAGGCTCTCAGCTATATGTTGAAGGCAAATTACAAACTAGAAAATGGCAAGATAAAGAAGGCAACGACAGATACACTACAGAAATACTTGGCAATGAGATGAACATGCTTGGTGGTAGGCAATCTTCCAGTGACGGAGGTGCTTACGATCAATCACAGCCAGCCTCTCAATCAGCTCCATCTCAAGCGTCTCAAATCTCAGAGGAAGATATACCTTTCTAGATTTAGGTGACTTACAAAACAATTACAATAGAACAGCATGAAAATCTCGCTGTTCTATTCTTAAATAGACCAGAAAAATTAAATGCTTTTACATTTCTTATGATGGAAGAGCTAATAAGCGCATTTGATGCTATAGAAGCAGATGATAATTTAAAAGCAGTAATTATCTCGGGAGCAGGTAGAGCTTTTTGTGCTGGTGCAGACCTAAGCAGTGGCAAAGATACATTCAATCCATCTTTTGATAATTTTGCAGTTAAAGAGGATGATTTTAGAAGAGATTCGGGCGGCATTCTTACTCTAAGAATGTACAAATTTTTAAAGCCTATTATATTTGCATGTAATGGTCCTGCAGTTGGCATTGGAGCATCCATGCAACTCCCAGGTGATATTCGAATTGCCTCTGAAGATGCAAGATTCGGATTTGTATTTAACAACAGAGGGATTGTCCCTGATGCATGTAGTAGCTGGTTTCTTCCAAAAATTGTAGGCATTTCTAAAGCTTTAGATTTAACATTTTCTGGGAGAATCATTGAATCTAAGGAAGCTTTAGATATTTCATTAATTTCTAGTATCCATAAATCAGAAAACCTCATCGATGACGCAATAAAAATAGCCCAAGAACTCACAGAAAAATCTGCACCAATCTCTATAGCTATTACCAGACAAATGCTTTGGCGGTCATTTGGTCAAAGCGATCCTTATGATGCTCATGTAATAGAAAGTAAGGCCATTGATTCTAGGGGAGCATCAGATGACGCAAAAGAGGGAGTTAATTCATTTTTAGAAAAGCGTCCAGCAAAATTTAAGAATCTTATATCCTCAGATATGCCTGATTTTTTTCCATGGTGGGATGATAGAGATTAAAAGTGAGCGTTTGGACATCAGATCAGGCATTTAGCTGGTATAACAAGCAGGGCTGGCTGGTAGGATGTAACTTCCTTCCAAGCTCCTGCATTAATCAAATCGAGATGTTTCAAGAGGGCACTTTTAACCTTAAAGAGATTGCAAAAGAGATTTCTTGGGCAAAGAGCATTGGTTTTAATACTATAAGAGTTTATTTGCATGATCTTTTGTGGGAGGAAAAGGATCAATTTTTGCTTCGATTTAATGATTTTTTAGATTGCTGTCAGACTCATGAAATCAAACCCATTATTGTTCTATTCGATGATTGTCATTATCCATTCCCAGAGCTTGGTCCTCAGCCACTCCCGGTTAGAGGAATTCACAATTCAGGATGGAAGCAAAGTCCTGGGCATCAAATTGTTACTGAGATCTTTGAATTTAACACCAAACAACATTTAGTTAGATTGCAAAGATATACTCAGGAGCTACTTGAGTTATACAAGGAAGATGGAAGAATCTTGATGTGGGATTTATATAATGAACCTGGGCAGTTTGGCATTGGGGAGAAGTCATATACATTTCTTAAATATGTTTGGAATTGGGCTCATGAGATCAGACCCTCACAACCTCTAACTTCATGCCTAGATGGGTCAATCGGAGATTCAATTATTTCTTTAAATCAAAGCAAATCTGACATCATAACTTTTCATACATATGAGGCTGAAAAGCTTGAGCAAACCATAAAAGAATTGAGAAGAATTGGTAGGCCTCTGATGTGTACTGAATATATGGCGAGAGAATATGGAACTACTTTTGAATTTTGCTTACCAATTTTTAAAAAATATAACATTGCTTGTTATAACTGGGGTTTGGTTGCTGGACGCAGTCAAACCAATTTTAACTGGGAAACAATTTTGCATTTAAACGAACAAAGGGATGCGGGCAATCTGATTAAAGAAGGTGATACCTTAATGGAACCAAATGAATGGTTTCATGATATTTTTCGTCAAGATGGATCGCCGTATAGAAATGAAGAAACGACCTTTATAAAAAAAATATTATTAAATAAGGAATAATAATGAATGATTTAACTTGGAAAGAATTTGAGAGAGTGGATGTACGTGTTGGGACTATTCTATCTGCCGAAGAATTCAAAGAGGCAATCAAGCCTGCAATAAAAATGACTATAGATTTTGGAGAAAAGATAGGTATTAAAAAATCATCTGCTCAAATTACAGATCATTACAATCCTCAGTCTTTGGTAGGTATGCAGGTTGCAGCAGTCATTAATTTTCCTAACAAACAGATCGGGCCATTCATGTCGGAGTGTCTCGTGACAGGATTTACTCAACCGGATGGAAGTATTATTTTAGCTGTTCCTCAAAAAGGAGCTTTGAATGGATCTCGATTGGCTTAATCTATTTACTAAAAATTAAACTTGCATTGGTTCCACCAAAACCAAATGAGTTGCTCATTACAGCATTTAATTTTTGCTTCATCATTGATTGACAAATATTTAATCCTTCTGCTTCCTCAACCAAGGTTTCTATATTAATTGATGGAGCAATAAAATCATGTTGCATCATCAGGATAGAATAAATTGCTTCCTGAGCTCCAGTTGCGCCTAATGAGTGGCCAGTCATTGATTTAGTAGACCCAATTACAGGAGCATTTTTACCAAATACTGATTTTATTGCGCCAAGTTCAGCAAGATCTCCAACAGGAGTACTTGTGCCATGAGCATTGATATAATCTACATCAGATCCAAAAGCTTCGATTGCCTCACTCATGCATCTTGTAGCTCCTTCGCCTGAGGGAGACACCATGTCATAGCCGTCAGAGTTTGCACAATAGCCCTTAAGCCTTGAAATGATAGGTGCATTTCTTTTGATGGCATGCTCTTCCTCCTCGAGTATTAGCATTCCTGCGCCACCAGCAATTACAAATCCATCTCTGTCTACATCAAATGGCCTCGAGGCTTTTTCGGGAGTATCATTATATTGTGAGGAGAGAGCGCCCATAGCATCAAACATGGAAGATGAGGTCCAGTGCTCTTGTTCTGCGCCACCAGCAATAACAATATCTTGTTTACCTAATTGAATAAGTTCTGCTGCGTGGCCAATACAATGAGCGCTAGTTGAGCAAGCAGATGAAATAGAGTAATTCACTCCTTTGAGCTTAAGTGTAGTGCCCAAAATAGCTGACACAGTGCTACCCATTGTTTTTGTAACAGCATAGGGTCCAATTCTTTTTGGGCCTCGCTCTCTTGCAGTATCTGATGCCTCTATTTGAGCTGCTGAAGATGCTCCGCCTGATCCAGCTACTATTCCAATTCTTGAAACATTCATCTCTTCAAGGTTTAAGGATGCGTGATGAATAGCTTCTTTAGCTGCGATGTATCCGAATCCTGAAGCTTCACTCATAAAACGAAGAGTTTTTCTATCAATTAATTCAGCTAAATCAAGGTTTATTGCTCCAGAAACATGACTTCTAAAACCCATTTCTGCATATGTGGAGTTTTTAGAAATACCTGACTTTCCTTTCTTCAAACTATTTAAAACTTCTTGAGTATCTGAGCCTATGCAAGAGACAATGCCTACACCAGTTACAACTACATTTTTCATTAGAATTCGCTAGTATCCTTAAACAGACCCACTCTTAGTCCGTCTGCTGAATAAACGTGACGATCATCAACGAACATGTTTCCATCAGCAAAGCCAACCACTGCTCCTCTGTTAACAACTCGTTTTATATCAATTTCATACCTAACAATTTTTGCACTAGGAGTAACTTGACCAAAAAACTTTACTCTATCTGAACCTAGTGCTCTTCCATAGCCAGGCAACTCAAGCCAGCAAAGATAGAATCCCAATAATTGCCACATAGCATCTAAGCCAAGACATCCCGGCATTACTGGATCAGATTTAAAATGCACTTTAAAAAACCATAAACTTTCCTCAATATTGAGATTAGCAATAATTTTTCCTTTGGAATATTTGCCTGATGTTTTGTCGATTTGGTCAATTGAATCGAACATAAGCATTTCGTCTGCTGGTAAGCGACCATTGCTTGGACCAAATAGATCACCATTTCCGCATGCCACTAAATCAACTTTTGTATAACTTGAGGCGGGTATAAATGTCATATTTTCCTTATTTTGGAGAAGTTTATTAACTCTAGCATCTCATTGTAGCAGGCATGATGCTTTAATTTATTCAGATGCCTTAAGGTTTCTTTTGTATATTTTTCCAACAAAGCATTTATTTCTTTTTGAGTTTTATCATTTTGTATGAATTGATAGATTTTATTTTGATCTTTTTTTAATATTTTTGATTGACCAAGTTGGCCCATAATAAAATTTTTATCTTTTGTATTAGCCTGCTGAAGAGCAAAATACAAAGGAAATGTAATTTTTCCTTCTTTGAAATCTTTCAAGGCTGGCTTTCCCGTATCAAGCTTGAACGCCTCATAATCCAAAATATCGTCTTGAATCTGAAATGCAGTTCCTAAAGCCTTTCCTAGCAAGCCAAATGTTTTAATTTCTTCTGCAGATCTGCATGCAAGCATGGCCCCGGTTTTTGCAGATGCCTCGAAAAGTCTCCCCGTTTTTAAATAGCTAACCTTGAGCAAGTCTTTAAGCCCAATCAGTTGTTTTTTTTCAAAGAGTTCTAATTGAATAATTTCGCCTCTAGCTATGTCATTGGTCGCTTTTGCTAACTCATCTAAGACAGCAGGGATCCCAAGCTTTAGCATTAAAATAAAGGCTTTCGAATATATAAAATCACCCATCAAGACGCTATATGAATTTGTCCAGACTTGATTCACAGATCTGGTACCACGTCGTAGTTCAGACTCATCCACAACATCGTCATGCACCAATGTTGCTGTATGTAAAAGCTCAATAATGCTAGCTAAATTAATTCTATTATCAGATTTGATGTCTGATGCTTTAGAGGCAAGTAAACATAGCAAAGCTCTTGTTTTTTTACCCTCTGCATTAAAAATATATTCATAAATTTCTTGAATTATTTTTTCGCTAGCAAGCTCTTTTTTGATAGTGGATTGAACTCTTCTGAGTTCAGCTGAAGTGGTTTTTTTGAGTACGTACATCTTAAATAATTAGAAGCCTAAAATTATACATAAGTATTGATAATTTCTTTCAGAAAGCGTATATTTTGCCACCTTTAGAGATAACTATGTACGCAGTAATAGAAGCAGGTGGAAAACAACATAAAGTCGAGTTAGGACAAGTCCTAGAAGTCGATTTAATGCAAGACGAATCAGGAGTAGATCATGCTTTTGAAAACGTTATGCTATATGTTGATGGAGATGATGTTCAGATAGGGCAGCCATACATAGAAAATGCCAAAGTTGTAGCTGAGATAGTTGAAGAAGTAAAAGGTGAAAAAGTTTCTATTCTTAGGTTCCGTAGAAGAAAACATAGCATGAGAAAAATTGGACACAGACAGAGATATACTCAGATTAAAATCAAAGAAATCAACGTAGGTAAATAGAAATGGCACATAAGAAAGCAGGTGGTTCCAGTAAAAATGGCAGAGATTCTAATTCCAAGAGATTGGGTGTCAAGCGTTTTGGTGGCCAGACTGTAAAACCAGGTGAAATTATAATACGTCAACGTGGGACCAATACCCATCCAGGAGAAAACGTCGGTATGGGTAAAGATCATACCTTATTCGCGACTTCAGCCGGTCAAGTGCAATTCACTTACAAAGGCATCAAGCAAAAAAAGACAGTCAACGTCATTTCTCAGTAAATCATGAACTTCATCGACGAAGCTCTGCTGGAAGCAAGGGCTGGGAACGGTGGTGCAGGTTGCACAAGTTTTAGAAGAGAAAAATTCATACCTCGTGGCGGGCCTGATGGCGGCGATGGTGGCAAGGGCGGAGATGTTATCTTTAGAGTTGATCCCAATCTAAATACTTTGGTAAATTTTCGAAACCAAAAATACTTGATTGCTAAAAATGGTCAATCAGGTGCTGGTAATAAAAGAACAGGTCAAGATGCTGAGGATCTGATCGTTATGGTCCCAAAAGGCACTGTTATCTTTGATTCTATATCTAATAAACTTATTTATGATTGTTGTGACGAAGCAGCAGACTATCTCGTTGCTAAAGGTGGTGAGGGAGGGGTTGGAAATTTTAAGTTTAAATCCAGTACTAATCAGGCACCAAGACGCCATACTTCTGGTTGGCCCGGTGACGAATTTTCTATCAGGCTAGAATTACGCTCTCTTGCAGACGTTGGCTTGGTTGGATTTCCCAATGCCGGTAAATCTACTTTTTTAAATAGTGTCTCAGCGGCAAGACCAAAGATTGGAGATTATCCCTTTACAACACTTCGCCCTAATTTAGGCACTGTCCAGATTTATGATACCTCATTTATTATTGCTGATATTCCAGGCTTGATTGAAGGAGCATCTGAGGGAGCTGGCTTGGGTTTAAACTTTTTAAAACATATTTCTAGAACTGGTCATTTACTCATTTTGTTAGATCCACAGAATCCAGAAAGATCAATTGAGGACCAACTTGCTGTCCTTCTTCATGAGTTGAAAACTTATGATCCAAGTCTTTTGGATAAAAGCATATGGCTTGCTATCAACAAGAGAGATACTCTTGAAGAGGAAAAACAAGAAGCGCTCATCAAGCTCATTAAAAAGAAAATGTCTTCGATCAATCTCAATAACGAGGGAGTAATTGCTATTTCTGGATTTACGGGAGATGAAACTGGAAAGTTGTTGGGCATGATTGCCAACAAGATGTCAGAAACTCAGAATTAACTTAGTCCTTTTACTGCTTTAACTAAGCGGCTTTTTGTTCTAGCAGCAGCGTTCTTATGGATTACTTTTTTTGCAGCCGTTGAATCTAATACTTTTTGAGCAGTTTTAAGTAATTCTGCTGCTGATTCTTTGTTATTTTCAGCTATAGCATTACGAACAGCTTTAACGGCTGTTCTAGCTTGAGATCTTTGAGAATGCTTTAATTTGTATCTGTCAGCATTCTGACGAGCTCGTTTGATTGATTGTTTACTATTTGCCATATCTTTAAATATTAGATGCGCTAGTTTAATGATCTTAAATTAATCTGTCTACTTTTATTTATCTCTTCCTTTACGTGCAATTTTAAAACGTTGTTATAATTAATTGATCAATCACATAATGTCAAGTAAACTTTACAAATGAAAAACTCAATATTATCAATATTTCTTTTATTAAGCTTTAATACATTTGCTGATCTAGGCGTCAGCGAAGATTTTGTAGAAAGGTTTAGCTCTCTGCCTTCATACACGAATGTAAAAATCTCACCTGATGGCAGGATGATAAGTGTTCTTACCAAGATGCCTGATGATAAAAAAGGTATTTCAATTTTTGATGCAGAAGATTTAAGTTTAATTAACGCTATTACTCTTACTAAAGAAGAAGAGGTAGCGAGTTATTACTGGGTCAATAATGAGCGTTTGTTGATACAAATTGGATATTATGATTCTTGGGGTAGAGGCTCCATAGGTGAATATTTTGCAATTAATTATGATTCCAAAAAACCTGCTTATGTATTTGGAATGAGAGCAAGAACCTCAGGCGCTAGAGGTAAAGTGGTTGACAAGTTCTCCTATGGTTACGTAGAGAACATTCTTGAAGATGATGAGAAGCATGTGCTCTTGTCTGTAAGTGTGTTTGGAAAACAAAATAATGGTGGTTTTGCTGATGCTATTAGATTAAACGTTTATAACGGTCAGCAAAAAAGACTCGGTAAATCTCCATTGGCTGGAGGGCAGTTTGTTTCAGATAGCTCAGGCACACCAAGATTTGCTGTTGGAAGTGATATTGATAATAACACCGTCACTATGTACCGTGCTTCCAAGAAGGATGAGTGGCAAGTATTAAGTAAAACACCATATGGAGATGGCGAGATTTATCCAGTTAATATTGCAAAAGATGATTCTACAATTCACATTGTAGACAGTACAGAGACTTCAACTTATCAAATTAAAGAGATCGATACCAAAACTGGAGAAACTCAGGTGGTCTTTCACCACCCAGAGTATGATGCTTATCCGCAAATCATAGATGACAAAGTTTTTGGCGCCACTATTAATCCTGGATACGCCAAAGCTTATTGGTTTGAGAATGATGATCCGTTACAAAACTCAATCATGCAAGCAGTCCAAGCTTTCAATGGAAATATAGAAGTTTTTGATAAGAAAGAAATTGGGTTAGTGGATTTATCTAAAAATAGAGACAAATTAATTATTGCCGTAGGCGACTCTGCATCTTCCTCAAAATATTACTTATATGATCTTAAAAAAAATCAAGTTAAATATTTGCTTACCATGTGGCCTGAAATTGATGATCAAGGGCTAGAACATGAGGTACCATTCAATTTTATAAACTCTGATGGTGTGAAGATTCATGGGTATTACACTCCAGCGAAGAATCAGCAAGAGGGCCAATCAGCTCCTATGATAGTTATACCTCATGGAGGCCCTCATGCCAGAGATTCATGGGGTTTTGATCCAGATACTCACATTTTTTCTCAAGCTGGTTATGCTGTACTGAAAGTTAATTTTAGAGGCTCAACAGGTTATGGAAAGGATTTTACTCAGATGGGATTTGGGGAATGGGGAGGAGATACTCAACAAGATATTATTGAGGCAACTGAATGGGCCATCAATCAAGGAATAGCTGACGCTGAAAGAATTGGAATTTATGGTGGCAGTTTTGGAGGATATTCTGCTGCAATGGCTCCAATGCTCCGTCCAGATCTTTATAAATCATCTGTTGCATATATTGGAGTATTTGATTTAGAAATGCTTTATGACGAAGGGGATATTAAAACCATAAAATGGGGTGGGAAATATTTAGATAAAACTCTTGGTCAAGATCCTGCAAAAATTAAAGCAATGTCACCTGTGCAACAAGCCGATAAACTTGAAGCTCCAATTATTATTGTTTCAGGCAAGGAAGATCAACGCGCGCCTATAGAGCACGCCTATGCATTAGCTGATGCATTAGAAGAAGCCGGTAAAGAGCACGAATTAATTATTGTTGAGAAAGAAGGGCATGGCTTTAGAAAACCTGAGAATAGATTGATGTTATACAAGAAAATGCTAGAGCACTTTAACAGGACTGTATTGAAATAAAGATGGTGGAGGCGGCGGGAATTGAACCCGCGTCCGTTAGTTCTTCAACCTGACTTCTACATGCTTAGCTCATTCTTTTTGTTTTACCTCAATGACCCGAAGAGCAGGGTATTAAAGGCTAGTCTAAATTATGTTTCGCGTTACTGTGTTAAGACTCCACAGCAAAACTAGACTATGTATTTTGCCAATGCTTCAAACCATAGACAATTCTTGCATTGGTTAGCCAATTAAGCGGCTAAAGCGTAGTTGTCGTTTTCTGCAACTAATTTTTTTTGTAGTATGTTTTACAAGAGTTACCACAATCTTGGCATGCGCTTTGGAATCCAATAAAAACGTCGAACCCAATTCGCCCCCATGGGGTGGATGATTATATATGAAAATGACTAGCGATTTGAATTTTTTAAAATTCTTTGTTTTTCTCTATTCCAGTCTCTTTGTTTAACATCTTCTCTTTGGTCATAGGTTTTCTTTCCTTTGCCTATTGCAATATCACATTTAATTTTATTTTCTTTCCAATAGATTGTTGTTAAGACACAGGTAAGACCTTGTTGACCTATAGCTTCTAAAATATTATTTATCTCTCTTTTATTTAAGAGTAATTTTCTAGATCTTGTTGGGTCTATCTGATCATTTTTTAGGGATGGAGGAGGATCAATTTTTAAACCGATAACCCAGGCTTCATTATTTTTAAGAGTTACATATGAATCTTTAACATCAACCTTGCCGTTTCTTAAGCCTTTAACTTCCCAGCCTTCTAAAACTAAGCCAGCTTGATATTTATCACTTAGGTGATAATTTCTCGCAGCATTTTTATTCTTGACGATGATATTATTATTTTTAGCATTCATAATGATTCCCACAATTATGAATCTGTTCAAACTATTTGCAAATTTTGAGGGTATTTATGCAAAAGACTAAAGTGACTTTAATTTACTGGGGGTTATGCTTATTTATTTTTTTGGCTTTAATTCCATGGATTTTTCATCAAACTCTAGCAATTCATTCAATTCAGTTTTTAGCAATATATGGAGGCATTGTGATTGCTTTTTTGGGTGGCATGATTTGGGGTTGGGAAGGTCCGCAAGTTACATCAAAAAACCTTTGGTATGCAATTGGATTCTCTCTTTTAGGTTATGCAGTAGCATTGGTTTCCTTTGTGAATCTTTCAGCAAGCCTTATTTTGTTGATTATGTCGCTACAGCTTTTCTTAAGTTTTGAGAAAAAGAATAACTCTTATTTTCAAGCCAATATAAAATATGCAAATGCGAGAACTTTGATAACAAACTTAGTTACAATATGTTGCATAACCTCTTTAGCATTTTTATATAATCCTTATACCTAAATAATATGAACGGAAATACTTCTTCAAAAATCAATGAAACAGTCTCCTGGGTAGGAAAGTGGACATTCGTGCTTGCAGCAGCTGGATCAGCGGTCGGCTTAGGTAATATTTGGGGTTTTCCGTACAAAGCTGGAACTGAAGGTGGCGGGGCTTTTGTATTAATATACCTTCTCTGCATCCTCGCAGTTGGTCTGCCGATTATGATGGCTGAGATAATGATTGGAAGACGTGCTAGGAAAAGTCCAGTTAATGCTATGAAAACCGCAGCAATAGACTCAGGGCAAACAGGCAAATGGCAGGCTGTGGGCTGGGGTGGCTTAATTTCAGGAATTTTAATCCTTTCTTTTTACAGCGTAATAGCTGGCATTTGTCTGAACTATATAATCATCGCTGCTTTTCCTACGCCTGATATTTCTTCCCTAGAGCAATTTAATATAGTTACCGCATCTCCATCCCGATTATTGTTTTGGCATTCAATTTTTATAGCTTTGAATATTATTATTATTTCAGCAGGCGTCATTGGCGGGATAGAGAGAATGGTTCGATTGTTAATGCCAATGTTATTTATTTTGATGATGGTAATGGTTATTAACGCAATGATTAATGGTGATTTTGCCAGAGGTTTAAACTTTTTATTTGCCCCAGATTTTTCAGAAGTCGATGCTACAACTTTTTTAAGAGCTATGGGACAAGCATTCTTTAGTTTAAGTTTAGGCATGGGTTCGATAATGTGCTACGGATCCTATATGCCTCAAGAAGAAAATATATTTAAAACTTCACTAACTGTTGCAGGCTTAGATACTTTAATAGCTATATTGGCTGGCCTTGCAATTTTTCCAATTATTTTTGCATATGGTCTAGAGCCAGGCGCTGGTCCAGGCCTTGTTTTTGTAAGTCTGTTATCTGCTTTTGTTGATATGCCTTTAGGCAATATTATCGGGCCAGCTTTCTTTGCACTGTTATCGATTGCTGCATTAAGCAGTGCAATATCTCTCCTAGAACCAAGCGTTGCATATTTTGAAGAAGAAAAAATTGTCTCGCGGTTTTCTGCTGCTTTAACTTTAGGGCTTTTTGCATGGGTAATTGGTATAGGCAGCGTACTTAGTTTCAATGACTGGTCTGATATATCGTTTATTGGAGATCTGAATTTCTTAGATTCAATAGATTATTTGGCTAATCAGTTTCTGATGCCCATTGGAGGCATGATGGTTGCAATTTTTGCTGGATGGTTTCTTAAACCTGACCTTGCTCTTGATGAATTTTCAGGCATTCACCTTGCTATATTTAAAATTTGGAGATTTTTTATTAAATTTATCTCTCCAGTTCTGGTTGCAGCAGTTTTCATTTACCAACTCGTAAGTTAAAAATGTCGAGCAGCTTTGAGGGTTCTGAAATATTTGAAGCACCCCCAGAAAGAATACTTGCATTGATCAATAACTTTGAGTCCTATAAAGACTTTTTACCTGGTTGCCTAGAATCGTCCCGTCTTGCAGATGATGAAGGGGGTTGCGTCATGGGCAGATTAGTTTTTTCATTGCTTAACAAAACCTATGCATTTGAATCGAACAATCAAACTAACGGTCAAGAGATTAGGATAACCCAATCAAAGGGCCCTTTTTTAGATTTTTATGCGCTATGGGCTTTAGAAGCAATTAATGAAAATCAGACAAAGGTAAAATTTGAAACTAAATTTACTCTTCCATTTGTTCTGAAAATTATTGCTACTCAATCCATGATAGATAACATTGGCCACAAATTCATAAATGCTTTTGCAAATCAATTGTTAAAATGAAGATATATGTGTCTATTCAAAATGGAGCTGATTCTACTTTTTTAGAGCTTGATGTTTCAGAAAGCATTACTGCAAAAGAAGTTCTAGAATTGTCAGAGGTGAAAAAGATTCATAAAGAAGAAATCAATTTATTAAGAGTTGGAATCAATGGGGAGGAGTTAGATGGAAAATATAAGGCCAAGCCGATTAATCATAGGATGTCTCAAGGGGAGAGATTAGAAATTTATAAATCACTTTTTCAAGACCCTAAAGAAAGAAGAAAAAATAAAGCGAATTTAGAAAAAGATTCTTAGTTATCTGCCAGGGTAGTTTCTTCAAGCACCCATGTATCTAGTCTCTGATTAATATCAAATGACAATGACAATTTCTTTTCACCAACAACCATTTCACCAACTTTAACTGAATAAAAATAATCCCATCTATTTTGATGAATGGGACTGTTAAGCAGAGGAGTTCCTAGTAGATATTGCACCTGATCTTTTGAGAGACCTTTTACAAGTTGCTCTACGTCCTCATCTTCAATAATATTGCCTTGCAGGACCGCAACTTTAAATGGGGCTAAAGATGAGCAGTTCGATACCCCACCAAGAGACAAAATAATGATTAAAAAGGCTTTTGTTAATTGCTTCATGAGATGATTTGATTATACTTTGAAAGAGGATACATCGAAAAGTTCATGAGTAAAGAAAATACTGAATTAAAAAAAGCTGGCTTAAAAGCAACCCTTCCTAGAATACGAATTTTAGAAGCACTGGAATCTAGCGATAATCGTCACTTAAGCGCTGAAGACATATACAAGCAGCTTATTACTTCTGGTGAAGACGTAGGCTTGGCGACTGTATACAGGGTGTTAACTCAGTTTGAATCTGCCGGAATAGTTATGCGGCATAACTTTGAAGAAGGACATGCAGTCTATGAGATTACTCCTGATGATCATCATGACCACATGGTATGTTTAGAAACTGGTAAGGTAATTGAGTTTCATGATGAGCTGATCGAAAAACGGCAAGAATCAATTGCTAATGAAATGGGCTATGAAATAGTTGATCACAGCATGGTTTTATACGTAAAACCCATTAAATAAATTATCTTTTAACCCTTGAACTCATCATGGGTCATCCCAATATATTGATTAATTGGATACAAAGATGGCTAAAAAACAAAAAGCAGAAGATAAAACAGACCTTAAAGATGATTCTATTGATGCAGAGGACACTTTAGAAGAGGATGAATCGATTGAAGAAGTTATAGATTCTTTAGATCAAGAGGCTGATGAAAACCAGAATGCAGAGGAAAAAATTAAGGATCTTGAGGAGGCATTGCTTAGATCAAGAGCTGAACTTGATAATGCCTTCAAAAGAAATACTGCTGACATTGAAAAAGCTCATAAATACGGCATAGAAAGACTGCTTAATGAATTATTGCCTGTTGTTGATAATCTAGAGCATGCGCTCAATAACTTCTCTAAAGATTCAACAAAAGAAGATAGAGAGGGGGTAGAGTTAACTCTGAAATCTTTTGAATCAGCACTTGATAAATTTGGTATTAGACCCATCTACCCAGTTAATGAACACTTTGATCCAGTAAAGCACGAGGCTGTAATGACCTCACAGGATCCAAAGAAAGAAAATAATGAAATTGAAAATATATTTCAAAGGGGTTGGGAGCTTCATGATCGGGTTGTGAGACCTGCTAGAGTTTCCGTAATTAAAAATTAGGAAAAGATTATGTCAAAGATTATAGGAATTGATTTAGGAACAACAAATAGTTGTTTAGCTGTCGTAGAAGGACAACAACCAAAGGTTATTGAAAATGCTGAGGGAGGTAGAACAACTCCATCAGTAATCGGTTATTCAGATGACAATGAGGTTTTGGTTGGCGCTCCTGCAAAAAGACAGGCTGTTACAAATCCAGAAAAGACTTTATATGCAATCAAAAGGCTTATTGGTAGAAGATTTGATGACGATGTAGTAAAAAAAGATATGGATATGGTGCCTTATGAAATTATGAAGGCTGATAATGGAGATGCTTGGGTCAAAGTAGATGATAAAAAATTAGCCCCCCCTCAGATCTCAGCAGAAGTCTTAAAAAAACTTAAGAAAACTGCAGAAGAGTATTTAGGTCATGATGTCTCAGAGGCAGTCATAACTGTACCAGCTTATTTTAATGATTCTCAAAGACAAGCAACAAAAGATGCTGGCAAGATAGCTGGTCTTGAAGTAAAAAGAATAATAAATGAGCCAACTGCTGCAGCATTAGCATATGGCTTAGATAAACATAGTGGTGACTCGGTTGTTGCTGTATATGATCTTGGAGGCGGTACTTTTGATATCTCAATCATTGAGATCTCTGAGGTAGATGGCGAACATCAGTTTGAAGTATTATCCACAAACGGTGACACCTTTTTGGGCGGAGAAGACTTTGACCTTAAATTAATAGATTATTTTGTAGATGAATTTAAAAAAGAATCCGGGTTTGACTTAAAAAGCGATCCTATGGCTCTCCAGCGTTTAAAAGAGGCTGCAGAAAAAGCAAAAATTGAACTTTCTTCCTCCGATCAAACAGAAATTAATCTGCCATATATTACTGCTGATAGCTCAGGTCCAAAACATTTTGTTCATAAGATTACGCGCGCTAAGCTTGAATCTCTAGTTGAAGATTTAGTAGATAGAAGTATGGCTCCGCTGAAACTTGCATTAGAAGATGCCAAGCTTTCAATCAGTGATATTAATGATATTTTGCTTGTTGGCGGGCAAACTCGCATGCCAATGGTCCAGCAAAAAGTGAAAGATTTTTTTGGTAAAGAACCAAGAAAAGACCTTAACCCCGATGAAGCTGTTGCAGTAGGCGCTGCAATTCAGGGGTCAGTCCTATCTGGTGATACCAAAGATGTGCTCTTGCTTGATGTAACCCCTTTAACACTTGGAATTGAGACATTAGGAGGGATTGCTACACCATTAATTGAGAAAAATACAACCATACCTACACAGAAATCTCAGGTCTTCTCAACTGCCGAAGATAATCAATCAGCAGTTACGGTTCATGTAATTCAAGGCGAAAGAAAACAAGCAGCTCAAAATAAATCTTTGGGACAATTTAATTTAGCAGATATTCCCCCTGCAGCTAGAGGCACTCCTCAAATTGAAGTGTCTTTTGACCTGGATGCTAATGGCATTCTTAATGTTGCAGCTAAAGATAAGAATACTGGAAAAGAACAGTCGATTGTTATCAAGGCTTCTAGCGGATTGTCTGATGATGACATTGAGAAAATGGTAAAAGATGCTGAGGCTAATGCAGAGGACGATAAAAAATTTGAAAGTCTAGTTCAAGCAAAAAATAATGCAGACATGCTTGTTCATGCAACTAGAAAGTCTATTTCTGAGGCTGGAGATAATCTTACTGATGAGGAAAAAGAGGCAGTGGAAGCGTCTACCGCGAAGCTAGAAGAAGCTATCAAGCAAGATAGTTTAGAAGCAATTGAAGAAGCTACTAAAAACCTTAATGAGGTTTTAACTCCATTAACTCAGAAACTTTATCCTCAAGCTGAGGAGGGCTCTTCAGATGCAGCAGAAGAGACTGCTAGCGATGAAAATACAGTTGATGCTGAGTTCGAAGAAGTTAAAGAAGAAGACAAATAAACAATGTCACAGAGAGACTATTATGAGGTCTTAGGGGTCTCTCGAACTGCATCAGATGCAGAATTAAAAAAAGCTTTTAAAAAACTAGCAATGAAATATCATCCAGATAGAAATCCGGACGATCCCGCAGCTAATGAGAAATTTAAAGAAGCTGCAGAGGCGTATGAAATCCTCTCTGATTCAGAAAAAAAATCAGCTTATGATCAATTTGGTCATGCTGGTGTTCAAGGCATGGGCGGAGGTCAAGGAGCTGGATTCCAAGATTTTAATTTTGGAGATATCTTTGGAGATATCTTTGGAGACGTATTTGGAGGGCGAAGCTCTTCAGGTAGAACAGCGCGAGGCCAAGATCTCCAATACACACTAGAACTATCTCTCAAAGAGGCAATTCTAGGTGTCAAGAAAACAATAAAAATACCTGTAGATAAATCGTGTGATGATTGTTCTGGATCTGGGGCTAAACCTGGCTCATCTCCTGTTACCTGTAGCCAATGCAATGGCGTTGGTCAGGTAAGAATGCAACAAGGCTTTTTTTCAGTTCAACAACCTTGCAATGCATGTAGAGGTGAAGGAAGGATTATTCAGGATCACTGTAGTTCATGTAGGGGGGCCGGAGTTAAGCAAGAAACCAAATCCCTTTCTGTAAGTATTCCATCTGGCGTAGATAATGGAGACAAAGTTAGGCTCACAGGAGAAGGGGGTGCAGCAAGAGGGGGGCATACCGGCGATCTTTATGTTGCTATTCAGGTTACGAATAATGAAATTTTTGAGAGAGATGGAAGGGATTTATATTTTGAAGCACCTATCCCATTTGAAATTGCTGTATTAGGAGGAACGATTAACGTTCCAGGTCTTGAATCAAAAATTGCCCTTAAAATACCTTCCTATACTCAAACAGGTAAGATTTTTAGAATCAAAGGCAAAGGTGCGGCTTCAGTTCGAGACTCGCGAAGAGGTGATCTTTTATGCAGGGTGATTGTTGAAACACCAGTAAACCTTTCAAAAGCTCAGCTCAAGATTTTTGAGGAATTTGCTGAATCAATAGCTGGCGAAGAACATCATCCGATAAAACAATCTTTTAAAAAAGCTTCCGACCAATTTCATAATAAATAGAATATTGCATATTTTAATAAATGGCTTCAATGGAAGTATGGGTCAGGCAATTCAAGCTCAATGCAAACAGTCTGACTTTAAAGCCATGGATTTTCATTCTCAAGAAAAAGATTTAAATAATATCTCTGCTGTAATAGATTTTTCTTCTCCAGATGGCTTTATCGCTTGTGCTAATTATTGTATTGAGAATACGATACCTTTAATATCAGGTACTACAGGCCTTTCAGATGAGCATTTAGAGATAGTCAGCACTGCAAAAAAATCTATACCTATATTACTTGCTTCAAATATGTCACTTGGAATTGCAAATTTGAAGAGCTCAATAGAGCAGTATCTATTATCAATTAGCGCTCCTTCAAAGTGTCAAATCATTGAGATTCATCATACAAATAAAAAAGATTCTCCTTCTGGAACAGCGATAGAAATTCAAAGTTTCTTAGAAAATTTGCCTGGAAGCAAAATAGATAGCCCTATTGAAGTTCAATCTCAAAGAATTGGCGATATCTTTGGAATTCATAGAATTATTTTTAAAAATGCAGATGGAGTTATAACTTTTCAACATATCGCAAACTCTAGAAATGTTTTTGCCAGAGGTGCTTTGCAAGCTGCCAAGTGGATTCACTCCCAAGAAATTGGAGAGTATAGCTTTGCTGACTTCTTGAATAAAAAGCTTTAATCTATTCCAACTTTTCTATAGAATACACGAACTTTAAATCCCGAAGGTACCAAGAGGATTATTGTTGGGGTGCTCATGAAAATGAGTCAACATTATGAGGTACCGGAGTAATAACCCCGGAGGAAATTGTGAGTATTGTTTCTATAAAAGACCTGTTAAATGCAGGCGTTCATTTTGGCCATCAGCAAAGGTTTTGGAATCCTAAAATGGAATCCTTTATTTTTGATACTAGAAAAAAAATTAGCATCATTGATCTTGAGATGACTCAAGAATGTCTTAATGCAGCTGCATCAAAGGCTGAAGAGATTTGTTCTAAAGGTAACAGAATTTTATTTGTTGGCACTAAACGCTCTGCATCTAAAACCATAAAAGAGTCAGCCTCTTCTATCGGCTTACCTTATATTGATAAAAGATGGCTTGGCGGAACCTTAACCAACTGGAAAACGATAAGAGGCTCAATTAGACGTCTTTTAGATATTGAAGAGTTGCAGTCATCAGGAAGAATCAACAAACTTTCAAAAAAAGAAGCTGTAGATATCACAAAAGAATATGAAAAGTTAGATGCAAGTGTTGGTGGTATTAAAGATATGAAAGGTCTGCCAGATGCTTTATTTGTCGTCGACGTTGCATATGAAAAAATAGCTGTTACAGAAGCTAAGAAAATGGGCATTCCAATCATTGCTCTTGTTGATACTAATTCAAATCCAGAAGGAATAGATCACATTATTCCTGGTAATGATGATGCAATTAGATCCATTCGATTAATCACAAAAGTCATTAGTGAAGCTTGTGCCAGAGGCCTGGCGTCTTCTAAGGGCGGAGCTCTAAATATACAAACTGATGATGAGGCACCAGCTGTGAAAGTTAAAAAGGCTGCAGTTACCTCTGGGAAAGCATTAAATCTTGTTGAAGAAGCTGAGTTAAGTGAGCCAGAAGAAGATTTGCCAATTGAAGCAGACGAAGCAATTGAGGAATCTACAGAGGAAACGGCTGATAAAAGTGATGAATCAACGGGCGAACCTGATGAAATATCTGCTGAAAAACCAAGCGCATCAGAGGATGCTACCGAAGATTCTAAGGAAGAAAAATGAGTATTACTGCAAGCCAAGTTAAAGAACTAAGAGAGGTGACTGGCGTAGGCATGATGGAATGCAAAAAGGCACTTGTTGAAACAGATGGTGATCTAGAAATGGCTGTAGATCTTCTGAGAGCAAATAGCTCACTAAAGGCCGAGAAAAAAGCTTCAAGAGTTGCTGCTGATGGCGAGGTAAAGATTGCAGAGAATTCTGAATACACCAGTCTTGTAGAAATTAATTCAGAAACAGATTTTGCTGCTAAAGATTCTCAGTTCAAGGATTTTGCCAACGATGTTGCTGAGTATCTTTCCAGCAATCAAGTAAATGATATTGCTGATTTGAACTCGGCATTTGAAGAGAAGAGGCAATCATTAATTCAGTCTATTGGAGAGAATATCCAGTTAAGAAGACTTGAAACGCTTCAAGTTCCATCTGGTGGTTGTATTGGGTCATACGTTCATTCAGACGGAAGGTTGGCCGCTTTAGTTTCTATTGATTCATATAATAAAGAATTGGCAAAAGATTTAGCTATGCATGTATCTGCAACAAATCCGAGCTGCTTGCAATCAGATGATATTGATCCTGAGCTACTTGAGAGAGAAAGATCAATATTTTTAGCCCAAGCAGAGGAATCTGGAAAAGACGCATCCATTATGGAAAAAATGGTTGAAGGTAAGGTTAAGAGATTTCTGTCTGAGGTTACCTTAGTTTCTCAAGGCTTTGTAAAAAATCCAGATCAATCAATCGAAGAATTATTAAAAGAAAACAGCACATCAATTATATCTTTTGCTCGCTTTAAAGTTGGTGAAGGGATAGAAGTTGAGGTTAAAGATTTTGCAGCAGAGGTAGCTGAACAACTCCAACAATGACATCACTCTCCTATAAGCGCCTTCTCGTAAAATTTAGCGGAGAGGCTGTTGCTGGAGATGATGATCATGGAATAGATCCTAAAATATTAGACCAAATGGCTCAATCTGTTAAAGATTGCAAAGAGCTTGGAGCGCAGATTGGAATTGTCATAGGAGGAGGAAATCTTTTTCGGGGTGAGAAATTAAGTAAAGCAGGAATGGATAGAGTCGCTGGTGATCATATGGGTATGCTAGCAACTGTTATGAATGGTATTGCTTTAAGAGATGCTTTAGAAAGGGCGGGAGTCAAGACTAGAGTTATGTCAGCCATTTCAATGTCTGGTGTTGCAGAGCACTATGATAGACGGCTAGCAATTCAACTTCTATCTAACGATTTCGTTGTTATCTTCACAGCTGGAACCGGCAATCCATTTTTTACCACCGATAGCGCAGGGTGTCTCAGAGCTATTGAAACAGAAGCAGACATTATGTTGAAAGCAACCAGGGTTGATGGAGTATATTCTGCTGATCCTGAAAAAGATTCAAATGCTACATTTTATTCATCTCTTTCCTTTGATGAAGCAATTCAAAAAAACCTCAAAGTTATGGATGCAACGGCTTTAACTCTAGCTAGAGATCACAGTCTACCCTTGAAAGTATTTAACCTAAATCATCCAGATGCTTTGAAAAGAATTGCTTGCGGTGAGGAAATTGGAACATTAATATCATAGTTATGAACGAAATTATTAATCAAATTAAACCTAAGATGCAGAAAGCTATTGATTCATTAGCTCATGAATTTAATAAAATTAGAACAGGTAGAGCCAATCCCAGCATTCTTGATTCTGTTAAAATTGATTATTACGGAAATCCCACTCCAATCAATCAAGCTGCAAATATTTCTGTAGAGGAAGGAAGAACTTTGGCTATTTCTCCGTGGGATAAATCTCTTATTGGAGAAATAGAAAAAGCAATTATGGCATCCGATTTAGGTTTAAATCCAAGCACAAGTGGTGATTTGATTAGGCTGACAATGCCTGCTTTAACAGAAGAGACTCGTCAAGAGTATATCAAACAAGCAAGAAATGAAGCTGAGAATTCTAGAATATCTATAAGAAATACTCGAAGGGATGCAAACAATACTGCAAAAGATCAACAAAAAGCTGGAGATTTTTCTGAGGATGATCTCAAGCGGATCGAAGATCTAGTTCAAAAGGAAACTGATCATTTTATTGGCCTTGTTGATGCAGAGCTAAAACAAAAAGAAGAAGATTTAATAGAAATTTAGTTATTTCATACCCAGCCAGAATGGCAGAAAAGAAGCAATCATCACTCAACCTTCAAGGGATTAATGCTGCAATTATCATGGATGGCAATGGAAGATGGGCCAAAAAGAATGCTTTAAATGTTACTTCAGGACATGAAAAAGGTGTTGATGTTGTTAGAAAAATTGTTGAGTCTGCGGCAAAAGCTCAGTTAGAGTCTCTCAGTTTATATGCCTTTAGTACTGAAAACTGGTCGCGCCCTAAAAAAGAAATTCTTGGAATTAAAAAACTAATTATTAGCGCGATAGATTCCCAAGTTCCAGAATTAGTTAATCAAGAGGTAAGATTAAATTTTTTTGGAGACTATTCCTCTTTTGGAGATGATGTTGTTGGTGCGATCGAAGAAGCTGAAAGAGCGACTGCATTTGAAGATCCAAGACTTAAATTAAATATTGCACTTGGGTATGGAGGCCGTGCAGATATAATTGAAGCAACAAAATTAATTGCAAGCGATATTAAATCACGAAAACTTTCTGAAGAAGATATTTCTAATGAGATTTTTTTTAGATACCTAAAAGCGCCTATTAGTGAACTAGATTTATTAATTAGAACTGGTGGAGATCACCGAATAAGTAATTTCTTGTTATATCATTTAGCTTATACTGAGATTCAATTTACAAACACACTCTGGCCAGATTTTACGGAAGAGGAATTTATAAAGTGCTTAGAAGCATTTTCAAATACGGAGAGGCGTTTTGGCAAACGAACTTTATAAAAATATCCTTCAAAGATTGCCCGCTGCATTAAGTTTAGTTTTCTGTATATTTGGAGTCCTATACTTACAAAATATTTTCCTTATTTTGACCCTTGTAATGGCTGCTGGATTTCTGCTGATCAAAGAATGGCTTATGCTATCTGAGTTAAAAATAGATTTAAAGCAAATCATATTTTTTGTAACCCTTGTTCTATTCTCTATTTTTTACACAAAAGGCTTTATAGATTTCTTTCTTTTGATTATCTCAATTTTCTGGTTTATATATGGCTTTTATTTGATAACAAATAAAAGTTCAACATTCTTCAGTTTTGATAATAACTATTTAGGGTTTTTATTAGTGCTTGGCTTTGTGTATGGCCTCATATATTTAATAGTATTTTCAGAATTTAATAATATAAATAAATTTTTTGTACTTTTTGTAATCTTATTTAATACTGTTTTAGCTGATGTTGGGGCCTATCTAGTTGGCAGCAGCATTGGTAAAACTCCACTATTCCCAGAAATTAGTCCAAATAAAACCATCGAAGGTTTGTTGGGCGGGATTGCATTTGTCGCAATCTTTGTATCAGTAATATATTTGTTCAACTTAATTTCATTTGATTTAGTAGCAGCTTCATTAATTAGCCTGCCTTTTGCATTTATTGGTGACTATTTTGAAAGTCAGCTCAAAAGAGATAAGTCTTTAAAAGATAGCGGATCATTAATTCCTGGACATGGTGGTATTTGGGATCGTTTAGATTCACATATTGCCGTTGTGCCAATTTTTATTATATTAACTAAGTTAATGGCATGAAGAATGTTGTTTTATTGGGAGCAACGGGCAGCATTGGAGATAGCTGCCTAAATGTAATAAGGCAAAATAAAGAACATTTTCATTTATTTGGTATTGGGCTTGGAAGCAACCTTGATAAGGCTCAACAAATAGCAAAAGAGTTTAGTCCAGAGCATATTTTCATAGCTGAATCTCATCTTGATAAATCACATGATTTGTTTCAATCACATTCAAATATCCTCAATACTGAAAACGAATTACAAGCACTGATTCAAGATCCAAGCGTTGACATCGTAATTTCAGCAATCTCTGGATTTGCTGGTTTGAAAGCAAGCTATTTTGCTATTGATGCTGGTAAAACTATTCTTATTGCAAACAAAGAAAGCATAGTTGCCGCTGGTGATATTTTAATGCCGCTTGCTCAAACCAAAAATTCAGAAATCATTCCAGTTGACAGTGAGCATAATGCTATACATCAATGTTTTCCTCCGCATAGAGATCTAAAAGAAATTTCTAAAATTATGATCACTGCCTCAGGAGGTCCATTCAGGGAAAAGACATTTAAGGAGTTGAGTGGAGTGACATTACAAGATGCCTTAAAACATCCTACCTGGAGCATGGGCACCAAAATTACGATTGATTCTGCAACCTTGGTTAATAAATGTTTAGAGTTAATTGAAGCTCATTATCTTTTCCAAATTCCTGAATCTCAGATCGAGATTGTGGTTCACCCTCAAAGTATTATTCATTCAATGGTTACATTTATTGATGGGTCTACCATAGCTCAGATGAGCAATCCAAATATGGAAGTGCCAATTGCAAATGCGCTAGGCTTGGATCAAAGGCTACCCATTAATTTTGAAGTAATTGATTTTCCTGGATTAAATTTATCATTTGAGCCAATTTCAGATGGAAGAGATGTCATTTTTGAGATGGCCAGAGAAGTCTGCAATAAGAAAGGAAACCTAGGGGTTATTTTCAATGCTTCCAATGAGATTGCGGTAGATGCCTTCCTGACTAAAAAGATTGATTTTGTTGATATATATCAAGTTATTCAACGAACTTTTAATCACTTTTCATGTTCTAAGGTGAACACATTAGACGATATATTTGATTATGATAAACAAGCACGCATTCAAGCAGAGAAGGTGATAAAATCCCTAAACTAAATTTTTCAATAATATGATTTATCTACTTTCAGCAATAGTACTACTAGGCGTTCTCATTGCCATACATGAATTTGGGCATTTTATTGTTGGAAGGATGTGTAACATTCATATCTATCGCTTCTCAATAGGCATGGGTCCAGTTATCTATAAAAAACTTGATAAGCATGGTACTGAATTTGCTCTATCTGCACTTCCGTTGGGCGGATATGTAGCATTTCATACAGAGAAAGCGGCAGTAGAGGAATTAGAACTTCAGCAACCATTAACTCCTGAGCAAAATGAGAATACCTTTGAAAGCAAGCCGAAGTGGCAAAGGGCACTCGTTATGCTGGCGGGCCCAGTTGCAAATTTTATACTTGCTATAGGCATTTTATCTGTAATCTTTGTTAATTCCGTTGAGCGTCAATTTATCCCCGAGGTATCTAATATTTCCTCTCAATACCTCCAGAGTAATTCTTCGCTCAAGACGGGGGATATCCTCATTTCTATTAATGATAAACAAGTTTCTAGCCTTCAGGATATTAGGCTAGAGTTGCTTTCACTGTCCGGAACCAATGGAATGATTAATTTTAATTTTATCACCGGCTCACGCGCATCTGAATATACGGTGTCTGTTCCTGTGGAAAATTATCTTTCAAACCCGGACGAGCAAAATGCACCAGAAAATTTTATGGGTTTTGATTTATCCATGAAATTACAACCTACTGTAGGTGTAATCGCAAAAGATTCAGAAGCTGCCAAAAGTGGATTAATGATTAATGATCGTATTTTAGCCGTGAACAGTCAGTCTGTTAAGTCATTTGAGGATCTAAGAGTATTTTTACAAGACTATCAAGGCTCAGATTTAGATTTAAAGATTCTTAGAGCTGAGCAAACTTTATACTTAAATGTACCGCTGAGCACCAGAATAAATACTGATGGCAACGAAGAAAAATATATAGGCATAATGCCTGGCTTAAAAAGATCCTTTTTTGACTCTCTTTCAAAAGGAGCCTATGAAACATATAACCTGAGTATTAAAACATTAACCTTTGTTGGCAAAATGATTACCAGAGATTTAGGCACGCAAAATCTTAGTGGTCCAATTGGTATTGTTCAGATGGCTGGAGATACTGCTAAAGCTGGTTTTATGCCATTTTTATATCTCATGGCTCTGTTAAGTATTAGTTTGGGAGTATTAAACCTATTGCCAATTCCAGTTCTAGATGGCGGCCAACTTGTTATGCTGGGCATTGAGGCTGTTCGGGGTTCACCTATGCCAGAAAAGATGGAAAATCTATTTTATATGTCAGGTTGGGTGGCAGTTGGATTTCTTATGATCTTTGCTGTATTTAACGATATCTCTAAATTTTTGTAATCTTTCAAATGAAAAAAATATCGCTGTACTTTCTTGCTTTCATATCATTTTCAGCTGCTGCGTTTGATGAGTTTTTGATCACCGATATAAGGATAGTTGGCTTGCAAAGAGTCTCTATTGGAAGCATCTTCACTGCTATCCCAGTGAATGTTGGTGACACAATGAATCAAGGAAAAGTTTCTGAAATCTCTAGAGCATTATTTGCCACTGCTCAATTTAATGATATTCAAATCGGCAAAGATGGAAATGCCTTAATTATAAGTGTATTGGAAAGACCATCTATCTCTGCGATTGAGCTAGAGGGCAATAAAGCATTAAAATCAGAGGATTTGTTAACAGGGCTTGAGGGTGCTGGCATTGCAGAAGGCCAAGTATATAAACGCTCTACTCTAAATGGCATGAAGAGTGAGCTGGTCAGACAGTATGCTTCCCAAGGCAGATATGGTGCAAATGTAGAGATTGAGACCGTTGACAAGCCAAGAAATACCATTGAGCTAAAGATCATCATTGATGAAGGTGAAAGCGCTAAAATAAAAAAAGTTAACATCATCGGCAATGAACTTTTTTCTGATGAAGATTTGATGACCGGTTTTGAGCTTAAGGAGGGTAAGTGGTACTCCTTTCTCTCGAATAAAAATAAATACTCAAAAGAAAAATTACAAGGTGACATAGAAAATTTAGAATCTTTTTATCTCGATAGAGGATATTTAAAATTTTCCATCGAATCTTCACAGGTTTCTGTCTCAAAAGATAAAAAGGATATTTTTATTACCTTAAGTATTTCTGAAGGGGAGCAATACACCATTGACGAAGTAACTGTTATAGGTGACATGCCCTTAAATGAGCAAATGTATACACCTGTTATTGATAGTCAAAAAGATCAAATTTACTCTCAAGCACAAATAACTCAAATTGAAGAATATTTTGTTAATCTCTTGGGTAATGAAGGCTATACGTTTGCTGAGGTCACCGGAAATCCTGAAATTAGCCAAGATGATAATACTGTATCTCTTTTCTTCCTTGTGCAACCTGGAAGTCGAACTTATGCAAGAAAGATTTTATTTGCAGGCAACTATTTAACAAATGATGAAGTTCTGCGAAGAGAGATGCGCCAGTTTGAGGGAGCATGGGCTTCTGATAATTTAATTGAAGGATCGAAAGTTCGCTTAGAAAGACTGGGTTTCTTTAAAGAGGTTAATGTAGAAACAATCGCAGTACCAGGCACAGAAGATCAAGTGGATATTGAGTTTACTGTTGAGGAAGAGAGCACTTCTAGCATTGGAGGCTCGATTGGCTACAGTGATTTTGGGATGAATTTAGGCTTAAATTTATCGGATAATAATTTTCTTGGTTCAGGTAATAGGTTTAATTTAGGCATCAATAAAAGTGTTTATCAGGAAGCCTATAACGTATCATTCTTTGATCCCTATTTCACAATGGATGGTGTCAGCAGGGGATATAGTCTCTATTATAGGGTGACCGATTATGGTGAGTATAATGTTGCAAATTATCTAACAAACTCCATGGGCGGAGGTGTCCAGTTTGGTTATCCTATTAGCGATACCCAAAGAATAGGATTAAATCTTAATTTTGATAATACCGATATCGATCCAGGTTCTCTTCCCTCTAGAGAGATAGCAGATTTTCTTGCATCAGAAGGAACAGTATTTGATGTTTTTAAAGCTCAAGCTGTTTGGTCAAGAATTACTTTAAATAGAGGTATGTTTCCTACCTATGGTTCTTCAACAGATGTCATGCTGCAAGCTACCATTCCTGGCAGTGACCTCACTTATTTTAAAACAAATATACGACAAAAATTTTATCGTCCTTTAGGCTTTGCCAATCTTATTTTTGGATTTGATGGAGAATTGGGATACACCGGAGCATACGGAGACACTGAGATAACTCCTTTCTTTGAAAATTTTTACTCAGGAGGTCCTCGTTCATTAAGAGGCTTTGAGTCTAATACTTTGGGACCTAGGGTGACGCCATCACCGTGCTATGAATTTGATGCAAAAACGGGAGAGTGCCCATTAATTATTGATACCGATGGTGACGGAGTCCCAGATTCAATTGCCCAAAATCCTTATGGTTTTCAGCAGCTAAGAGACCCAATTGGGGGGAACTTCTTAGTTGAAGGTAGTCTTCAGCTCATCTTCAAACTTCCAATGATCGAAGACCAAAGATCTATGCGATCTGCATTCTTTTTAGATTTCGGCAATGTTTTCTCTACAGATTGTCAGGAATACCAGATTAATTGCTTTGAGCCATCTATCGAAGATTTAAGATATTCAATTGGGGTTGGAGTAACTTGGATAACAGGCTTTGGCCCAATGAGTTTTAGTTTTTCTCAGCCATTTAACGATGGACCGTTTGATAGGACCGAAGAATTCCAGTTCACCATCGGACAAGTGTTTTAGAGATTAGTTAGTGTTTTTTATTTCAATTGATATAAAATGTAACAACCATTTAAGGGGTTAAAGATGAAAAAATTATTATTTGTACCATTATTAATTGCATCATTGCTTGCAGCCATCCCAGCTTTTGCTGCAGAGGGTATTGCTGTGATTGATATGCGTAATGCTGTGTTAGCTACTCAAGTTGCTCAAGATGCTTTCAAGGCTTTAGAAGAAGAAACTGAGTATGCTGCTAATATTGAAAGAGCTACCTTATTACAATCTGAGCGTCAGGCCATTGCTGAAAAACTCCAAAAAGATGCTGAAACTCTTTCTCAGGAAGAAATTGCTGATATGCAAAGAGATATTCAAGAAAAAGGTAAAGACATAGAGTTTATTGTTGGGAAAGTTCAAGCAAAACAAAGTGAAACTGCCGACAAAGTATTTAGAGATCTAAATCCCTCTCTTCAAAAAATTCTCTCTGAATTAATTGCTGCTAAAGAGGTTAAGTTGCTTCTTGGAAGAGAGAATGTTTTATTTGCTGACACGGCCCTAGATCTTACTGATGATGTAACATCAATGCTTGATGTCGCTGCGGCGAATGGCGAAGACAGCAACTAAGTTTGTCTGGGCCATCGTATAGCCTTAAAGACTTAGCTGATAAAGTTAAAGGTGAGCTGGTTGGCGATCCCGGCCTAGTCATCAGCTCTATAGCTACAATTCAAAATGCATCCTCTGGATGCATTTCTTTTTTAGCTAATCCTAAATACAAAAAATTTCTTAAAGAATCATCTGCCTCTGCAATTATTGTAAGCCCTGAGCTATCTATGCGGCTTGAAACTTCTGGGATCATTGCTGAAGATCCATATGCTGCGTACGCAATAATCTCTTCAATGTTTACAAGGCATCGCAATCCATACTCTGATAAATCTATTTCTTACTTTGTGCATGAAACAGCCGAAGTGCATGATTCTGTAATAATCGGCCCCAATGTCTACATAGGTCCGGAATGTAAAATAGGTAGAAATTCTATTGTGCATGCAAATTCTTCTTTGGTGATGAATGTTGAATTAGGACAAAATACCATCATTCATTTTAATTCAATACTAGGCTCTGATGGCTTTGGGTATGCTCCTCAAAAGGATGGATACATCAAAATTGAGCAATTAGGTAAGTTAATAATTGGTGACAATGTGGAAGTTGGAGCGGGGTGCACTATTGATCGAGGAGCTATAGACAATACTGAAATCCACAATGGAGTTAAATTAGATAATCAGGTGCATATTGCTCATAATGTGATTTTGGGTGAGAACTCTGCAATTGCAGCATCTTGCGCAATAGCAGGCTCAACCACTATAGGAAAAAATCTTCAAATGGGCGGTTTATCTGGAATCCTTGGTCATTTAAACATCGCTGATAATGTTCTAATTGGCGCTCATACCCTTATTACTAAAAGTATTGATAAGCCCGGAAATTATGTCGGTATAATGCCTGCACAGGAGCAAAAAGATTGGGCTAAATCTTCTGTCTTTATCAAGCAAAGGAAATCAAAATGAGCTATGAATTTTCAGACATACTAAAACACTTACCTCACCGATATCCTTTCTTATTTGTGGATAAAATTGTTTCGGTTGAATTGGGTAAGAGTATTCATGCACAAAAGAATGTTTCAATTAATGAAGATTTTTTTAACGGACATTTTCCTAATAAGCCAGTCATGCCTGGAGTTTTAATTATTGAAGCTCTTGCTCAAGCTGCTGGTATTTTAGGGTTTATGACTATGGACAAGACCCCGGAAGAAGGAAGCATCTATTATTTTGCTGGTGCTGATAAAGTGAGATTTAAAAATCCGGTAAGTCCTGGTGAAGTTATTAATTTATATGCAAGCATTCGATCTGAAAAAAGAGGGATTTGGAAATTCGATTGTAAGGCTGAAGTAGACGGAAAAAATGTTTGTGAGGCAACGATTCTTTGTGCAGACAGACCTAAGTAAGTATGACTAATTCAGTTATAGACCCTTCTGCAAAAATTGATCAATCTGTGAAAATCGGTCCCTTTTGCGTTATAGGACCTGATGTAGAAATAGGCCCAGACTGCATTCTACACTCTCATGTTGTTATCAAGGGACCAACTAAAATTGAGGCTGGTAATATTTTTTATCAATTCTCTACTATTGGCGAGGATACTCCTGACAAAAAATACAATGGTGAAGCTACTACTTTAGAGATTGGTAAAAATAATATTTTTCGAGAGGGTGTTACAGTTCATCGTGGGACTGTTCAGGATAAGTCTAAAACGGTTATAGGCGATGAAAATTTGTTTATGGCTTATTCACATATTGCCCATGATTGCGTGGTTGGTAATCATAACGTATTTGCAAATACTGCTGGTTTGGCTGGGCATGTCACGGTTGGAAATAATGTAATTCTTGGAGCTGTTACCTTGGTTCATCAATTTTGCTCATTAGGCGATTATTCTTTTACAGGTTTGAATACATTAATTACCATGGATGTGCCTGCATTTGTAAAAGTTGCCGCTAATCCAGCGAGGCCAATAGGCTTGAATACCATTGGAATGCAGCGAAATAATTTTGATACTGATTCAGTAAACTTAGTAAAAAAAGCTTACAGAATTATTTATCGAAAAGGTTATTCTCTCGATGATGCAATTAAATACCTGCATGCATTGAATAAAGATAATAATCAGGCGCTTACGACTTTTATTTCTTCGGTAGAAAGATCTGAAAGAGGCTTACTTCGATAGGTGTCAAAAAAGAAGATAAAAGTAGGCATCATTGCTGCCGAACACTCTGGGGATAGGCTGGGATCAAAACTTGTCCAATCATTACAAAATATCTTTGATGTTGATTTGTATGGTTTAGGTGGGCCTGAGGTGAATGCTGGAACTATTGTCACGCCTCCAGAAATTGATTATCAGGACCTTCATGTAATGGGTCTAATTGATCCATTAATTAATCTTCCAAAAATTTTTTCAATTAGAAAAAAACTATTCAATCTCTTTATTTCAAATGATATTGATATTTTTATTGGCGTTGACTCACCGGATTTCAATATGTTTTTTCATAAAAAGCTCAATCAAAAGAGTATCAAGACAATTCAGGTAGTAAGTCCCTCAGTTTGGGGATGGAGAGAAAATAGAATTAAAGCCATCCAAGCATATGTGGATTTAACAATGTGCTTATTTAAATTTGAATGTGATTTTTATGATAAAAAAAACATGCATAGCTTTTTTTTGGGCCATCCATTTAGCCAACTACAACCTAAAAACAAGCAAGAGCTTATTTCAAAATATAACCTAGATTCTTCAAAAGAATTGATTAGCATCTTGCCTGGAAGCAGAGTAAGCGAAATTTCTCAATTGATGCCGGTTTATGTTGCAGCAGCAAAAAAACTTCATAACTTGAATTCAAATAGATATTTTGTAATACCAGCTGCAAATCAAAAATTAGCTGAGATGATTCAATCAACAAAAGGTATTAATGAAATTCCTTACAAACTATCCATTGATTCCGCTCAAGATTTTCTTAGCTTATCTTCAATTTCAATTGTTACATCGGGCACAGCTTCTTTAGAGGCAGCTGTTTTAGGCTCAGTTCCAATTATTTGCTATAAAACAAATAAACTAAATTATGCAATTTTAAGTCGACTGGTTAGAACGCCATTTGTTGGGCTGCCAAATCTACTTCTTCAGAAGCATATTTTTCCTGAATTAATTCAATATGATTTAACGCCTGAATCAATTGTTAGTAGTTTTTCTAAAATATCTTCTAAGCCTGAACATTATCAATCTTACCTCTCAGAGATTAATGACTCTATGCGTGGAGAAGGTTTTGAAGTTGCTGCAAAAGCAATTAATGATCTATTGTGATTATTGCTGGGGTTGATGAAGTGGGAAGAGGGTGTTTGGCTGGTCCAGTGACAGCTGCAGCAGTAATTTTAAAAAATCCTATATCAGGATTAAGAGACTCGAAGGAAATTTCTTCCATCAAAAGAGAGACCTTAGCTAAAATAATTAAAGAACAATCTATTTATAGTTTTGCCAGTGTCTCAAATGATAAAATTGATGAGATAAATATTCATCAAGCGACATTGCTTGCCATGCAAGAAGCTATAATGAATTTATCCATTACACCAGATTTAGTTTATGTTGATGGAAAATTTATCCCAAATATTAAGGTAAATTGTAAGGCAGTGATTGGGGGTGATAAGCTAATTTCAGAAATTTCAGCAGCCTCAATTATCGCCAAAGTACATAGAGATGATTTCATGAAAGAGATAGATAAAAAATACCCAATTTATAATTTTGTAAAAAATAAAGGGTATGGAACTATCCATCACCTAACTACTCTTAAGGAGTCAGGTTATACATCCTTTCATCGCAAGTCATTCAAAGGAGTCATTGTTTAATTTTATGCAAACTTCTTTTATTCATCTTAGAGTTTCATCTGAATTTAGTATTTCCAGGGGATTGCTTAGAATCAATGAGATTATTGAAAATGCTCAGAAGTTAAATATGCCTGCGGTCGCTCTGACTGATCTGAATAATATGTTTGGCATGGTGAAATTTTTTAATAAGGCCGAGGCAGCAGGTATTAAGCCTATAGCAGGCACTACTCTTAACTTAAAATCACATGCTGGAGAATTTGGTGAAATTCTTTGCCTTGCAAAAAATAATGAAGGGTTAAAGTCTTTAATGGGTATTATCTCAAAATCTCAACTCCAGCAAGAAAATGACTATATTTCTATAACTTTTGAAGATTTAAGTAGTTGTGCTGGAAATATTATAGTAATTGCTGGGGGCTCCTCATCAACTATTTTTAATCTAGCTAAACTTAAAAAGAATCAAGATTTAAAAACAGAATTACTCTCTTTCAAGGAAACCTTTCAGGATGATTTTTGTATTGAACTTCAAAGGGTAGGTAAAAGCTTTGAGGAAGAATTTATACAATGTATTTTGCCATTAGCGTCTGAATTTCTTATTCCAGTTATTGTATCCAATGACACTATGTTCTCTCAAAAAGAAGATTTTGATATTCATGAGACGAAAGTATGCATTAATACTGGTAAGACATTGAATGATGCAAATCGTGAGAGGCTGTTTAGTCCCGAGCAATTTTTTAAATCTTCAAAGGATATCTCTAACTTATTTAGCGACTGTGATCCTGATACTTTAATAAATAATACTGTAGCCATTGCTCAAAAATGTAATGTAACACTAACAACAGATCAATATTTTTTGCCAGAATATCCAGTTCCAGAGGAGCATGATTTTAATTCTTTTTTATCCGAGCTTTCTAAGAAGCAATTAAATAAAATTATAGAATCGTATTCATCAGGGGAAAAAGAAATCTATCTAAAACGTTTGGATTATGAGTTAACGCAAATCCATGAAACTGGATTTTCAAGTTATTTTTTAATCGTAGCAGATTTTATTCAATGGTCTAAAGACAATGATGTTCCGGTTGGTCCAGGCAGAGGATCGGGAGCTGGTTCGCTAGTCGCATATGCTTTAGGGATAACGGCGCTAGATCCAATTGAACATAATCTTCTTTTTGAAAGATTTATCAATCCAGAAAGAATATCAATGCCAGATTTTGATATTGATTTTTGTATGGATAAAAGAGATATGGTTATTGATTATGTTGGACAGAAATATGGAAAGTCTGCTGTATCTCAAATCGCAACATTTGGAACAATGGCAGCACGAGCTGTTGTCAGGGATGTGGCAAGAGCTCTAGGTAAACCTTATGCTTTAGGTGATCGAATTTCTAAAATGATACCCTTCATTCCAGGTATGACTCTAGAAAAAGCTATCAGCTCTCAGCCCATATTCAAGAAAATGATTCAGGATGAGGACGAAGTTTCTGAAATCATTGATTTGGCATATAAACTTGAGGGAATAGCTAGGAATGTTGGTAAGCATGCAGGAGGAATAGTAATAGCTCCTGGATCAATTGCAGATTTTTGTCCAACTTACTTTGATCCACAATCTAACTCACTCATGACTCAGTTTGATAAAGATGATGTCGAGACTATTGGGCTGGTTAAATTTGATTTTTTAGGATTAAGGACTCTTACAGTAATAGATCGGGCAGTAAAAACCATTAATCAATCCCTAAGTGAAAAAAATGAAAAAACCTTAGATCTTAACTCTCTCACTCTAGATGACCCCAAGGTTTTTGATTTACTTGCCTCTGGAAAAACCACCGCTGTATTTCAGTTAGAGTCAACGGGCATGCGAGAATTGATTCGAAGGTTGAAGCCTACTAAATTTGAAGAGATAGTCGCTTTACTTGCTTTGTATAGGCCCGGGCCTTTGGAATCAGGGATGCATGACGAATTTGTTGATAGAAAGCATGGAAAGAGTAAGGTAACTTTTCCTCACGAATTACTGGCGCCAGTATTATCAGAGACCTATGGGGTAATTTTATATCAAGAACAGGTTATGCAAGCTGCACAGGTTTTAGCCGGCTATTCCCTTGGTCAGGCTGACATTTTACGCAGAGCTATGGGTAAAAAGAAAGTTGAAGAGATGGAGCAACAAAGGCAAATATTTGTAGATGGCTGTTCTCAAAATGATATTAAAAAAGCAACTGCTGAGAAAATATTTGATCTAATTGAAAAATTTGCAGGCTATGGTTTTAATAAATCTCATTCTGCAGCTTATGCAATGCTGTCTTATCAAACTGCATATTTAAAGACATATTTTCCTGAGCACTTTATGGCAGCCGTTCTCTCAACAGAATTGGGCAACACGGATAAGATCAGCACTTTGATTAATGAATGCAAGGAGATGAAAATAAAGGTATTAACTCCAGATATTAAAACCAGCAATAAGCACTTTAATGTTAACGAAGATCTGCATATTCAATATGGATTGGGCGCAATTAAGGGAGTAGCAGATTCTTTCATTGATCATGTCATTGAAGTTAGAAAAAATCATTCTTTCAAGGATCTCTTTGATCTTACAAAAAAAGTAAATATTCGATTAGGCGGTAAAAAATCCATTGAGGCTTTGACTAAAGCTGGTGCATTTGATGAATTAGCACCATCTAGATCCATAGCACTGGCCTGTATGGAAGATATGCTAAGAGAAGGTCAAAAAAACAGCGCACAAATGGCAGGAACATCTGATCTTTTTGCTTCAATGGAAGAAACATTTGATCCTTATGAGAAATACGTAAATGTAAAAGATTTATCGAAAGAGGATTTACTTAATCATGAGAGAGATGCTCTTGGATATTACTTTTCAGGACATCCAGTAATTGCAATAGAAGGTATGGTCGAAAATTTAAGATCTCATACGATCGGTGAAGTTACAGATGATGTTAGCAGAGTAAAAATAGTTGGCTTACTCAATTCATACAGACAAATTAGAGATCGCTCAAATAAACAAATTGCTTTTATTAGTTTTGATGATGGAACAGGAACCATGGAAGGAACAGTTAGCACCGATGTTTTAGAAAAACATCACTTATTACTAAAGGCAAATTCTATTCTTATTTTTGCTGGGTCAGTTGAAATTGATGATTACAAATCCAAAGAATTAAACAGGAGGATGTATAAGATGAAGGTGGGGGCTGTGACTTCACTCGAATCGCAAATGAGCCAAGGCAATAAATCCATAATGATCGACGCAAGAAAACTGCCAAATGATTCTATTCAATCCAATATGACCAGTTTAAAAAATTTAAATGGAGATTTCTGGAAGCATGGAAACTGTAAAATACATTTAAAAATTCTTCATGAGGACTCTGAGGCTATAATAGAGCTTGGAGATGAATTTAAACTGATGCCTTCATCCGAAAATATCAAAATACTTAAAGATATGTTCGGTGATGAGGCAATTAAATTAAACAAATGAGTATCAATATTTTAGAGTTCGAAAAACCAATTGCAGAAGTTGCAGAGAAGATAGAAGCTTTGCAATTGGCTGCCTCTGATAATCCAGAACTTTTACCTCAGATTGATAAGTTAAAATCTGAACAAGCTACATTGACGAAGAAAATTTATTCTAAATTGTCTACATGGCAAAAAGTTCAGGTTGCAAGACATCCTAACAGGCCGCACACACTAGATTTTATTGAAAGAATCTTTGATGAGTTTGAAGAGCTTCACGGAGACCGTCAGTTTGGAGATGACGCTTCATTGGTTGGAGGCATCGCAAAATTAGAGAACATGCCGGTCATGATCATTGGGCACGAAAAAGGCAGAGATACTGATGAAAAAGTTAAAAGAAATTTTGGAATGCCGCAGCCAGAAGGTTATAGAAAAGCTAAGAGATTAATGCAGCTTGCCGAGCGATTTAATATGCCAGTTATTACTTTCATTGATACAGCTGGGGCATATCCAGGTGTGGAGGGCGAAGAAAGAGGGCAGAGTGAAGCAATTGCTAGAAATCTTGCTGTTATGTCTAGCCTAAAAACAAAAATCTTAGTCGTAGTTTCTGGGGAGGGGGGCTCAGGAGGTGCCTTGGCCCTAGGCGTGGGTGATCATATCGCTATATTAGAATATGGTACCTATTCTGTTGCTTCTCCCGAAGCATGTGCTTCAATAGTATGGAGAGAATCTGAAAAGGCTCCAGAGGCTGCTGAAGCCATGAAGGTGGGAGCAAAAGACTTAAAAAATATAGGCATCGTTGATGAGATTATTGTTGAACCAATTGGTGGAGCGCATCAAGACTATGATGCGGTTTCAGCAAACATTAAATCATCTTTGTTAACAAACATAGCAGAGCTATCAAAATTCTCTCAAGAGGAGTTACTTCAAAGACGCTATCAGCGCTTGCTTAAAATTGGTGCCTGATTTTGTTTGATTCAAAAGTTTTTTTTGATTTAGTTGATCCTAATAAAAATATAATTGTTGCCTTTAGTGGTGGCGGAGACTCTTCTGCACTTTTGCACTTTTGTTACGAGCTTAATCAGAGCAAACTTTTGTATGGCAATCTCTCTGCACTCCATATCAATCATTCACTTCATCAAGACTCAGATCAATGGGAAGAACACTGCAAAATATTTTGCGAGGAAAGAAATATTCCTTTTCAAAGTCATGGTGTGAATATAAATGTAAAAAAATCAGGTCTTGAATCGGCTGCAAGAAATGCTAGATATAAAATTTTTCAAGATACTCTTCAATCCCATGATCAATTGTTGATGGCTCATCATGCAGATGATGTGGCTGAAACAATTTTATTTAGACTTTTTAGAGGCACAGGTATAGATGGCCTGCAAGGGCCGATAAAAAAACGTACTTTGGGAGAAGGATTACTTTTAAGACCTTGGCTTAGCTATACCAAGTCTGATCTCACTCAATATCTGTCTGATAACAATATCAAATTTATCTCTGATAACACTAACTTTGAAGATAACCAAGATCGTAACTTTATTCGCAATGAAGTTCTCAAAATAGTCTCAAATCGATGGCCTCAAGCAAGCATGCAAATTCAACAAACAGCTTCGCTAGTTTTAAAACATAAAAAAGCTCATAATTTTCTGCTTGCTCAACAATTTGGGGAACATATTAGAGGCCCTAAACTACATAGAAAATTTTTACTTGAGCTTGAGGAAGATACTTGTGTGGAAGTGATTAGATATTGGATAAAAATTAATAATGTGGCCATGCCAAATAAAAAAATTATTGGCGAAATTTTAAAAGCATTTATTTATTCTAGTCCTAGCGCAAAAACAAAGGTAAATTGGTCAAGAGCAGATAATGATCAAAAGAGTGCTTTTTTAACTTTTTGTGATGGTGATTTGATCTTAAATAAGAAATAATCAATCAATTCGGAGAAAAATATGAGTTATGAAACTATAAGCTTAGATATTGAAAATAGGGTAGCTACTATAACGATTAATCGTCCAAAAATGATGAATGCGTTTAATGAACAACTTATTTGGGATATGGGGGATGCAACTGAAAAAGTAAAAAATGATTCTCAAATCAGGGTGTTGGTAATAACAGGAGAGGGCAGAGGATTTTCTGCTGGCGCTGACTTAACTGAGAGAGATGCATCCTGGTCAGACACTAAAGATGCTTTACAAAGAGGCTATCATCCTTTTTTAAAGAATATTATTGAAATGCCAAAACCAGTCATTGGTTCAATTAATGGAGCCGCCGCTGGAATTGGCGCCGCATTGGCTATGGCATGTGATTTAAGAATTATGGCCAAAGATGCATACATTATGTCTGTGTTTAGTAATATTGCCTTGGTACCAGATGGCGGACTTAGTTTTCTTTTAACAAGAGCCATAGGCTATGCTAGAGCTTTAGAATATGCAATTGAAGCGAAGAAAATTTCCTCTGCAGATTGCTTGAGCATGGGTATCGCTAACAAAGTAGTAGAATTAGACGATTTAAGTGCTGAAACCAAAAAATGGGCAGAGCATTTATCTAAGAGATCTCCCCAAGCCCTATCATTAACTAAAAAGCTAATGAATGATTCATTAACTCAGTCTTATGATGAAACGTTTAATGCGGAAGCCGAAGCGCAAAATAATATTTTTGGCTCAGCAGAAAACATGGAAGGGGTTACAGCCTTCTTAGAAAAGCGTCAGCCTGACTTTAAATAATTAGTTTATTTAGCCCAGCCACGATGGCCTGAAAAGAGGCCTTTACTGTATTGCCATCAATACCAGCGCCCCACTCATTTTGACCCTCTTGAGTTAATTCAATGTATGCGGCAGCTTTTGCATCAGCGCCTGAGGTAACAGAATGTTGGTGATAATCAGAGACAGTGATTGATGTTGAGAAATGATTATTGACCGCAGATACAAAAGCCTCAATAGGACCTCCACCAACCCCAGAGAGAGTCACTTCATCCTTTTGATCTCTTAATGTAATTTCTACTTGATCTGATGTATTGCCTTCGGAATCTTCTGTTGAGGATAAGGCATAATTCATTAATTCAAGTTTGCCTTCAACAGCTATGTAGTTTTTTTCAAAAACTTTCCAAATATCTCGAGACATAACTTCTTTTCCAGTCTCGTCAGCAACCTTTTGAACTTTTTCGCTTAGATTGATTTGTAATCGTCTAGGTAGAGAAACACCATGATCCTTTTCAAGTATAAATGCTATTCCGCCTTTACCTGATTGTGAATTGATTCTTACAACTGCCTCATATGATCTACCAAGATCTGCTGGATCAATAGGTAGATAGGGGACTTCCCATTCTGGGTTGTTTGACTTTGCTAGAGCATTAAGCCCTTTTTTGATTGCATCTTGATGAGACCCCGAAAAGGCAGTGAAAACAAGATCTCCTGCATACGGATGTCTTGGATGAACTGGAAGTTGATTGCAGTACTCAACTTCTCTAATAACTGCATTAATATCAGAAAAATCAAGCTCTGGATCTATTCCCTGAGTTAATAGATTGAGTGCAATGGTAACAATATCAACATTACCAGTTCTCTCTCCATTTCCAAATAAGGTTCCTTCAACTCTATCAGCGCCAGCCATTAGACCAAACTCAGAGGCAGCAACTGCTGTTCCGCGATCATTGTGCGGATGCAATGAAAGAGAAATACTTTCTCGATTCATTAAATTTTCATTCATCCACTCTATTTGATCGCCATAGACATTAGGAGTTGCCATCTCCACAGTCGCAGGAAGATTGATAATGATTTTTGCAGAAGACACGTCTTTTAAAATATCTACTACAGCATCACAAACTTCTGCTGCGTATTCGAGTTCTGTGCCAGTAAAACTTTCAGGAGAGTATTCAAAAGACCATTTTGTTTCAGGATTAGCCAATGCAAGTTCTTTTACAAGTAATGCACCATCTGTTGCAATTTTTTTAATGCCTTCTTTGTCTTGATCAAAAACAACTTTTCTTTGCAGGGTAGAGGTTGAATTATAAAAATGAACAATAGCCTGCGAAGCACCTTTAAGAGACTCAAAAGTCCTTTCAATAATGTGATCACGCGCTTGAGTTAGCACCTGAATTGTAACGTCAGAGGGAATCTTTTTTTCTTCAATTAACCATCTTACAAATTCAAAATCAGTTTCAGACGCTGCTGGGAAACCGACCTCAATTTCTTTAAACCCAAGATCACAAAGCAGTTTAAACATTCGTTTTTTTCTTTCATGGCCCATGGGTTCAATGAGAGCTTGATTTCCATCGCGCAGATCAACTGAGCACCATCTCGGTGCTGATTGAATAACTTCATTTGGCCAATTTCTTCCCTTCAAAGGAATAGGCTCAAAAGGTTTGTATTTTTTTATTAAATCTTTCATGATTGCTTTTGTGATGCTATCAAATAAATCTCAGTATATTCTCTCTAAAATTGGCATCCCTCTATTTGAGGATGCAAAAAATCCTACTAAAAATGATGAAATTAACATCTACTTCTTTCAAAAGGACAATATTCTAACATTACATGCTAATTCTGTAGATGAATACTCAGAAAAAGAGGTAAAGTTACTTGAAGCTATTATTGGTGCAATTAGTGGTCCCAATCAATCAGCCTCTCAAGGGGTTATCACCTCTTCCTCTGAAGAGCCCTTTAATATCAAAGATTTCAAAGGTTCTTCTGATCTTAAAGCCACATTAGTATTTTGTAAGTTAAATAATTTCCTTGATGGCCTAGACCTAATTAGTTCACCAGCATTGGAAGATATGCTATCTAATCCGAGCTTGAAGAAAGATCTTTGGAGCAAGCTCAAGCCCTTGCAATCAACTTAAATGATTGCTTTGATCAGGCCTGCCAGCTTTGATGATATTTCATCTATTGTAGAAATAGAAAATAAGACGAATCAAATGCCATGGTCAAAAGCACAATTTCTTTCCTCAATGGAAGTCGGTCATTATTCAGTCGTGATGCATAAAGATAGTGATATTTTAGGATTTGCCATCTATTCCCCAATTATCCCTGAATCACATTTATTAAACATTGCCATCGATCCAGCTCACCAAGGCAAGGGTCTTGGAGATAAGCTGTTGCAACAAATCATTCTTCAAAATAAAACAATTGGAGTGAAGGTGATTTCGCTTGAGGTGAGAGTTTCTAATTTACCAGCAATAACTTTATATGAAAAAAGAGGATTCCATAAAGATGCCATTCGGCCAGATTATTATAGCGGCTCCCCAAAAGAGGATGCTTTGCTGATGAGCTTAAAGATTTAGTTTAGAGAATTTTTTGTATCTCAGACTCAATTGCTGATTCCCCATCTTTGGGAGCAAATCTTTTTACCACTTGACCATCTTTGTTAACAAGAAACTTAGTGAAATTCCATTTGACTGCTTCTGTGCCAAGGATTCCAGGAGACTCATGCTTGAGATATTTAAATAACGGACTGGCATTTGAACCATTAACCTCAATTTTATCAAACATTTTGAATGAGACATTGAATGTAAGATCGCAGAATGATTGAATCTCTTCATTTGTTCCAGCTTCTTGGGCACCAAATTGATTGCACGGAAAGCCCAGCACCTCCAATCCTTGATCTCTATATTTTTCATATAGACTTTGCAGGTCTTTGTATTGAGGAGTAAACCCACATTTACTAGCAACATTCACAATTAATAGTGTTTTTCCTTGATAGTTACTTAAATCCACTGAATTTAATTCAATGTCTTTAACGCTAATGTTGTATAACTCACTCATTTAGAACTCCTAATTTTGAATTTAGATTATACGGAATAAAACAAATATAATCATCGGATGGAAATTAAATGGAAATCGTACTCCGCGCTAACAAAAGATGAATTATATGCATTGCTCAATCTTCGTCAGCAAGTTTTTGTTGTTGAGCAGGATTGTCCATTTATTGATGCTGATTTTAAAGATCAAGATTGTGATCATCTGCTTGCTTATCAAAACAACGAGTTGGTGGGCTATCTTAGAGTTGCCAAGCCTGGAAAACGTTACGAAGGGCCAGAAATTGGTAGAGTATTAACTGCTGAAAAAATTAGAAGAGAAGGTGCCGGAAAAATTTTGACTCAGGAGGCCATTGAGTTTTGTGCATCCAAGTATGCAAATTATGAGATAGGTTTATCTGCACAATACAGGCTTTTAAATTTCTATCAGGGTTTTGGTTTTGTTCCTCAGGGAGAGGTATATCTAGAGGATGATATAGAGCATATCAAGATGACCTTGACCCCAACATCAAACCACAAAAATTTTTTTCAATGGAGGCTTGGAATTCATCCATTGCTTATTTTGGGTGGAGTCATCTCCATTGGAATTATAGGCTCAAGTTTTGTAAAAGAGATTGATGTCTCTCAGCTAAATTGGGTTGCTAAAATTGATGAGAGGGCAATTTCAAAAGAAAAGTATGAGATTTATTTAGAATCAATTGCTCAATCAAGGAAAACCGGATTAATAGACTCAGATCCAGATAACATCCTCGAAAGAATGATCGATGAGGAGTTGTTGATTCAGCGAGGGATTGATCTTGGAATGATTGAGAATGATACCGAGATTAGAAGCACAATTATTCAAAAAATGATTGGCTCAATTATTGCTGAGACAAATGATATACGCATTTCGAGGCAAGATCTTGAAGACTTCTATTCAGTGAATAAAGATTTGTTTACACCGAGCCCTAAGCTGCAACTTTTAAAGCTAAGTTTTAAGAGCAATCAAACGATTGCTGGTAATCAAGCTAGAGACTTACTTATTGAAGGTGATCTTGCTGCTGCAAAACAGCTTGCTGAAAATGAAGTAATTAGCCTCCCTAATGTTTTGCTGCCGGCAATGAAAATTAGGGAATACATTGGGCCTTCTCTCACTCAGATTGCATTAAGCCTGGAGGAAGGCGAGGTGAGTGAGCTGATAGAGCTTGATGGAAATTTTCATCTATTAGTACCGCTGCAAAAAATTATATCCAGCGCGCCTGAATTTAATGATGTCTATCAACAAGTGGAGTCTGAATTTATTCGATCCAAAGGGGAGGAACTGTTAGACGAATATTTAGAGGACTTAAGAAATTGGTATGACGTTGTTAAGGCAAATGACCTCTAAAAAACTTTTACTTTTATTTATCTTTCCGCTTTTGTTACCGCTGGAAGCTCATAATCGTAGCGAATCTTACTCAAAGTTTCAGTTTCTCAATCTTGAAAGTGGAGTTGAGGTAAGGATCACGGGAACCATTAAGAGGGGTATTTTTGAAGCTTTAAATCCAGGTAAAAAATTTCAATCATATGAAGATTTTACAAACTATTTAGACGATGCAATTATTCTTGGAGATGAATGTAAGCTAAATCAACCAGTAGAGTTCAATGAAAATAATGCAGCTGGCGTTTTAAAATTCTATTGGGATTTTAAGTGCTCAACATTACCATCCAATGTCTCAATTTCTTTATTTCAAGACCTAGGCGTTACTCATACCCATATTGCTAGGGGAGTCATAGATGGCGAAACCATTCCTGAATTTATGTTCGCAAGTCAAACCGATGTTTGGCAGATTAATGCTTTATCTCAACCCAACACAAATCAAAGCTCCTATTGGGGCTATTTAATTTCAGGTATCGAGCATATTCTAAGTGGCTGGGATCATCTAGCATTTTTGCTAGGCCTCATTCTGCTATATCAAGGTAGAAACCTCGTTATTGCCATTACTGGGTTTACTATCGGACATAGCTTAACCCTTGGTCTTGGTGCTATGAATGTTTTAAGAGTGCATTCAGAGATGGTTGAGATTTTAATAGGATTTTCAATCTTGCTTTTAGCTGTTGAAAAGTTTTTTAAGCATCATTATGAATTTGATAAGGGAATGAAACATTTGATCTTTGCATCTATTGCATTATTTCCATTAGCGTTATTTGGAGTTCTAGAACCTCTACTAGTATTAGGCTTAGCATTATTTTTAACCATTTATTTAAGTCTGACGTATCATTATTCTTCGCCATGGATCCCCTTGATGATTACTGTATTTTTTGGATTAATTCATGGGCTTGGATTTGCCTCGTCAATTGCAGAAGTAGGTATTCCTCAGGATCGATTGTGGCAGATAATCTTAAGTTTCAATCTTGGAGTTGAATTGGGTCAGTTAGCAGTAGCTTTTGGAATACTCGGCTTATTTGCATTAGCAAAACGTTATTTTTCTCAGTCTTATTACGGTTCTATTCATAACATTACGGGTGCTGTAGTATTCTCTATGGGAACTTTTTGGTTTGTTACCAGGGCGATGGGAATATGAAATTTGCAATACCTCTATCAATGCTACCAATGGATGAAATAAAACCATTGGGTATAGCCGCTGATGAGATTGGGTACGATTTCCTTGCTGTCTCAGATCATTTAATCCATCCAGAAATTTTTTCAGTTCCATATCCATACACCGATGATGGAAGTGTGAGGTGGGAACAGGGCACCGATTGGCCAGACCCCATAAATTCATTATCTTTTCTTGCTGGGGCTACAAAAAATATTAGATTTTATACTAGTGTCTATGTTCTTCCGGCTAGAAATCCACTCAGAGTAGCTAAAGAAGTATCCACTCTTGATGCAGTGTCTAATGGTCGGTTTGACTTGGGAATAGGCATGGGATGGATGCCTGAAGAATTCGAAGCGGGTGGTCAAGAGTTCCGACGAAGAGGAGCCCGAGCTGATGAAATGCTTGAGATTATGAAGCTACTTTGGTCGGGTGAGATGGTTGATTTCAAAGGCCAATTTTTTAATTTCAAAAAATTAGAGATGTTGCCCTCACCAAAAACAGACATTCCTATCTATGTTGGCGGCTTTTCAGAGCCAGCTCTTAACAGGGCAGCAAGGCATGATGGCTGGATTTCAGATATGCACAGTTTGAGTGAACTCGAAGCCTTAATGGCAAAATTAAATGAAAAAAGACAAGAGCTACCTCCCAAAGAGAATTATGAATTTATTTGCTTTAGTTGCTGGGATGCTTTTAGTCTTGAAGGTTTTGGTCAAATGAAAGATCTAGGTGTCACGACCATGACCACATATCCATGGATGCTCTATGGGACGATGAATGATGCTTCTTTAGAGGAAAAGATCGAAGGCATGGAAAAATTTTATAATGAAATTATTTGTAAATTGAAATAGCGATTTATCCAATCCCAATCACCACTCCCATGAGCCTATAGTTGCTATAATGACTTTATGAAAGTTGTAAGGCTTGTAAAAAATTCAGATTTTAAAAGTGTTGAACATTTAGTCAAGCATTCTGGCAAAGGCATGACCACCATGCCAAAAACGCCTAAAGAGATTAAAGAAAGAATTGCCTGGTCAGAAAAATCTCGAAATAAACAAACCAAGAAACCCAATCAAGATAGTTATTTATTCGTGCTCGAAGACAATGGCCGCATAGTTGGTTTATCAGCTATATATACCTCTGTTTCATTGAAGAAGCCTTCAGTTTTTTTTGAGAAGTCTATTTCACAGCTTGAATCTAAATCTCTCAATTTCACTAAGGACTTAGATGTACTTTCTCTTCACCTTTGCAAGCAGCCATATTCCGAGCTAGGAACTTTATTTCTCAAGCCAGCTTTCAGGGGGAAGGGTCGAGGCTCACTTCTTTCTTTTTCTAGATTCATTTTTATGTCTGCGCATCAACAACGATTTGATCCAAAGCTGTTTGTTGAAATTAGAGGATTTAAAAATGCTAAAGACGAGTCTTATTTTTGGAATTCATTTAGTAAAACTTTCTTTAATCTTGATTTTTTTAAAGCCGATGAAATTAGTTACATAGACAATCATTTTATTATGGAATCTATTCCCAAATATCCATTTATCATCGAACATATGCCAAAAAAAGTGCAAAGAGTTATTGGCAAACCTCATCCTAATGCCATGCCGGCATATTCACTGTTGAGAAAACAAAACTTTAGACCTAATGGTTTGATCGACGTTTTAGATGGAGGGCCATGCTTGGAGGCAAAAATTAAAGATATTCCCTTGGTTAAATCTGCACAGTTATTTCCTATTTTGATCAAAAGAAATATTAACTTTGATCGTTTTGGCTTTATTGCAAATCCATCCATTGATGATTTTGCTGTGGTCAAAGAAAATTATGCTTTTGATAAAGATAAAAAGGAGCTTTTCATCTCAGCCAAAGTAGCAAAAGCTTTGAATTTAAAGCCAGGCTCTCTAGCACAGGTCAACTAATGCTTTACATACAAAATCAATGGACTTCGGGGAGAGGTAAGCTATTTAAGTCAATGAACCCTTTAACCGGTGAAATAATTTGGGAGGGCAATTTTGCCAATGCTTCTCAATTAAATGCAGCAATGCATGCTGCCCATAAGAGCCATGATGGGTGGTCGACTGAATCCAATCAAGCAAGAATAAAAATTATTAGAAAATTTTATGCTTTGCTTGAAAAGAACAAGTTGCCAATGACTAAGCTTATTTCAACAGAAACCGGCAAAACTCATGCTGATGCTGCTTCAGAGGTTGCTGCCACTCTGGCCAAACTTAATAATTCAATTCTTGCATATAAAAAACGCACAGGCTCTGAAAGAAATAATCTGGGCGTCATGCAGACAAGTCTTCAACATGCATCTCACGGTGTTATGTCGGTTGTTGGACCATTTAATTTCCCATTGCACTTACCCAATGGGCATATAACTCCAGCACTTATTGCCGGAAATACGATTGTTTATAAGCCAAGTGAATCTACTCCTATGGTTGCAGAGTACATGATGATGCTATGGGATAAAGCGGGATTGCCTGCTGGTGTGATTAATATGATCCATGGAGGCAAAGATATAGTCCAAGGTCTTTGCAAACATCCTCTAAACAAGGGATTGCTTTTCACTGGTAGTTACAAAGTTGGCAAACAAATTAATAAAATCATGGCTGACTACCCAGAGAAGATCCTGGCATTGGAATTAGGGGGCAATAATCCACTGGTGGTTTGGTCGACTCAAAAAATTAATGCTGCAGTAGATCTTATTTTTGAATCTGCCTTTATTTCATCAGGCCAACGTTGTACTTGTGCTCGTCGCCTAATTCTTCCCAATACTAATAATGGTAAGAAAATCTTAGCTAAATTGAAGCAGAGAATTCAATCGCTTTCCTATGCAGATGAATCAAATCTTTACTACGGCCCATTAATCTCACCCAAAGCCACTGATGGATTTTTAGCTTTTCAAGATAAGCTAATCAAGCTCGGTGCTAAATCAATTCTGAAGGCTCGTAAAGTTAGAGGTTCATTTAACTTGGTTACACCCAGCCTGATCAATACTACCGGCATGAAAAAATCTTATGATGAAGAAAACTTTGGTCCAATGTTGCAGGTATATTTTGCTGACACCTTTGATGATGCTGTGGCAGAAGCAAATAATACAAAATATGGTTTGGCAGCAGGCCTTATTTCAGACAATGAGAAATTATTCGAGGGATTTACACACAGAATTAATGCAGGCGTCATCAATTTTAATTCAACTACAACGGGTGCATCTGGAGCCTTTCCATTTGGTGGAATAGGCAGAAGTGGCAACCTAAGACCTGCAGGTTTTTATGCTGCAGATTATTGTGCATGGCCAAAGGCCTCAATTATAAAAAAACTATAGATGACTTTTTCGGGGGAGATTAATTTTGACGGTTTAATTGGACCGACTCATAACTATGCTGGCTTATCGCAAGGTAATTTAGCCTCACAAAAACATCTTAACCAAACTTCAAATCCTCAAGCCGCTGCATTGCAGGGCCTTGATAAAATGAGGCTTATTATGGATCAGGGGATTCCACAGGGATTTTTCTTGCCTCATGAGCGCCCACACTTAAGGACTCTTAGAGCTCTAGGATTTGGTGGTACAGATGAAGAAGTCATCAATCAAGCAGCTAAACAAAATCCAGCTTTATTAAAAAATGTTTATTCGGCATCATCAATGTGGGCAGCCAATGCAGCAACTTTCTCTCCCAGTATTGATAGCTATGATCAAAACATCCATATCACTCCAGCCAATTTAAATTCTATGTTTCATCGTTCCATTGAGCATGAATTTACAAAGACTCAATTGGAGCTTATATTTGGAGGAGTTTCTCAGGTGCACGAACCAATTAAAAATATTTCAGGGTATGGTGACGAGGGGGCTGCAAATCACCTAAGAGTAAGTGCGCAGCATCTCATGCCAGGCTTTCAAATTTTTGTCTATGGAAGCCCTGCATTTGAATCGCATCAAGGCATCATTGCTCGCCAAGCAGAAGAAATTTCTCAAGCAGTTTCAACTCAACATCAACTTGATCCAGAACGAGTACTATTTTTAAAACAAAACGAACAAGCCATTAATTCAGGGAGTTTTCATAATGACATTGTGAGCCTGGCTAATGAAGAGGTTTTTATCTTTCATCAAGAAGCATTTGCAGACAGGGTAGAATTAGAAAGAGTATTGCACCATCTTAAAGAACATGTGAAAGGCTTTCACCCCATTGAGATTCTCTCTGAAGATATTTCTCTCGATGACCTTGTATCAAGTTATTTGCTTAACTCGCAATTAATTACCGTTGATAATAACGAGATGATGATGCTGCTACCAGAAGAAGTTCAAAATCATCCTAATTGCATGCGATGGCTAGATGAAATTAAATCTTCCTCACCCATTAAGCACATTGAATTTGTTGATATTCGACAAAGTATGATGAATGGGGGAGGACCGGCCTGTTTAAGATTTAAAGCTGTCGTAAATAATGATGAGTTTGATAAGCTCAATGAAAAATTTTTGCTCAGTCCAACAAAACTTATGGATTTAAGAGCACTAGTCAGCAAACATTACAGGGATCAACTCAACCCAGAGGATTTATTAGATATAAAATTAATGCAAGAGTCTTGTACATTTTTAGATGAATTGACGCAGTTATTAGATTTGGGCTCTATTTATAATTTCCAAAAAATTTAAATTTAGATTAAGGTATTTCCATGCTTTGGAGTCACCTTGAATTTTTTCTTGCAACCGCCCGTCATGGCACGCTTAGTGCTGCTGCAAAAGAATTAGATGTAAATCACACAACTGTTGCTAGAAGAATTGCTTCTTTAGAGAAAGAATTTCAGATCAAGTTATTTAAAAGAAAAAATACAGGCTATATCCTCACCGAGCATGGAGAAAACCTGCTTGCAGAAGTCCGGAATATAGAGAAGATGATAAATCAAACAAGATCTAAATTTATCTCCACTCCCGAAAACATTGTTGGGAAACTCTCTATTGCCAGAACCACAGATTCAAATAGATTGAACTCATTGCTAAAAAGATTTCAAGATTCATATCCAAATATTGAGATTTCAAGTTATGTGGGCACATCTGAATCTCTAATTAAAAGCTATGAGGCAGATGTAAGTATAATAACTGCTAGGTATCCGCCCCAAGATATGGTGGCTAAAAAAATTGGTTCTACTGAAATGCACGTTTATGGATCTAAGAATTATTTAAAAGATAAGAATATAAAAGATCTTGAGTCGCTTGACTGGCTAGCTTTTCGAAGTGATTCAGTAAGACCAAATACTATGGATCTAATAAGAAGATCTGTTAAAAATCCAAATATTAAATTTGCTTCAGATTCATATAGCGAAATTCTAGAATTAACGCTAGCAGGCTCTGGAGTGGCTTTTTTAGGTGATCTAGATGTTAAAAGTAATAAAGATCTGCAAATAATTGCACCTCAAAAACATTATCAAAAAGTTCATTTTTGGTTAGTGTTCCATCCAGATCTTGTAAGCAATCCCAGAGTACAAGCATTTAAAAAATTTCTTATAAAGAATGCCAATGTCGTAGGCATTAATTAATTTTAATTTGAGGCGAGTTGTGCAAATTTGCACATCTATATTTTTTTAATGCATCTTTGTGCAGAATGTTTTTTGTGCAATCATCAACTGTATTGACATAAATTATGCCAATAAACTTGCTTTAAATAAAAAATGTTATTTTCATATGGGGGAATATTATGAAATTTAATATATCTAAATTATTATTAGTTATATCATTTGCTTTGCCTTTTTCAATTATGGCTCAAGATAGTCAGATTGAAGAGGTTGTTGTGACTTCTACAAAACAAGAAAAAAGCATTCAAGATGTTCCAGCAATGATTACTGCATTAACTGCAGTTGATATTGAGCAGTCCAGCATTGAAAATATGTATGATGTTGCTGCCAATTTACCTACATTAAGGGTTGATACAAATATTAACCCAATGTCAACCAGCATTAGAATAAGAGGCATTGGTTCAGCAGGAAATGATCCAGCCATGGAGCCCAGTGTTGCTATTTTTGTGGATGGTGTATATCTCCCAAAATCAGGCTTAGGTCTTTCTGATATTCAGAACATTGAAAGAATTGAGGTTTTACAAGGACCCCAAGGAACTCTTTATGGAAAAAATGCAACTGCTGGAGTAATCAATGTCATAACACAAGCACCCAATCTTGAAGAATCCTCTGGGTATTTTGAAGTTATAGAATCTGATTTTAACAGTCAACGAGTTCAAGGATCGGCTTCTATGCCCTTAGGTGAAGCTTCTGCCATTCGAGCTTCCTTCTCTACACATGAAAGTGATGGTTTTATGAAGAACACTAGACTTGGTACAACAGGTTATGGGGCAGATGATACCAATCTTACTCTTCGATACATGTCACAGGTATCAGATAAGCTAAAGGTTGATTTCAAATTTTCTTCGGTTGAAAGAAAAACAATTACAGCTGTTGATGCAAGACAAAATAATCCAATCATTAATACTGGGTATGCAATGTTCGGTCTTACCCTGCCACCTCACAATGATCGAGATGATATTTATCACGCTAACTATGAACCTCCTTTCGAACTTAACCAAGATTTACTCAGCTTGAAATTAGAGTACGAATTAGGTAATGGAGTCTTAACATCCATTACTTCCTTGAATGATTATGACACCGCAGGCGGAGTAGATTTAGATTACACTGGGGTAGATTTGATCAGGGCATACCAAGTATGGACCGGCGAAGATTTTTCGCAAGAATTTAGATTCAATTCTGATATGTTTGATATTAATGGGGTAAATAGTGAATATATGGCTGGCTTCTTCTATCAAGATAATGATTTTCACTATGACTCACCAGGCTTAGTATCAGTTGGAAGTCAATTTAGTCCGTTGATTGGAGCATTGGCTCAAGACGCAGCCAACGGAGCAGCTCAACTTGGAGCTGCACTACAAGGAGCTATTGCTGCAGGACAGCCATTACCAGTTATAGGTGCTATACAGCAACAGTTTGTTGCCGCCCAAGCTCAAGCGCAGGAGCTAGGTGGATTAAATGCAACAGTGAAGTCAGGAGATTCGATTGATGCTAGTCATGTATTAAATACCAAGTCTTGGGCATTTTTTGGTCAATATACTTTGCATCACAGCGATACCCTTAGAACCACAATTGGCCTGAGATATGGCACCGAAGAGAAGACTGCAGGTTTATATGCAGTTCATAACACCCTATCTCCGCTTGTAAATGCTGGCAGAGCACCATGGCCGCTAGAAGGATTTCATGGGGCGATTGATGATGCTGACTATGATAGGGAAGACACAGCCTTTACTTGGAGTGCAAACATTCAAAAAGATCTTTCAGATGCAATATCTGTTTATGCAACTGCTGGAACAGCCTTTAAATCTGGAGGATTTAACACCTCAGGGGGTGTCAATAAAGCAGAAAGAGAGTTTAAGGAAGAAGAGGCTTTTAGCTATGAAATCGGAACAAGGATGTCTCTTGCTGATAATAGGCTAATTTTTAACGCAACTTATTTCGATATGGATCTTAAAAATCGTCAATTTACACGACAGGTTGATAATGGTGTAGGCACCATTGTCGGTAATGCGCTTGAAGATGCTGAGCGAAGTGGCTTTGAAGTGAATGTTAAAGCAAGATTGCATCCAACGTTGACTGTAAGCTTAGGAATGATGAGTTTAGATGATGGTGATAGTCAAATAGAGGGGGCTGGGCTGAGACGCACTAGTGATGAAGGAAAGAATGCATCTGTTATTCATGCTATGCCTATTGGCAATGGAAGATATTACACCAGAGTAGATTATGCATATGAAGGCGATCATGAAAACACTACTATACCTAATGCAGAGCCTCCCATAACTCGTAAAAATATAAACGCAAGAATCGGATGGTCAAATGACACCTGGGACTTTGCCTACTTTATTAAAAATTTAACCGATGAAAATGATCCATTTCTCATACAAGCTCCTAATGCTTTATTAGGAGGCATACAAGCAATCCATCCAGCGTTTCCAAAAACAGTTGGTATGAGTTTGAGATATAACTTTTAGAGAAGATCCCTAGGATTTTGGATGAGAGATTCTTCCCCTCAACAAGTTTCTTAAATTCATCAAAGATCCTTACATGGCCTCTAAATTTAGAGGCCATTTTTTTAAACCTAAGTCTAAAGATGATTTCAAGAAAACAAATCTTAATTTTTACTAATGATAAGGTTATTTGATAGAATCCATGAACTACTTTTGATCTAAAAGTAAATTTTTTATTTAGGGGAACATTTTGTTTAAAAAAGTTAAAGAGTTTTTTAGAGTCTTAGGTGAACTGAGATACCTGATTCCAGTTATGCGTTATAAGTTCCCAGATCCTGAAGATCCAGGTTCATTAGCTCATATGTTTCAGGCTGCAACTGAGAAATTCTCTGAAAGGCCTTTTTTGTATTTTGAAGATGAAATGTGGACATACGATCATACCAATAAAGCAGCTAATAGCTTGGCAAGGTACCTAGTTTCAACTGGTGTAAAACATGGAGATAGAGTTGTTTTATTTATGGAGAATCGCCCAAGTTTTCTAATTTCATTGTTGGCTTTAAATAAAATTGGCGCAATAGCTGTATTAATTAATACCAGCCTAACGGGCGACCCATTGGTTCATTGCATTAACTCTTCTGATGCAGTGAAATGTATAGTAGGCGCAGAACGAGCTGAACCTCTAGAAGGTGTCTTAAATCAAATTAACATTACAAAACAAGAAGACTTTTTATGGGCTGAAGATACCGATCAATATTCCTTACCAGATTGGGCAATCGATCTAAAAGCTCAATTAGATCTTTCTGACGATAAGAATTTAGAAGAAACAAATGCAGTAAGGATAAAAGATGTGGCCTGCTATATATTTACCTCAGGAACCACGGGTGTTCCAAAGGCAGCAATTTGCCCTAATCAAAAACTGATGGCTGCTTCGGTGAATATTAAAATAGCTGGTTACAGAATCAATGAAACAGACTGTATGCATAATAGCTTACCTCTATATCATTCAACTGGCTTGATGTTAGGTATATGTGCGGTTATTCAAGCCGGAGCATCAACATTTATCAAAAGAAAATTTTCTGCTTCCTCATTTTGGGATGAAGTGCAGCAATACAATACAACTGCTCTTGTCTATATAGGAGAACTTTGCAGGTATTTGGCTAATACAGAGACAGTACCAGCAGAACAAAATAATCCTTTAAAGGTTATGGTTGGGAACGGTCTCAGACCAGATGTCTGGGATATTTTTAAAGATAGGTTTGGGGTTGATAGGATTGTTGAAATATATGGTGCAAGTGAGGGCAATGCTTTGTTCATGAATCTATTAAACAAGGATAAAACCATTGGTATGACCAATGCCCAAGTAGCTTTAATAGAATATGATGTTGCTGAAGATAAAATTATTAAAAATGAAGATGGGACGTGCAAAAAAATAACCAATCATGATCCAGGATTATTGATTGTTTTTATATCACCAAATTCTGTTTTTAATGGTTACACAGATGCTCAGGCCACTGAAAAGAAAATCTTGAGAGATGTTTTTGAAGAAGGAGATGCCTGGTTTAATACAGGAGACCTCATTAAGACAGTTGATGTGGGTTATGCATTGGGTAAAACTCACTATCAATTCGTCGATCGAGTTGGTGATACTTTTAGATGGAAATCAGAGAATGTCTCAACGAATGAAGTTGGTGAGATTTTAAATGGTTTCAAAGATGTGAATATGTCTAATGTATACGGGGTAGAAATACCAGGTTGTGAGGGAAGAGCTGGCATGGCTGCTTTTAGTCTTGAAGATGCTAGTAGCTTTGACTGGAATGCCTTCTCTGAGCATGTAGATAATAGCCTCCCTAAATATGCTCGTCCTCTTTTTATAAGGATTATTGAAGAAATGGATACCACAGGGACTTTTAAATTAAAGAAAAATGACCTTAGAAATGAGGCATTTAATATTGATAAAGTGACTGATCAGATCTATTGCTTGAAACCTAACTCTAGCAATTATGAAGTTTTAGATCAGGAATGGTTGCAAACCATCAATTCTGAACAAGCTGGATATTAATTAAATAATTTTAAAGGAGACTCTTATGAGTGATAAGAATTATGATGTCGTGGTTTATGGTGCAACAGGTTTTACTGGAAAGCTGGTTGTGGAATACATGCTTAATCAATATGGGAATGATGAAAGCATTACTTGGGCCATGGCTGGAAGAAGTCATGAGAAATTAATTGCGGTCAGAGATGCTTTGGGCGTGTCCCATGATGTGGCTCTTTTAACAGTAGACAGTAATAATGAACCAAGCATTACAGAAATGGTTAAACAAACAAAATGCGTATTAACAACAGTTGGACCTTACCAACTTTATGGCCCAAGCATTGTTAAACAATGTGCTGCTAATGGAACAGATTATGTTGATCTATGCGGTGAGCCAGGATGGATGCATGAAATGATCAACGAGCATGCTGAGCAGGCCAAGGAGACTGGTGCAAGAATTGTCTTTTCTTGTGGTTTTGACAGCATACCTTTTGACTTAGGTGTTTACTTTTTGCAAAAAGAAGTTATGGCTCAACATGGTAAACCTGCTTCTAATATAAGAGGAAGGGTGCGGGCAATGAATGGTGAGTTTTCCGGTGGAACAGCGGCTTCATTAAGTGCGACCATGGCATCGTTAAAAGAAAAGCCAGAATTATTTGCAGTGCTGGCTAACCCATTCTCACTGTCGAATGGTTTTACTGGACCAGAGCAAGCTCCTGACTCTAAACCTGTGTATGATGAAAAACTTGAAACTTGGGTAGCTCCATTTTTTATGGCGCCTATTAATACCAAAAATGTTCATAGATCTAATATCTTAATGGACCATATGTATGGAGAAGATTTTTGCTATAACGAGATGTGGATTCAAGGACCAGGAGAGGAGGGTAAAGCTGCAGCAGAATTTGTTGGCAGCATGAATCCGTTGGCTGATGCGCCAGCACCTGGTGAAGGCCCTTCTAAAGATTCAAGAGAGAATGGAAATTATGATGTACTCTTTTGTGCAGACTTGGCTGATGGATCGACCATTCATGCAGCTGTTTCAGGAGATATGGATCCTGGATATGGCTCAACTTCTAAAATGATTGCTGAAAGTGCAATCTGTTTGGTTAAAGAATGCCCCGATCTTGTTGGAGGTATCTATACTCCAGCACCAGCAATGGGTGAAAAGCTCATTGCAAGACTGCAAGCTAATGCTGGATTGGATTTTAGATTAGAGAATTAGATTTAAGATAGAAGTAATTCAATATTGATTGTTATCGTTTGCAATCAAGAGACATTGCCTGAGCATTGCCTTTTTAATCTGACCACTATTTAATTTTTGACCTCGAAGTCTTGTCCACATTGCAAAAGATAGACTGGCATGGAATAAATGCCTAGATTCATTATCAAAGCCTAAAACTTCGGGAAGTACTTCCTCGGTTTTATCTTTTATACGATCTTGATACATTAAAAAATTTTCACGCAAAAATTCATACTTCCACATATTAGAAACAGTCATAAACATAATTAATTTATGTTTTTTATAGCCTGCATTCATGTGATTTGCGACGGATTGAAGTCGTGTCTCAAATGATGATGAGGGATCGTACTTAACATTAAAATCATAATCCTTGCTTAAGACTGCATCTACAGACTTAAATAGATTTTCCATTTCATCAAATTGTCTGAAAACTGTTCTTATTCCAACCCCAGACTCATCAGCAACTTGTTGAGCGGTTGGCTCTAAATTTCCTGCTTTGAATAATTTAATGCAAGCATTTACGATAAGTTTTTGGCTATTGATGCTTCGTAGATTTCTTCCGTCTTGTTTTGCCATAATTAATTTAAAATATACGTATTGACATAATTTATGTCAATAGATATTGTTATTCTATGAATAGAGTCACTGAAATCTTAGGGGTTAAGTACCCAATAATTCAAGCGCCCATGGGGTGGATTGCCAGAAGTCAGCTAGCTTCTGCTGTTTCAAATGCAGGAGGATTTGGCATCATCGAAACCTCTTCTGGAGAGACTGAAAATTGCAAAGCTGAGATTTTAGCCATGTCAAAACTCACAGATAAACCATTCGGTGTGAACCTGCCTTTAATGTTTTTGAGAGATGAGAGTATGATCGAATTGGTATTAGAGCAAGGCATAAAATTTGTTACCACTTCTGCCGGCGATCCAGGAAAATATATTCATATACTTAAAGATGCTGGCATCAAGGTCTTTCATGCTGTGCCCAGTGTTGCCGGAGCTGTAAAAGCCGCAAATGCAGGTGTGGATGGCTTGGTTATTGAAGGCACAGAAGGTGGTGGTTTTAAAAGTCCTGAAGAGGTTGGCTTGATAGTGTTAATTCAAGCAATTAGACAACATACTGACTTACCAATTATTGCTGCAGGCGGTATTGTAGATGGGATTGGCATGGCTGCAGCTTTTGCAGCTGGAGCTGAAGGTATTCAGATGGGAACTAGATTTGTATCTTCTCTTGAAAGCCCAGTCCACGACAACTTTAAAAATTCAATTATTGACTCAGATGAGCAGGGAACATGGATTCTCAATAAAAAATCAAAACCTTGCATTAGAGCGCTAAAAACAGAATTTACCGAAAAAATACATGAAGCTGGTGTCATGGAGATGACTGACATGATGAAAATTCAAGATCTCTATTTTGGAGGAGATATGAATGCAGCGCCTGCTCTGACTGGCCAGTCAGCAGGATTGATTGATGCAGTCAAACCAGTTGCTCAAATCATCGACGAAACCATCAGTGAATTTAACGAGGCATGCAAAAGGATGTCTGCTCAGAAATTTTAAGAATGAAAAGTTTGAACCCTATCCCAGTTATTGGAGTGCCCGCTTCACCGTATACAAGAAAGATGGTTGCCTTGCTTCGTTACAGAAGGATTCCATACACAGTAGAGTGGGGCAATGCCAGGGAGTTGATTGAAAAACGTAACCTTGAGGTGCCAAAACCCGTTTTACTTCCAGTGATGATTTTTGAGGTTGATGGTGCGCATAAAGCAATCACTGATTCTACTCCAATCATTCACCATTTAGAAAATGAATTTCCTGATAGAGGGGTAATTCCTCACGATCCAAAACTAGCTTTTTTGAACTATGTTTTAGAAGATTTTGGAGATGAGTGGGTCACAAAATATATGTTTCATTACAGATGGCACTTCAAAGAAGATATAGATAAAGCAGGCACCATTTTGCCATTATTGCACGATGTGAGTCTTGATGATGAATCACATAAAGCTTTCAAACAGGGTATTGCTGAATTACAGATAAGCCGACTTTGGGTTGTAGGTTCAAATGAAATAACTGCTCCAATCATTGAGTCAAGTTACAAGAGATTTCTGCAACAGCTTGAAGATCGCTTGTCAAAGAATGCATTTTTATTTGGCAGTCGCCCATCATCAGCCGATTATGCAATATTTGGTCAATTGTCAGCATTAATAAGCTTTGATCCAACATCTCGAACAATTGCTCATGAGATATCACCCCGAGTTATTGCATGGCAGGATCGTATGGAGGACATGAGCGGCATAGATCCAGCGGAAGACGATTGGTTGAGTTATGAGGTTGTCCAAGAGGACTTAGCGGACATCTTTCAAGAGGTAGGCAAAGTTTATTTGCCCGCACTCTTGGCAAATGCCAAAGCTATCGCTGCTGAGGAAAAAACCTGGACCACTCAAATAGACGGTGCTCAATGGGAGCAGCGCACCTTTCCATATCAAGCAAAATGTCTTCAATGGATTAATGATGAATTTAATGCTTTAAATGATGGTGATCAAAATCAAATTATGGCCTTTTTAAAAAAAACCGGTTGCGAGGATTTAATTATTAAGTAATAGAGATGGAAGTATTAAGAACGCCTGATGAGAGGTTTAATGATTTAAAGGAATATCCTTTTGAACCTCATTACACACACATCAAAACTCATGATGGAACAACTTTAAGAATTCATCATATCGATGAGGGGCCAAAGGATGGCCCAATACTTTTAGCCATGCATGGCCAACCAGTTTGGAGTTATTTATATGCAAGAATGATTCCGTTTTTAGTGAAGGCTGGTATTAGAGTAATAGCTCCAGACTTACCAGGCTATGGCAAATCAGACAAACCAGCTGCTAGAGAAGATTACAGCTATCAAAATCAAGTAGATTGGATGGGTGAATGGTTGAAAGAAAATAATTTTTTAAATTTAACTTTTTTTGGTCAGGACTGGGGAGGTTTAATTGGGCTTAGAATGATTGCACAAGATCCTGACAGATTTATTAAGGTATCCATGGGAAATACAGGATTACCATATAACCCAGATGTTCCTCAAGAAGTAATTGAAAAGGTCAAAGAGTTCAGAGCAAGTAATTTAAAGCTTACTCCAATGAGCATGCAAAAAGAGGTTATGCAGATGGATGGAAAAAACCTTTCAAAAGAGTCATCACCTACCTTTCATCCAGCATTAAAATTTATGTATTGGCAAAAATTTTGCTGGGATACAGAAAACCTACCTGTAGGATTTATTAACTCAACCATGATGGAAAAAAGATCAAAAATTTCCATGATGGGACAGTATCTTTTTGAAAATTTAGGCTTAGCAAAGATCTCACCATTTACCTCTGACCTGGTGAAGGCTTATGATGCACCTTTTCCAGATCCATCTTTTAAAATGGGTCCTCGCGCAATGCCCAGTCATGTTCCAACTCTTCCAGATCGATCTTTAGAAGCTCAGAAAAATGCAAGAGAATTCTTTAAAAACTCAACCAAACCTTTCTTAGCAGTATTTGCAGGTGACGATCCAGTAACCAATGGCATTGAAAAAGACGTTCTTAAAATGGCGCCAAATGCAAAAAGTGCACCTCATATTGGAGGAGGGCATTTTTATCAATGGACGAGACCAGAGCAACTATCTGATATTCTTATATCATTTATAAAGGAATAAATATGATTGATTTTTATACTGCTCCAACACCAAATGGCCATAAAGTCTCTTGTACATTGGAGGCCATGAAGCTCAAGTATGAAACCCATGTGGTTAATTTGATGGAAAATGAGCAAAAAAAACCTGAGTTTCTTGCAATTAGTCCAAATGGCAGAATCCCTGCCATTGTAGATAGAGATGCTGATAATCTGCCTATTTTTGAATCAGGCGCCATTATGATCTATCTAGCTGAGAAGACTGGCAAGCTAATGCCAACCGATCTAAATGAGAAAGCTAAAGTGCTTGAGTGGGTCATGTTTCAGATGGGTGGTATAGGCCCGATGATGGGACAGGCCAATGTGTTTTTTAGATATTTCCCAGAAAAAATTCAACCGGCCATAGATCGTTATCAAAATGAAGGCAGAAGACTTTTTGAGGTTTTAGATGATCATTTAGCAACACAAGAATGGTTAGCAAAAGACTATTCCATTGCGGATATTGCCAATTGGTGTTGGGTGAGAACTCATAAATGGTCAGGAATTTCAATTGAAGGCCTGGATCATCTGCAGCGATGGATGAAAGCTATGTATGACCAACCTGGAATGAGTGCAGGGCTATCTGTGCCAATGAAAGTAGAGAGTCTTTTGGATGATGACAAAAAAGCTAAAGAGTTTGCAAAAAATGCAGAAAAAATGGTTAAAAAATAAAGAGGATAAATTATGTTAAAAGTTCATTTTGTTGCTGGCACCAGAGCAGGTCGAGTTGTTTGGTTGTTAGAAGAGTTGGGATTAGAGTATGAAGTAAATATTATGCCGTTTACTAAAGAGGGGCTTAAGTCTCCAGAACATAGATCAAGGCATGCATTAGGCAGAGTACCAGTATTAGAAGATGGGGATATTTCAATTTTTGAATCAGGCGCCATCATTGATTATGTTCTTGAGAGACATAAGAATGGAGGATTAAAGCCGAGCTCAGATTCTTCTGAATTTCCGTTTTATCTCCAGTGGTACCACTATTGCGAGGGCATGGTTATGCCCCCAATGAATCAAATAGTTGTCCAGACTATTTTATTGCCACCAGATCGAAGAGACGAGACAGTTCTAAATCAGGCAAAAAGCCTACTCACAAAATCTTTAGCTCCAGTGAATGAAAATCTTGCTGATAAAGACTACCTAATTGGAGATTTCTCAGCTGCAGATCTTATGCTCGGGCATTCATGTTTTATGGCCAGTAGATTGGGATGTGTGAGTGAGGAAATGCAAAATATCAAGGACTATGTGGCAAGAATTAATGCAAGGCCTGCCTTTCAAAAAGCCATTACGATGGGAGAATAATTATGGAGGTAAAAAACCATTTAAAACCACATAAAACTCAGATTGAGGGATTTCTTGAGGGTGATACTGACACGCCTATAACAATGCTGAATCTTTTAAAGTTTAAAGAAAAAGCTGAATATGAGGATGGAAGGGAAACAGATCTTACCGGAAAAGAGGCCTATTCTATTTATGGTAAAGAGGTTGTAGAGCATCTTAAAAAAGTAGGAGCAAATTGGGTTTTATCTGGAAAAGTAAGCCGCCTCATGATTGGAGAGGCTGAAGATTTATGGGATAGCGTTGCAATTGCGAGGTACCCAAGTCGAAAAGCCATGTTTGAAATGATCATGGACCCCGATTACTTAGAGAGCGAAAAACATAGATCGGCTGGTCTAGAAGGCCAGTTAAATATCGAACTTAAAGAAGACGAATTATTATGAAGAAATATTTTTTCGTTACCGCAATATTACTAATTGGATTTTTCCTTTTCTTCTTTGATGGAAATTCTAACAATAACGAGGAAAAGATTTTTAAGAATGCGGTGACTCCATCTCCAGTTCAAGTTGCAGGATTTGCACTAGGAGAAGATGTTCCATTTTTAGCAGTCAATCTTATTAAGTTTAAAGAAAAAGCAGAATATGCAGATGGAAGAGAAACTGATCTTACTGGAAGGGAGGCATATGCTATCTATTCTGATGAGGTTTTAGGGCATTTAGCCAAAGTAGGCGCTAAACCAATATTTGGTGGAGAGGTTAATCGACTAATACTTGGTGAGGTCGAAGAACTCTGGGATGTTGTCGCAGTTGTAAGATACCCCAGCAGAAAAGCCATGTTTAAAATGGCTACAAGTGATGAGTACATAGAAAGTGAAAAGCATAGGACAGCAGGATTAGCCGGACAACTAAATATTGAAGTCACCGATGATGGATGGGATTTTGAATAAACTTCTCCCTGAAAGTGCTAACAATGATTTTCGCGGTCACAAGATTGCGCTATGGGGCTTTATAGCTTTCACGCTTTTGATGACATGGCGATCAATCATTCATATGTTCTTTGAGAAGTATGGGTTTCATGAAATAGCTAACTTTTCAACGATTACGGGCGATCCAGATCCCATGATTTTAATTTATAGATTTTTTTCATTATGGGGTTTTGCGCAATTAATTTTTTGCGTCGTTTGTTGGGTTGTTATTTTTCGATACAAAGCACTCATTCCATTGATGTATTTGCTGTGGTTATTTGAGTGGAGCTTCAGAACTTTTGGTTATCCATTTATAAGAGAAGACATAGCTGTGCAAGGCATTTATACCGTTGGAGCAACTCCAGGGGCAGTTGGGGCTCCTTATATTACTTTTCTTTTAATAATACTTTTCAGTCTTTCACTAATACAAAAAAAATAATCCAAAGGAAAAAAACTATGAGCCAATTTCAAACTTTAAAATCTGATTTAACTAATTCAAGAATTGCAGATACTGATTCAGCTTCCATTCATGATGGTGAGATTGCAGTCAAGATTGAAAGCTTTGCTTTTACAGCTAATAACGTAACTTATGGTGTTGCGGGAGATACGATTGGTTATTGGAAATTTTTTCCAGCAGCGCAAGATGAAAAGAATGAATGGGGTTGCATACCTATGTGGGGGTTTGCTGAAATTACCCACTCAAATATTGAAGGTTTGAATATTGGAGAACGACTCTTTGGCTATTTTCCAGCTGCAGACTCATTAACTTTAAGTCCAATCAAAGTCTCTGATCAAAGTTTTAGTGATGGCAAAGAGCACCGTAAAGAACTCCCCCCTGTTTACAATAATTATGTGAGGCTTAATGGAGATCAAAATTACGATCCATCCATGGATGCAGTTAGAGCTCTTTTATTTCCACTTCATATTACGGCATTTTGTTTATGCGACTCTTTGGCTGAAGATTCATACTTTGGAGCTTCTCAAGTAATTGTGGTTAGCGCTTCTAGTAAAACTGCCATTGGTCTGGCTCAAGGTCTAGCTGATATTGAAAATGCACCAAAAATAGTTGGACTTACGTCTCGATCAAACTCACAGTTTGTGGAAAATCTTGGTTGTTATGATGAAGTGATTTCTTACGATGAGCTTAGTCATGTAGATTATTCAGTGGGCTCTGTGATGGTTGACATGGCTGGCAATCGAGAAATTCTTGGAACTCTCCATGGGGAGCTGGGTGATAACATGCTCAAGTGCCTTACGGTGGGTATGACTCATTGGGATAATGAGACCACTGCAGAAGATGCTTTAGGCCAAGCAATGCTTAGAGATAGAACTGAATTCTTTTTTGCCCCAGCTCATATCCAAAAACGCATTGGTGATTGGGGGCACGACGGCTATGCTGAAAAAACAAATTCATTCATGGCTGCCAGGGCACTGCAAAGTAAAAGCTGGATGCAGATCAAAGAGATACATGGTTTAGAAAATTTTACCAGCACTTATGAAGAAATGGTTGATGGAAAAATTAATCCAAATGAAGGAATTATCGTTAAATTAAATAATTAAAAGGAGAAATAAATGAAAAATGTATTAAGAATAGTAGCCGGTCTCGTTGGTATTTTGTTTTTTTTAAACGGACTTCAGTGGATCATCAGCCCAGCAAACGTTGCAGCGTCTTTGGGTATGCCTTTGTTAGAGGGAGTGGGGCTTAGCACTCAGATAGGGGATCTTGGAAGTTTCTTTATAACTGTAGGTGCCATGACATTAATTGGAGCGATTACAACAACACGTCATTGGTTTTATGCACCATCTATGCTTTTGTTAGTTGCAGCTCTGTATAGAACCCTTTCAACTATTTTATATGGTGCTCCATTTGTAATGTCAGCAATTCTTGTTGAGGTAGTTGTAGGTTTATTTTTAATTTTTGCAGGCTCAAAGATTTCAATAGAGGATTGAAATTATGAAGCTGCTTAAATATATATCAATTATTGCTGTCCTTGGCTTTATCTTGGTGTCTGTTTTGGCAAGAGTTCCAGCTGTGCAAGATCGTCTTATGTTGAGATTTGTTCAAACTCTGGGTAGCTCCACTGCTGATTTAAATGACAATTCATTATCAGCTGTTGTATGTGGGTCTAGATCTCCACTTCCATCTCCTGGAAGGGCGCAAACGTGTATCCTGGTTAATGCAGGAGGGAATTATTATGTTGTTGATATTGGAGATGGGAGTGCAGTAAATCTTAATAATTGGAGAATAGATACAAATAAAATTAAGGCAACTTTGTTGACTCACCTTCACTCAGATCATATTTCAGATCTTGCAGATCTTCACTTAATGACATGGGTTAATTCTTCTCATACAAAGCCCATGGATGTTTATGGTCCTGAAGGAGTTGAGCTTGTAACCCAGGGTTTTGAGGATGCATATCAGTTGGACTATCAATTCAGGCATGAGCATCATGGCGATGAAGTGGCGCCAAGGGATATCGCTGGATTTAACGCGTTTCCAGTAGATTTATCAAACCCAGTTGTCATTGATCAAGATGGCTTGAAGGTCACAGCATTTAGGGTACCTCATGATCCTGTTAAACCAGCTCTAGGGTATAGATTTGACTATAAGGGTAGGTCAATTGTTATCAGTGGCGATACCTCTTACAGCGAAAATCTTATCAAGCATTCTAAAGATGCTGATGTGTTATTTCACGAAGCTCAAGCAAATCATCAGCTAGCTATCATGAAAAAAGCTCTAGCTGGTAACAAAGGGTTAGTAAAAATCTTAAATGATATTGAGACTTATCATGCAACACCTATTGAAGCAGCTCAGGCAGCAAACCTAGCCAATGTTGATCATTTAATTTTTTATCATCTGACTCCGGCTCCAAGAAATAATTTGACTGAGAGAATGTTTTTTAGAGGTGTTGATGAAATAAGAAAAGATTGGAGCTCATCAAAGGATGGCACTATGGTTGTTTTACCATTAGACTCAGATGAAATAATAATTACCGAGATAAATTAATGGATGTAAAAAATAAAAGGGTTGTTGTAACTGGTGCGGCCAGCGGAATTGGAAAAGCTCTTTGTGAAGCTTTTCATGAGGCTGATGTTCAATCCATAGTAGCTGTGGATATGAATCTAGACGGAGCACAAGAAACAGCTGATTCAGTTGATGGTATTGCTGTTCAAGCAAATGTTGGCAATGAAAAAGACATTATTGATGTCATCCAAAAGGCAGATGAGTATGTTGGAGGCACAGATATTTTTTGTTCCAATGCAGGAATTGGGGGTGTGCCAGGGTTTTTTGAAGTTGAAGCATCGGATTGGCAGAATATTTGGGATGTGAATGTTCAATCTCACATTTTTGCAGCAAAATATGTTCTACCTCAGATGATTGAAAGAGGAGAAGGTTATCTAGTCAATACTTCATCAGCAGCCGGGCTACTAACTCAGTTAGGAGCAGCAGGTTACTCAGTGACTAAAGCAGCCGCAGTAAGTTTTGCCGAATGGGTCAAGATCACTTATGGAGAAAAGGGCATTGGTGTTTCTTGTCTTTGTCCTCAAGCAGTTAGAACAGCTATGACCGCTCAAGGTCCTGGTGTTGCCGGTGTAGATGGAATGATGGAACCCGATGTGGTTGCACATGAAGTTTTAAAATGCATTGCTGAAGAAAAATTTCTGGTATTACCTCATACAGAAGTAGCTGAGTATGTTTCAAGAAAGGGAAATGATAGAGACAGATGGATATCAGGAATGCAGAGACTTCAAAAGCAATACGAAGATTTTTTAACCCCAGTAGATATGAAGTGAAAAAAAGGAGAAAACATGAAAACTAAAATTACAGAACTATTTGGAATTGAACATCCTATTATTCAAGGTGGTATGCATCATGTTGGTTTTGCAGAATTAGCTGCTGCTGTATCAAATGCAGGCGGGCTTGGAACAATTACTGGTTTAACTCAAGGAACCCCTGAAAAGCTTGCTAATGAGATAGCTCGATGCAAGGAAATGACCGATAAGCCTTTTGCTGTGAATCTCACTTTTTTGCCTTCTTTAACTCCTCCAGATTATCCAGGATTGGTGGATGTGATTATTGGCGGGGGCGTTCCAATTGTTGAGACAGCGGGCAGAAATCCCGCTGAGTATTTACCAGCCCTCAAAGAAGCAGGTATTAAGGTGATTCACAAATGCACCTCAGTAAGACATTCTTTAAAAGCCCAATCTATAGGATGTGACGCAGTTTCAGTGGATGGTTTTGAGTGCGGCGGGCATCCTGGTGAAGATGACATACCTAATTTTATTCTTTTACCAAGAGCTGCTGATGAACTTGAAATTCCATTTGTTGCCTCAGGTGGCATGGCTGATGCGAGAAGTTTAGTTGCGGCCATGGCTCTTGGAGCAGAAGGCATGAACATGGGTACAAGATTTATAGCTACCCAAGAAGCTCCTGTGCATCAAAATGTTAAAGATTCAATTGTGAATGCGTCGGAATTAGATACCAGATTAATTATGCGTTCCCTAAGAAATACTGAAAGAGTATTAAATAATGAAGCTGTAGAGCGCCTTATGGAAAAAGAAGCCGCCTTAGGTGACCAGCTCACCTTTCAAGATATAGCCGATGAGGTTGCCGGGGTTTATCCAAAAATTATGCATGAGGGCACAATGGAAGTTGGAGCTTGGTCTTGTGGCATGGTTGCTGGATTAGTTAATGACATTCCAACAGTAAAAGAGTTAATCGATGGGATTATGAGCGAAGCAGATGCAATTATTGGTAAGAGATTAGGAAATTTCTAATTCTAAAATTTTGGTTTTACCCCAAGATCCCAGTGACTCTGTCGATAAGCCAGAAAAAACCCATGCCACCTAAAATCAATGAGGTGAGGGTGGCTGATTGCTTATATAAATTAAATTTGTGAGCAAGCCAGATCATTGATCCAAATATTGGGACTAACATAAGCTGACCTGCTTCAATCCCCAGGTTAAAGAACAGTAAAGAAAGTAGCAGCTGCTCATTCCCAATACCAATTCCCGTTAGGGCATTAGCAAAGCCTAGTCCATGCAGCAATCCAAAGCCAAATGCAATTAGCCAAGGCGTAGATTTATATTTTTTGCTTTCACTAACCTCTAATGCAAGATAAATGATAGTAAGAGCAATAATAGCTTCTACAGTAGCTTGAGGTAGCGACACCAACTCAAATACTGATAAGCCCAAGGTAATGCTGTGAGCAAAAGTGAAAGCTGTAATTGTTTTAACTGCATTTAAAAATCCAGAAATTAAGAAAAGTAACCCTAGGATGAAAAGGATATGATCATTACCACTTAATAAATGATCAATACCCAGGGTGAAATATCCAACCGGATAAACCTGCTCTTTGAATGGAATCTCTATTGATGATCTCTTGAGGTTCATCAACCCTTCAAACACCTCTCCATTAAAGTGAGTGATTGTTACCAATGCATCTGTGAGCACACTCAGATTATTGACTGAAATTATTTGGCCTTTAAGAGAGTTTTCACAACTTAACGATATTTTTTCAACTAGATATTTTCCCTTTTGACTAGGTAATTGGCTCTTTCTCTCGCAACTGTTAGGAAAAAAAACTTCTGCTCTAGCACCGATATTTTTAATCGGGTACATCCAACTAACCTCGTATTCATTTTCAGTTAGCTCATTTATGACCAGGTGGGCTGGATTAAACTCATGAGAGAATAGTGCAGTTGAACAAAAAAGTATGACTAATGTTTTAGCGAGTTTACAAGTCATTAGAACTTATAATCTGGATTGATGATGACTCTGTATTGAGACCTTATTTCATTAATATATTCATCAATCGCTTTATCTTGGGCTTGCGAAAGATAGTCTTGTTGAACCTTTAATAGTACTTTTTCTAGAGGAGGAGAGAATCCACTGTTAATTTCTTTTAATAGAATGATGTGTTGACCAAAAGCAGACTCATGAGGACCGGACCACTCATTTATAGAAAGGTTCTCGATAGCTGAAAAGAATAACTCACCAAAATTTTTTTTAATTTCATTTGAGCTGTTTTGATAAAAGTTTTTTCCTAGAAAAAAGGGATCACCTATTAGTTCAGTCCCATTAGTCTGATAGTCGTTAAAAGCTTTAGTTGCTCTTTCTTTGGCATTAGACTCTTTTGAAAAATAGTGATGTGAGAAAGAGTAGGTTGCTGGAACAAAGTAATCATCTTTATTGAGCTTAAAAAAATTTTCAAATTCTTCTTGTGAGGGATCACCTGGAATTGTTTCTTGTTTTAAAAAAGTAATTTTCTGAGCCAATCTTCTCTTGATAATCCGATCTTCTTTATCTAATTCTAAAAGTAATGCTTCTCTGTATAGAATCTCTTCTTGTACAAAGTTATTGATAATACTAACGATCTCTTCATCGCTTGGAGGTCTTCCAACTTGTGATTTCCACGCTGAAAGAAGGCTGGTTAACTCTTGATCTGAAATATAAATATCTTTTGAGTCTTGCTCAGCATTAAATCCAATATCAAGAAAAAAAATTAATAGCCCAATTACAAAAAATACAAGTATTCTAAGGTTCACTGCACTTCCTAAAATTTACAACGGGATAATGTCTAGCCCGCCTGACTCTGGTATATACCAAATAGGAGAAGACCATGCGCGTTCTTGAATCGTTTCATCTAGATCAGGCCTTGGTTTGACTCCTGCTTTTAATGCATCCCATGAAGACCATCTGCATGTTGGATTTTCTAAAACTCGAACATAATAAAAAGCTTTAATCGTTGGATCAAAATCAGGATCCACCCATGTAGTTTTTAACTCGACCGCTCCGACATCACTTGAGATAGAGCAATCATTGATATTTACCTTGGCGCCATTATCTGGACAGCGATTAGTTACGGGGTCCACTGTTAGCCCATCTGAGCATGCAACATCATAAACTTTCTCCTTCGGGGTTCCAGAGGCATTTTCAACCCATCCCTTGATGATTTGTACTCTTTGAAGTGGAGCTCCTAATTTATCACGCTGAGCCCAAACTAAGAATTGTGGTGTTTGATTATCTTGGCTAAATAGATCTGCACCCATGGTGACACCTTTTGCATAGGCATTTTTAACCATATCCTCAGAATCTATATCAATTGACTGCATGTCAAATCCAGCAAAGAATCTGACTGCCATTCTGGTGCCTGTTGTAGCGAATGTCTCTTTTCTTTTGAAGGCTTGAAAAATAGAATCTCGAGTATTTTCTTCTGCCCATGCAACTGCCAGGCCTGATGCACTCCATTGATCAAATCCAACATCTGCATAAGTTCTCCCTTCGATATCCTGAATGCTTATAGGCTGATCATAAAGCTCAGCATATTCTTCCAGTTGTTCAATTCTATCTTGAGTTAAAGGTACACTTCCTCTGCCCATATCAGTTCCATCTAATACTCCAGCTTTCGACCAATAATTGTTCTCATCAAATCCTCCGGCACCAGTATGAGTATCACTTGATCCTATTAGACCAAATTTATAAGGATTACCTCGACCTTCCCATTCTAAAGTTAGACCTCTCAGATATGCATCTCTAACGTAGCCTCCTTGGGGCATACTGTATGTTGGCGGCCTGCTTCCAACTCTTTTATCCATGATTTCAAAATCTGCCCATTCATCATCTGGAGAAAGAAGTGGGTGAGTATCAGAGGTTCCTTTAACCTGGGTCATTTCAACAACAGGCTCATTTCGCATTCGCTTTTCAGCATATTCTATGCTGATTGGATTTCCTCTAAATGTTTCAACCTCAAACATTTGGCCATTAGAGCCATTACTATTGTGAGGCATGGCCAAAGAATCGACGCCCTTATCTCTTAAACCATCCATCCATGTCCAAAGGTCTTCTGGATTTAGGGAGTCAATTCTTGTCCAAGGTCTAATGGGAGCTTTTGAAGAGTCAAAAATAACATTTCTGTGTAAATTACCACCTTCAACATCTGTTGAGGTTGTGAATTCATAACCAATAAATGTAGTGAATTCCCCTGGCTTATTGAATTCTTCAGCAGCATTTGCAACATCTGCCCATGCAGACTTATGCACATCATAATCGAATGATTGAAGGGCTACTTGAATGTTGTTAGTGAACCAAGCTTTCCAAAGTTTTGGATGCCAATATGGATAAGGGTCAACTATTGCTTGGCTTAAAACAGAGCTAAATAGATCTGCTCTTTCACCTAGAGACTCAATAGTTACATTCTCAGGTCTATTAATGTTGTGCATTGGCTTAGTCCATTCTTTTTTGGACATTTCTGATGATGTGTCGGCATAATTTTCTATCATTCCCATGTAAAAGCCATGATCAGTAACTGCATAAAAATCTAAAGGCTCTCTTAATTTCATGTCAAAACCTAAAGGATGCTTGATGGCCTCACCTTTTGCATATCTGTAAGCATCATATGGAGTAGCCGTCACACCAAAAATATATGCATCAAATGAATACTTCGTATGAACATGCAAGTCACCATAAAGTGGAATTCGTTCTGGATTGGGGGGCACACTATTTTCAATTTCCGGCTGATCTATTGAGAAGTCTACAATCTCCAAAGCTGAATCAGTTTGAAAGTTCGTATAAAACCCAGTTGCATATATTAAAAAAATCGTTGATACAACTATTAGACCTATAAAAGATTTGTTCATTTTTATTTTATTCCCCTATATATGTATAGTTTTTATTTTAACTTATTTTTTTAAGTCTTAGTGATAAATTGACACAATATATGACAATACTATATAAAGTCCTTAGCGCTTAATCATATTTAATTTAAGGAGCAATATGAGCGATTCATCAACATACATTCCGCCAAAAGTTTGGAAGTGGGAAAATCAAAGTGGTGGCAAGTTTACTAACATCAACAGACCTATTTCAGGCTCAACGCATGAAAAGGAGTTACCAATAGGCAAGCATCCTCTTCAGCTTTATTCATTGGGTACTCCAAATGGAATTAAAATAACAGTTTTGCTTGAAGAGCTTTTGGCCTTAGGTCATGAAGGCGCAGAATACGATGCATTTCTCATCAATATTGGTGAGGGAGCGCAATTTGGTAGCGGCTTTGTTGAAATTAACCCAAATTCTAAGATTCCTGCATTATTAGATATGAGCACCAAACCTTCGACTCGTGTATTTGAATCAGGAGCAATCATGCTTTATTTAGCTGAAAAATTTGATGAATTCATTCCAACTGATCCGTCCGAAAAAGCTGAATGTATGTCTTGGTTCTTTTGGGGCATGGGCAGCTCTCCATATTTAGGTGGAGGCTTTGGGCATTTTTATGCTTATGCGCCTGAGAAATTTGAATATCCAATCAATCGTTTTGCCATGGAAGTAAAGCGTCAATTAGATGTTCTAGACAAAAACTTATCTAAAAGACAATATTTATCAGGAGACATATTTAATATTTCTGATATAGCTGTGCATTCTTGGTATGGCACTTTAATTTTACGGAATGCATATAACTCAGCAGAATTTTTAGATTTAGCATCTTATAAAAATGTTGTTCGTTGGGCAGAAGAAATTGCTGAGCGACCTGCATATAAAAGAGGCTCAAGAGTTAATAGGGCACCTAGTCCTGAAGATAATGCTATTGTTGAACGTCATGATGCAAGTGATCTAGATTAGTCATTAAGAATATTGAAATGATAAAAGCTTTTAGAAATTTTATGTCCCGAAGGACGATAAGTTATAAGACTAGAAATTACATAATGAATTCTTTTTCTAGTTATGAAAAATTTCAACAAATTAGAGAGCAAACAGAATCTGAAAGACAAGCTGCGAATAGACCTCATGAAGTTTTGTATTTTCATAAAGTAGATGACCCATACTCTCATTTAACTATTCAATGTTTAGAACAGTTAGAGTCTTCTTATGAAATAACTCTCAAGTTCATTCTAGTCGGCGAAGAGAATCTTGAAACAGTTCATGAACCTTCCTTATACAACATTTATTGTTTACAAGATGTAAATCGCATTGCACCTTTTTATAACATTGATTTTCAGGCTCATGAGTATCCTGCAAAAGAGTTAGTGGAAAAAGCAAACTCAATTTTAACTGCAGCCAAATCAGATGACCTTATTGAAATAGCAAATAAAGTTAATTCTGCTTTGTGGGAGGGAGATATCGGCACTTTAGATAAATTATCTTCAACTTATTTTGCAACTATGGCTGAGGTTAAGGAAAACTTAATCCAAGGCAATAAAATTAGAGATGCCAAGGGTTACTATTTTGGCTCTGCATTTTATTATGAGAAAGAGCTTTATTGGGGAGTAGATCGTTTACCATATTTAGAAGAGAGGCTTGCTGAATTAGGAGCAAAGAAAGCCCACGAAATCCAAAACATTTGCCCTTTAGAATTGAAAGCTCCTATAAAATTTACATCAGATAAAAAAGTAAATTTATATTACTATCCATCTCTAAACAGCCCATACACTTTTGTTAGCACCAAAAGAGTTAGACAAATGCGAGAAGATTATCCAATTAATCTTATTACCAAGCCTGTATTGCCTATGCTCATGCGTATGATGACTATTCCAGGCTTCAAGGCAAAATATATTATTTCAGATGCTGCAAGAGAGGGTAGAAGGCATAATCATGAAATGAAATCCATCTATTCACCCATCGGGAAACCAGCCCGAAAATCTTACTCATTGTTTCCAATTATTGATGAGGCAGGCAAAGGTTTTGAGTACATTGAAGCATTATTAAAGGCATCATTTCAGGATGGAATTAATATAGGCGATGAAAGTTTTTTACAAAATGTGGTAACTGATCTTGGCCTTGATTGGCAGGTCATAAAAAAAGATTTAAACACCAAGCGATGGAAAAAAATTCTCAATGATAATGTTGAAGACATGTATGCAGGAAATTGTTGGGGGGTTCCAAGCTTTAAGATTACTGACCAAGATGAAGGTAATCCATTTTATGTTTGGGGACAGGATAGAATGTGGCTTTTAAAAGAAGAAATATTTAAACGTTTAGGTGGATAATTATGAAAATTAAAAATGAATTTTTAGTAGTGCTTGTGTTGATTATCGCGTCTTGCTCAGATGGAAATAAATCAACAAATTTAGAAGTATCTTTGCATGATAAACCATTGCTGCAAGTTGAAATTCAACCTCGGCCATTGCCTAACCCAAATAAAAATGCATATTTTGGTGACCTACATGTTCATACAGCAAATTCATTTGATGCATATACTTTCGGTACCATTACCACTCCTGCTGATGCATATAAGTATGCACAGGGACATGCAATACTCCACCCAAGCGGATTCCTAATCCAACTTAGCAGGCCATTGGATTTTTACGCAGTTACTGACCATGGTGTCTATATGGGATTGATGAAGGAGGCTGCTGACACAACCTCTGAATTCTCAAAGTATGAGATTGCTAAGCCCCTGCACAATTTAAATGAATCAGTAAATGATGGACTCTTTTCTCTCCTTAAAAGGGCTGGCCTCTTTAGACCTTTTGCTCGAGGAGTCACAGAAGGTCTTGATGATGGGACCATAGATAGCTCTATCGTAGAGGAGGTCGGTAAATCAGTATGGCGTGAAACTATTAAAGCTGCTGATGAAGCCTATGCTCCAGGCACTTTCACTACCTTTGCTGCCTACGAATATACTTCCAGTTTTGACCTTTATGATAAATATTTACATCGAAATGTCATATTTAAAGATACAAAAGATCTCCCAGCTAAAATTTTTACCAGGGCTGATAGTCAAGATCCTGAGGAGCTCTGGGATTGGATGAATTTAATGAGATCCAAAGGAGTTGAGAGTCTTGCTATTCCTCATAATTCAAATATCTCTGGAGGAGCTGCATTTGCTCTCATTGATTATAATGGCGGCCCCATTGATGAAGAGTACACAAAGAAACGAGCTCTCAATGAGCCTTTGGTTGAAATAACTCAAGTCAAAGCTACTTCAGAAACTCATCCATTGCTGTCTAAAAATGATGAGTGGGCAGCTTTCGAGGTAAAAACGGGAATTGAGGAAGAAAAACTTATCAGTAATTTAAAAGGGAGCTATGTTCGAGATGCATACTTAAGAGGTTTAAGTTTTGCAGAGAAAGGTTTAAGCAATCCATATAAATTTGGATTAATAGGCTCAAGCGACACACATGTTTCTGGACCATCAGACAGTGAAGAAGTTTTTTTCTCAAAAGTAGGCATTCTTGATGCTACAGCTGAGTTGAGAGGCTCGATTCCATTCAAAAGATTCTATGGAACATTTTTAAAAGCGTTGCGACCCAATATTCTTAAGGAAGTTGATGGTAAAAACTATTTTGCTGGAAACGATCGAGTGATTAATTTTTCAGCTTCTGGTCTTGCTGGTGTTTGGGCTGAAGAAAATACACGAGAAGCCATTTATGATGCTTTTCGCCGCAAAGAAACATTTGCTACAAGTGGACCCCGAATGAAAGTAAGATTTTTTGCAGGCTATGATTTAGAGAACTCTCAACTAGATGATTTAACTCTTATACAAGATGCATATGCCAACAGCGTTCCGATGGGGGGAACGCTCAATACTGAATCAAATAAAAATCCAACGTTTTTAGTTTGGGCGATCGCAGATCCCGAGGGAGCTCCATTGCAGAGAACTCAAATTATTAAAGGATGGTTAGAAGATGGAGAGCATAAAGAAAAAGTTTACGATGTAGCATGTTCTAATGGATTAAGCATTGATCCTTCGACCAATCGTTGTCCTGATAATGAGGCTTGGGTTGATTTAAGCGATTGTTCCATTAGCGCAGACTCTGGATCAAGAGAAATGAAAGTTTTTTGGCAAGATCCTGAATATCAAAATGCCCAAAATGCCTTTTATTATTCTAGAGTACTTGAAAATCCAGTCTGTAGATGGTCAACATGGGATGCAGTTAGAGTTGGTGAAAAGCCTAGATCAGATTTACCTGCCACAATTCAAGAGAGAGCTTGGTCTTCACCTATTTGGTTAAAGTCAAGTTAAAATAAGTACTCAATGAGTACTTCTGCAAATAAGGTCGCTTTAGTTACCGGTGCTTCCGATGGAATAGGGGCTGAATTTGTTCAGATTCTTGCAGGACGAGGCTATGATTTGATTCTTGTTGCTCGTCGTAAAGAAAAACTTGATCAGTTGGCAGTTAAATTGAGTGATGAGTTTGGAGTTAATTGCACTGTTATGGCAGCAGATTTATCAGAACCCAAAGCAGCTCAAAATTTATTTCAACGCGTTGAAGATAGTGGATTGCAAGTAAATTTTTTAATCAATAATGCTGGGCTTCTTCACAATGGATTTTTTACCAAACTCAGCCTTGAAGCCCAAGAAAAAATGATTCAAGTTAATGTCATGGCCCTTACCGCTTTGACTCACTTATATGCAGATAATATGTCAGCTAATGGAGGCGGGCATATCTTGAATGTAGCCTCACTGGCTGGTTGGATGGCTATTCCAAATCAGAATGTTTACGCTGCATCAAAAGCTTATGTTGTGTCTTTCTCTCAAGCGTTATCTAATGAAATGATTGCTGCAAATAGCGGGGTTCAGGTAACTGCATTATGTCCTGGTTATACCGCTACAAAAATGATGGACAACCCTGATCAAGGTGCCACTCTTCGCATTCCATCTGGCATGATGATGTCAGCTAAAGATGTTGCTGAAATCGGTATAAAAGCATGTTTTGCTGGTAAGGATATTGTAGTTCCTGGCCTTGCTAATAAGTTCACTACAATCATTACGCGTCTCTTTTCAAAGTCATTAATAACAAAGATTTTCGGTTCTTTTTATAGAAAGAATATGGACTGAAAAGTTAGAATTATTCTGCTAAGGTTTTCATATGAGCGAACAAGCTATTAAAAAAATACTTATAACTGGGGCGAATGGATTTATTGGCGGATCATTGATGCGTTATTACCAAAATCAAGGTCAAGATGTTGTAGGTGTTGATCTTGTTGGTAATGGTGATGATATTGTTGAGGGTGATATTTCTCAACCAGATACGATCAGTCAGCAGCTAAAAGAATGCGATGTGATTATTCATACAGCTGCACTGGTCTCTAATGCGATGCAAGATTCTGATATGTGGCGTGTTAATGTCTTAGCAACTCGCAATTTAATTCAAGCAGCAAAAGAGCACAAAGTTCGACGTTTCGTGCAAATTTCATCAATCGTGGCTTATGGAAATACAGCAGAGGGTGAGATAAATGAAACTCACCCTGTGCATGCCGATGGCGGTAGCTATGTGCTGACAAAACTAGCCTCAGAGCATGTTGTCTTAAGCGAGCAGGCCAATGATGACATAGAAGTAGTGATAATTCGTCCAGGAGATGCATATGGTCCGGGTAGCCGCCCTTGGATTATTGCTCCACTGGAAGCAATTGCTAAAAACCAGTTTATGCTTCCAGAAAAAGGAGAGGGATTTTTTAGACCCATTTACATTGATGATTTAGTTCGAGGTATAGCTATGGCCTCAGGGCATCCAGATGCAGCTGGTGAAATTTTTAATTTCTCTTGCGAGGGCTATATGTCTACCAAAGACTATTTCACTCCTCATTATAATTGGCTCGGTAAAAAAGGACCTATGCTCGTTTCCACAAAACTGGCTTTGAGGATATCTGCAATTGCATCAAAATTGGCTGATCTTATGGGTAACCTAAATGAAGCCTCGCCATCGACTGTAAAACAGCTTTCAACCAAGAGTTGGTTTTCAATTAAAAAAGCTGAGCGGATTCTTGGGTGGAAGCCTGAAGTTTCATTCGAAGAGGGGATGAAAGTCACTCATGAATGGGCCAAGAGGCAAGGGTTGCTTGAGAAGTGATTAAGGCAATCTAATTAGGAGAAATCAATGCGTTTATGGAATGGTTGGGGAAATGAAGATAGTGATCTGACTATGGAACTCAGTGATGGTCTTCGCGCTTTATTAGAGGCCCTTGTTGGACCAGGCACAGCGCTTAGTCAGGCAACTCTTAATGAGGTGATTGCTAAAGTTCCTAATACTCGTCTTGATGACCATCCGCTAATAAAAACAGATCCAGAAACAAGAGTTCGTCATGCGCGTGGCCAAAGTTTGCCTGATTGGTTAGAAATGCATAGTGGGAATGTTGATACCTTTCCAGATGGCGTTGCATTACCAGAATCATCAGAGCAAGTGCGAGAACTGCTAGCTCATGCTAAAGAAAATAATTTGATAGTTATCCCTTATGGTGGTGGAACATCGGTGGTGGGTCATATTAATCCTGAGATAAGTAATAAGCCAGTATTGACCATAGATATGGGAAAAATGAATTCTATGTTAAGCATTGATGCTGAGAGTCAGTTAGCCACCTTTGGAGCTGGTGCTCCAGGTCCTATGGTGGAGGAAGAGCTAAAAAAACATGGCTATACTCTGGGCCATTTTCCTCAATCTTGGGAGCTATCTACTTTGGGCGGATGGGTGGCCAGTCGATCAAGTGGCCAACAATCTCTGCATTATGGGCGCATTGAAAATATGTTTGCTGGGGGCGCTATCGAAACCCTCAATGGCACCATGACAATTCCAACCATTCCAGCATCTTCAGCCGGCCCCGATGTTCGTGAGATGATTCTTGGCTCAGAGGGTCGCATTGGAATCATTACTGAAGTTACTGTGCGCATTACACCCTTGCCAGAGAAAGAAAAATTCCAAGTGATCTTTTTTCCTTCTTGGGAAATTGGGATTAGTGCTGCGAGGGAATTGATTCAGCAGCGAGTAGCTTTGTCTATGGTGCGATTAAGCAACCCACTTGAGACAACCAGTCTTCTATACATGGGCGCGGGCAGCGACAGCAGTGGGGTAGTTGCCTTAGAGGAATCACTATCTAAAAAAGGCATTGGAGAAGGTAAAGTCATGATGACATTTGGGGTCACTGGCTCCGCTCGTCATTGTGATGCTGCCTATCAATTAGCGCTTGATCACTGTTTTGGTCTTGGTGGTGTTGCAGATGAATCTGGTCTTGGTGAGAATTGGGCTCATGGTCGATTTCGCGCTCCATATCTTCGAGATCCGCTAGGAGCAGAAGGCTATGTTGTAGATACCATGGAGACAGCCGTTGATTGGTCAAAAGTTTCTGAAGCTGCAGAAAATATTGAGCAAGCAATTCGAACAGCTTTGGATGATGAGGGTGAGCAAGTGCATGCTTATACTCATTTATCACACGTCTATGGTCAGGGATCGAGCATTTACACCACTTATTTGTTTCGTATAGGTAAAAGTTATGAGCAGGGAATGAATCGATGGATGAAGTTAAAAAAAGCTGGAGCCGATCAGATTGTTGCTCATGGCGGTACTATCAGTCATCAGCATGGTGTAGGCAGTGACCATAAGAATTATTTAACAGCTGAGAAAGGCGAGCTTGGCATCGCAGCAATTAATTGTTTATGTGAACAATTTGATCCCAAAGGTCAAATGAATCCAGGAAAGTTACTTCCTGATGATAAGCACTAATCAACCATGACTGGATTTACTAATCGCGAACAACTTTTATCTAAAATGCGTAATGGTGAGCATTTGGATTGGGATATTATCGTTATTGGTGGAGGTATTACTGGCGCCGGCGTTCTTCGTGAAGCGCGACGTCAAGGTTACAGAGCATTATTGCTTGAGCAACAAGATTTTTCATGGGGTACCTCAAGCCGATCATCGAAAATGGTTCATGGAGGCTTGCGCTATCTTGCTGCTGGCGATATAAAACTTACCAAAGAATCAGTTCAAGAAAGACAGCGGCTTTTAAAAGAAGCTCCAGGATTGGTTGACCCAATTTCTTTTTACTTCACTTTTAGAAAAGGTAAATTTCCTGGCCGCATAGCTATGAAGATCATTTTAACCATCTATGACTTTTTTGCTGGCGCTCAAGATAATAGATACTGCAACAACAAGGAATTGTTAGAGCGTTTTAAGGGTCTAGATGACAACAAACTTCAGGGAGCAAGTTGCTATACAGATGCGATGGTGGATGATTCTCGATTAGTGCTTCGTGTCTTACAAGACAGTATTGATGATGGCGGCTATGCCTTAAATTACACAAAAGTTGAGGATCTCTTATTAACAGACGGCCAGGTTTCTGGCGTGAGCATTCAAGACAGTGATCATTCTGGATTGATTCACTTAAATGCCCCGGTCGTTATTAATGCTACAGGTGCCTGGGCAGACAGACTTAGAAATGTTGTTAACAGCGAGACTCGCATTAGGCCATTGCGTGGAAGTCACATTATTATTGCTAAATCCTTATTTCCCATTTCTGATGTCATGACTTTCCTGCATGTGGATGATAAGCGAGGTGTTTTTGTATACCCGTGGGAGGGAACAACGGTTATCGGCACAACAGATATAGATCACGATGGAGATATAGATATTGAGGCCGGCATTTCTGATAAAGAGGTAGATTATTTATTAAAAGCTTTCAATAGCCAATTTCCAAACAAGGCACTCAATCGCAGTGATGTTTTATCAACCTGGGCTGGCGTTCGCCCCGTGATTGGTGCAGAAAAAAGTAAAGACCCTTCAAAAGAACGTCGAGATCATGCTGTTTGGTCTGATAATGGATTGATCACTGTTAGCGGCGGTAAGCTTACTACCTTCCGATTGATCGCATTAGACGCTCTAGCAGCAGCTAAAAATAATCTTCCACAAGCTAAAGAGATATCCGACGATAGAGTGTTCTTAACTCCAATAATTACTCCCCAGTCTCTGTCACCTAAAAATACTAGCTGGGCTCAACGTTTGCTTGGTAGATATGGTGAAAAAGCGATTGAGCTTGTAAATGAAAGCTCGCCAGATGAACATCGTAATCTTAATGAAACAGAATTCTCTCTAGCTGAATGCCGTTGGGCTATAAAATATGAAGCCGTTGTGCATCTTGATGATCTTCTGCTTAGAAGAACCCGTTTAGGTATGTGTCTACCCAATGGAGGTACTAATCTCTATCCAGCTCTAAAAGAACTATTTTTATCTAACCAAAATTGGGATGATGAGCGATGGCAACAAGAAGTCACTCGCTATGAAACAATTTGGAAAAAGTATTACAGTCTTCCTAGCAATGCCTAAGAAGAGGTTCTTATGAAAAATGAAAAGTATTTTCTGAGTATTGATAATGGAACTCAGAGTGTCCGAGCCATGGTTTTTGATGGGGAAGGCCAGCTTATTGCAAAAAGCAAAGTTGAAATTGAGCCTTATTTTTCTTCTCAGAAAGGATGGGCAGAGCAGCATGCAGATTATTTTTGGGATTCCTTGTGTCAAGCATGCCAAGAACTATGGCCAAAGCTATCCATACCCAAGGAAGCTATTGCAGCTGTTTCAGTAACCACTCAGCGTGCAACAGTTATTCCAATGGGGGAAGATAATCAACCCTTGCGACCTGCCATTAGCTGGTTAGATCAGAGACAAGTAAAAACTAAGCCCAAATTAGGAAAAGTAGAATCAGCTCTAATGAGCCTAATTAGAGCCAAGCCATTGGTAGATTTAATGCATGCAGAGGCTGAAGCCAATTGGATTGAGCAAAATGAGCCTGAGATCTGGAAGCAGATTCATAAATTCTTACTCCTATCTGGCTATCATAATTATAAACTCACTGGTCAATACAATGATGCCATCGCTAGCACTGTTGGGTTCGTGCCATTTGAATATAAGACTCAACAATGGGCAGAGCAAAAAGATTGGAAGTGGCGAGCTATGCCCATTCGTCCAGAAATGTTACCAGAAGTTTTACCAGCAGGATCAGTGCTTGGAGAAATTACTGAAGCTGCAGCTGAAGAAACTGGGATTCCTCAAGGACTCCCATTGATTGCCAGTGGTTCAGATAAGGCCTGTGAAGTATTAGGAACTGGCTGCATCGATAATGAAACGGGTAGCTTGAGCTATGGGAGTCTAGCTACTCTAAATATCACTTCTGATAAATACCTTGAAGCTATTCCTTTTTATCCAGCATATCCTGGTGTCATACCCAACACTTTCAATATTGAAATGATGGTCCAACGCGGATACTGGATGGTGAGTTGGTTTAAAAAAGAGTTTGGACTTCAAGAAGAACAATTAGCAGCTAATCAAAACCTTCAGCCAGAGGAGTTATTTGATAAATTGCTAACCAAAGTTCCAGCTGGTTCTGATGGGTTAATGCTTCAGCCTTATTGGTCACCTTCAAATGGTGATGGGCCAGAAACTCGTGGTGCCATTATTGGCTTTAACGAAGATCATACAAGGGCACATCTTTACCGAGCAATGATCGAAGGGCTGACCTATGCCTTAAGGGAAAGCAAAGAACTTTTAGAAAAGCGAAGCAAGAAAACCATTTCTCGGTTGGTTGTTTCTGGCGGAGGATCTCAAAGTGACGAGGTAATGCAAATCACCGCAGATATTTTTGGTATGACCGTCTTTCGTCCACATACCTTTGAAACCTCTTCGTTGGGAGCTGCTATTGCAAGCGCTGTTGGGATTGGGTTGTATCCAGATTTCTCATCTGCGGTTAGTAAGATGACACATCAAGGTGATAGATTTGATCCCATAGATGCCAATCAAGAAATTTATAATGACCTTTATCATAAAGTCTATAAAAAGATGTATGGCAATCTCAAGCCGAGCTATGAGGCAATAAGGCTAATTACAAGTAGATCTTAAATTTAATCTTAAATGATATTTTCTTGACTTAGAGTTAACTTTAACTGTTAGACTTACCTCTTAATTTTTTGTGGGAGAAAAAAATGCCAGAGATGTCACTTTATGGTTGGTTTCATACCTTTATGGGAATTTTTGCGTTGTTAAGCGGATTCTATTCTTTAGTTAAATATAAAATTATCGATTCTCAGAATACATCTGCAAAAATCTTTTTAATTTGTACATTGGTTGCAGCCGTTACTGCTCTTACTTTGTTCAAGCAGGGCGGATTTGGCGTAGGTCACATGCTAGCTGTCTTGACATTGCTTGCATTAATTGTAGGCAGAGTTAATGAAAAAGGATTATTTTTTGGTTGGCTAGCTCCATATTTTCAAACTCTATGCTATACCTCGCTATTTTTGTTTCACTCTATTCCGGCAATCACAGATGGATTAAGACGACTGCCAGTAGGTGATCCTGTAATAACAACTTTGACCGACCCTCTTTTGATGGGTTTTTATGCAGCCTTTTTCTCAATATACATAGTGGTGCTGGTGATGCAGATGCTATGGATCAAGAGGAGCACTTAAGATGAGCTTATATACTATTGCTCAGGCCTCAGAGGAAGTCGATTTAACCCCTTACACTCTTCGTTATTATGAGAAAGAAGGTTTGCTTCCTAATGTGACAAAAGATTCTGCTGGTCGAAGAAAATACCATGATGATGACTTGCAAAGAATTGGTTTTATTAAATGCCTGAAGGGAACCGGTATGTCATTGAAGCAAATTAAAGAATATGGAGACCTTTACGAGAAGGGTAAAGCAAAATTTAAAGAGAGAAATGCCATGCTCGAAGAGCATCGTGAAAAGATTCTACAAGAAATAAAAATTCAAAAGAAATATCTAAAAATGGTTGAAGCTAAGATTGAAATGAAAATCTAGCTATGAACTATAGAGATTTCAAACCTTATTCAAAGATTAGCTCTTTAACACTTGGTGGCGGCGGTATCGGCCAAGTATGGGGCGAAACAACATCTAAAGAAGCAATTAAAACGGTTCATGCTGCTCTAGATCATGGCATTAATCATTTCGATGTCGCACCTATGTATGGAAGAGGTGAGGCTGAGAGAGTAATTGGCCAATCTTTGAATGGATTAAATTTAGACAATTTATTTTTCACTACCAAGTGCCAATTAGGAACTCTCCCTGATGATGAAGTCTACGATAAGTTAAATGATTCTCTAACTAGAAGCTTGGACAACATGAAATTAGAAAAGGTCAATTTATTTTTACTTCATTCTCAATTAATCGAAGATAACTACAAGCTGTTTAAGTTTGATGAGATGCGAGCAAAAAGTGCAACTACTTTAAGTTGTTTTTTTAATGCAGCTATTCCAGCTTTTGAGCGATTAAAACAAGAAGGAAAGATAGATCATTGGGGCATTGGCGGGCTTGGACAAGAAGAAGCTATTATTCAAGCTCTAAACCATTCTAAAGCCCCTAGTGCAGTTCAATGTATCATTAATCCATTAAATTCTGCTGGAGCTATTGGCTATGTATCAGAGATCTTTAATCCATTGGCGATTTTATCTAAGTGCCAGCAGCTGGATATTCCAATTTTAGCAATTAGAGCAGTTCAGGCTGGAGCCTTAACCTCTTCAATGGATAGGCCTCCCCATGAGTCTGGTTTTGATAAAACTGATTTTGATGATTTTAATAAAGCCGAACCTTTTAGGGACCTTGCAATTGAGTGGGGCGAATCTCCTGCGAGTTTAGCTCATAGGTATGCTTTGAGCACTAAAGGAGTTGCGTCTGTAATTTTAGGAGTTAAAAATAGAACTGAGTTACAAGAATGTGTTGAGGCTGAGGCAAAAGATCTGCTATCTCAGAGTGAGATTCAGCAGATTGAAAATTGCCTTAGAGTTTAATAATTTAAGGAGTGATTGATGGATACATATCAAAATAAAATAGCGTTAGTAACTGGTGCGTCAACCGGAATTGGCAGAGCCATGGCCATTGATCTTGCAGCAAAAGGAGCTGAGTTAATTTTAACCGCTAGATCTAAAGAGCAATTAGATGCTTTAGCTCAGGAGATCCAAGGAAAGGGAGGAAAGGCACATGTTTTTGTTGAAGATTTGGCTCAACCAGGTTCAGGCGAAAGATTGCATCAACAAGTTCTTGCTGCAGGTCTTCATGTAGACCTGTTAATTAATAATGCAGGTTATGGTAGATGGGGCCAATTTGGAGAGTTTCAAAGAGATGATTATGCAGCCATGATTCAACTAAATATTACTTCTCTAACAGATCTGTGTCATTTATTTATCCCAGCCATGGTAGATAAAGGAGAGGGTGGAGTTATCAATATAGGCTCTTCTGCCTCATTTTTACCCGTTCCATACGCAACTGTTTATTCATCAACGAAAGCATATGTTTTGATGTTATCTGAGGCTTTGCGATATGAGTACGCAGAAAGCAATGTTCGAGTTATGGCCTCATGTCCTGGAGCTACTGATTCAAACTTTAGAAACACTGCTTCAGAAAAATCGTCTGAAAGACTCAAACAAAGAATAAGTAAATTAAAAGGTGATGGTCAGGTTGGGGATACATGTGAAAGAGTATCACAAGAAACTTTGGATGCTTTTTTACAAAATAAGCACTACATAGTTCCTGGCAAAGGCAATTCTAAGTTTGCATTTTTACCTAGGATTTTATCCAGAGCCAAGGTATTAAAATTTACTGGCGATGCCTTTAAAAAACATACTGCAAGTTAGTTTTACCCGAAAGGATATTTTTTTAGTAGCATAGGAGACCATGGCTATTAAAAACCGACCAGAATTTGAAAAATTCATTCGCAGAGTTGAAAAAAGCTCTGATGAATTTCGTGCATCTTCAACAAAAAAAAGACATTCTAAACAATATAGAACTGCTCGAGAAAACCTTGCTCATTTAGTCGATGAAGATAGTTTTTTAGAGTTTGGTCAATTTGCAGTCGCAGCACAACGCAATCGTCGAAACTATGAAGAACTACAAGACAAGACCAATGCCGACGGTATTATTACCGGTTTTTGCTCTGTCAACTCAGGATTGGTTGGCTTAGAAAGCTCTCAAGCTGTTGCAATTGTTTATGATTATTCTGTCCTGGCTGGGACTCAGGGTGCTTTTCATCACTTGAAGCTGGATCGAATCTGTGATCAAGCTAAAAAGTTTGAGCTCCCGATTATAATTTTTACAGAAGGTGGTGGCGGCAGGCCCGGAGATACCGATGTATTAGTTCAGATGGCCGGATTACACATACCATCTTTTTCTACTTGGGCTCAATTAACTGGGAGCTCTTTAAAAATTGCAGTCAATAATGGTTATTGTTTTGCTGGTAATGCTGCATTATTTGGCTGTTCAGATTTTAGGATTGCAACCAAAACTTCATGGATTGGTATGGCTGGTCCAGCGATGATAGAAGGGGGTGGGCTGGGTGTATTTGAGCCAACTGACATAGGCCCTGTTTCAGTGCATGAGAAAAATGGAGTCGTAGACTATGTAGCTGAAAATGAAGAGGAGGCAACTTTAGTTGCAAAAAAACTTCTTTCTTATTTTCAAGGCCCTGTCAGTGAATTCTCTATTAATGATCAAGAAATTCTTCGCAATATCATGCCTGAGGATAGACGTTATACCTATGAGGTTCGAGAGATTATCAATACAGTAGCCGATGAAGATAGCTTTTTAGAGCTTAGAAAAAATTATGGCCAAAGCATTGTGACAGGCTTTATTAGAATAGAGGGCAAGCCTTTTGCCCTTCTTGCAAGTGATTGTCAAAAACTTGGAGGTGCAATTGATTCTGAGTCTGCTGAAAAAGCTGCAGAGTTTATATCTATTTGCAATGCTCATGATCTTTCAATTCTTGTGCTTGCTGATACCCCTGGGTTCATGGTTGGCCCTGCAAGTGAAGAGGGCGGTGCCGTAAGAAGAATGGCCTCTCTATTCAAACAAGGAGCAAATATCAAGGTTCCGCTTGTGGCTATCTTTCTTCGTAAAGGATATGGGTTAGGAGCGCAAGCTTTGGTTGGAGGCAGTCTTCATAATCCCGTCTACACAGCAGCATGGCCAACAGGAGAATTTGGCGGTATGGGCATAGAGGGCGCTGTTAAGCTGGGATACAAAAAAGAACTAGAGAGTATTGAAGATATTGATAAGCGTAAAGAACTTTTTGATAAACTGGTTGCTAAAATGTATGAGGTTGGTCAGGCAATTGAAGCTGCATCTTTTTTAGAAATCGATGCAGTTATTGATCCAGTAGAGACAAGGAATACTGTGTTGAAAGCTTTTCAATCTGCGCAAGGAAATTTATGAAGAAAATTTTTACAGCCCTTTCAATTATTCTTATACTTTTGTGGGTTCCTTATTTTGTTCAAACATATAACCTTAAAACTTTAACTGCATCAGATCTTCCAACTGAGGGTGCTTGGGCATCTCTGGAACAAGGCAACCTTTATTACCGCTGGTATTACCCAGAGGCACAAGTTGCAAATAATGAAACAGTTGTATTGGTGCATGGATTTTCAACTCCTCATTTTGTTTGGGATGGAATGAAAGGCTTTTTATTGGATGCAGGGTACTCAGTCCTAGTCTTTGATCACTATGGTCGAGGGTATTCGGAGAGACCAAGAATTAGATATACCAAGGATGTTTTTGTTCAATCTCTTAAAGGATTGCTGGATTCTCAAGAAATTTTTGAAGAGGTGCATCTGGTTGGTTACTCAATGGGTGGCCCTATAGTTGGCCATTTTACTAATGAGTTTCCTGACATGGTTCAAAGCATGTCTTTGATTGCTCCAGCAGGTTTTATGGTTGAAAACCCAACCAAGGATTGGTGGATAATGAAACCATTAATCGGAGAGTGGTTTCTAAATGTTTTTGGTTCTAGGCTTGTCTTTCAAGGTAATGAAGAGAATGATGAGCCTCCAAGAGAAGACCCATTGGCTTTATCAAAAAAAGATTTTATTAAAAAAGCAGGAATACAGATGCAATATAAGGGCTTCATTCATGCTTTGCTATCAACAGCTCGCAACTTCAATTTATTTAGCACCCAAGAAATGTTTGGTGAAGTTGGTAATTTAAATAAGCCAACCCTGACTATTTGGGGGACCGATGACGGCGTTGTTCCATTTAAAGGAAGTGAAGAACTCATGCTTTATATTCCCCAATCTAAGTTAATTGTCTTAGAAGGAGGCAAGCATGACATTACTTATGCTGAGCCCACATTGGTTGGCACAGCTATCCAAGATTTTTTAATGAATCTAGCTAAGGTTGAAGCTTAGCAATACTTTTTTCTAACATTGCTTTTTTGCTTTCAGCATCAGAAACTTTTGCTTTTTCTTTCTCCACAACTGCAGTGGGAGCTTTGGAAATAAATTGCTCATTGGCAAGCTTAGAGCTAATAATCTTAATATCATTCTCTACATCTGCTAGCTCTTTTTGAAGTCTCATCATTTCTTCTTCAGGATCAATCAATCCCTCTAATGGAATAATTAGTTTGTACCCATCCATAGTTTTTTCAATTGATTCTAATGGGATCTTGTCGGTAAATTGAATCCCATCTAATTTTGCAATACCTGCAATCACCGATTCGTTCTTACTGATAACAGATTGCATTTCAGAGCTGAGATCATTGGAAATAATAAGATTAAAGGTCTCATTTTTAATATTTTGATTTTCTGCTCTTATCACTCTGATGGCAGAAATAATATTGATGATCTCATCTAATTGCTGTTCAGTTTCTTTATTGGATGCTCGTGCATGAGCAAAGCCACCTTCAATTATAAAGCTTGATTTTTCTACCTCTGCTAAATCTGCTAATTTAGAAGAAAGCTCCTCAGTAATAAATGGCATGAAGGGATGCAGCAATTCAAGGATGCTATAGAAGTTTGTAATTAAACTCCCAATTAAATTATTTGTTTGGTTAGCATCATCAGACTTTTGGATGGCGACTTTACTAAATTCTATATACCAGTCACAGAAATTTGACCATACCAATTCATAGATCTCTGCTGATGCTAAATCAAACCGATATTGTTTTATATGTGTTTGGCAATTTTCAGCAGTTTGAAAAATTTTTGACCCCATCCAGTCAGATAATATATTTTCTGAGCTTTCACCAGTTTGATAGCCATGATTAGCAACTTGCATTTCAATAAACCTAAAAGCGTTCCAAATTTTATTACAGAAATTTCTGTAGCCCTTGATTCTGCCTATATCAAAATTAATGTCTCTACCCGGGGAGGCAAGAGAGTAGAAGGTGTAGCGCAATGCGTCAGTACCATAACTTTCGATGCCCTCAGGAAACTGTTTTTTTGTTTGTTTGATAATTTTTTCTTTGAGTTGGGGTTGCATCATGCCTTCAGTTCTCTTTGTTAGAAGCTCTTCTAGAGAAACCCCATCTATAAGATCAATTGGATCAAGGATGTTTCCTTTTGATTTAGACATTTTCTGCCCACTCTCATCTTTAATAAGACCAGTAATATAGACTTCTTTGAATGGAACCTCTTTCATGAAGTGCTTGGTCATCATAATCATCCTGGCAACCCAAAAAAAGATAATATCAAAACCAGTCACCAAGGTGGTTGTTGGATGAAAAAGGTTTAATTTTTCATTCTTTTCAGGCCAGCCCATGGTGGCGAATGTCCAAAGGCTCGATGAAAACCACGTATCTAATACATCATCTTCCTGGCGAAGCTTATCTTTAAGTCCATGCTTTTTTCTGACGTCTTCTTCAGAAAAACCTGCATAGGGAGTATTTGATTCATCGTACCAAATTGGAATTCTATGTCCCCACCAAAGTTGCCTGCTAATGCACCAGTCTTGAATGTTATCCATCCATTGGAAATAGGTTTTTTCCCAATTGGCAGGTACAAATTGTATTTCTTTAGACTTAACTGCTTCAATGGCCGGTTTGGCAAGGGTTTTGGCGTCTACATACCATTGGTCTGTTAAGAGGGGCTCAAGAATTTGATCAGATCTATCTCCATAGGGTAGAGTGCTTTCATATTCGTTTTCAGATACCAGAAACTTTTCTTTTTCCAAGTCTTCTAAGAGCACTTTACGAGCCTCAAACCTATCCATGCCATGAAATTTCTCAGGGGCAACACCAATAATTTCAACGGCTTTATTTAGAATTGAAATTGGAGAAAATACACTTTCATCCCCAGTATGACATTGCAAACTATCATTCATGTGGAGTCCATGTCGTTTGCCTAACTCATAATCATTAAAATCATGGCCAGGAGTTATCTTGACAACACCTGTTCCAAATTCTGAATCTACATAGTCATCTGCAACAATTGGAATAACTCTATTGCAAAGTGGAATCTCAGCATTTTTACCTACTAGATGGGCGAACCTTTGATCACCTGGATTGACCGCGAGAGCCATATCTCCTAGAAGCGTTTCAGGTCTGGTGGTAGCAACAGTTACAAATTCATCAGCTCCCTCAAGTTGATATTTTATTTCCCAAATCTTAATTGTCAGATCTTTATTGATCACTTCTAGGTCTGATAAAGAAGTTTCTAGAACAGGATCCCAATTTACTAAGCGCTTGCCTTGATAAATTAGACCTTCTTCAAACAATTGAATGAATGCGCTTAAAACCGCGTGCTGGTATTCATCATCTAATGTGAATCTCTCAGTGCTCCAATCTAAACTTGATCCTAAGCGCCTGAGTTGTGACGTAATTTTATTGCCAGAGTATTTCTTCCACTTCCAAACTTCTTTTTCAAAAGCTTCTCTACCGATGTCATCTTTTGACTTGCCCTCAGCATTTAATCTTCGCTCGACCACCATTTCGGTGGCAATGCCAGCATGATCTGTTCCAACTTGCCATAAGGTATTCTTGCCCGACATTCGATAGTATCGAATCAAGCAATCCATGATGGCATTCTGAAATCCATGCCCCATGTGCAGTGTTCCAGTTACATTTGGCGGAGGGATGGCTAATGAATAAGAGTCAGATCCATCGTCTGGTTTAAATAGGCCGGAATCTTCCCATTCTTGATAGAGTCTTTGCTCTATCTCAGATGGGTCATATGGCTTCTTATCCATTGCCTAGAAAGATTTGAAAAGGCTTATAAATTTCCATTTAAAATTAATTCAGCTAACAGTGGAACTGGTCTGCCGGTGCCACCTTTTTTAGCGCCACCATTCCAGGCACTTGCTGCAATATCCATATGAGCCCATTTAAAATCTTTTGTAAAATTAGATAGAAATGAAGCAGCATGAATAGTTCCGGCCTCTCTTCCTCCACCAATATTTGCAAGATCTGCAAAGTTGGTTTTGGTGCAATGCGCATATTCTTCCCAAAGTGGCAGTTGCCAAGCTCTGTCACCAGATTTTTCACCCGCTGCTAAAATTTTATCAGCAAGTGGTTGGTTATTAGCCATCACCCCAGTAGCAGGGCTACCAAGCGCAACAACCACAGCTCCAGTTAGAGTTGCCATATCAATAACATGACTAGGCTTAAATTTCTTTGAATAAGTCAATGCGTCACACAGAACCAATCTACCCTCAGCATCCGTGTTTAGAATTTCGATGGTTTGACCTGACATGGAAGTAACAACATCTCCTGGTTTAGTAGCACGCGCAGATGGCATATTTTCAGCACAAACCAATAAACCCACAACATTCACTTTAGCTTTTAGTCTAGCCAGCGTTTGCATTATTCCAAATACAGAAGCAGCTCCACACATATCCCATTTCATTTCATCCATAGCAGGACTTGGCTTGATTGAGATTCCGCCAGTATCAAATGTAATTCCTTTTCCTACTAACACGATAGGCTGCTTATCTTTTGCACCACCCCTGTATTCAATGGTCATCATCCTGGATGGTTCATCACTACCTTTGCCAACTGATAAATAAGATCCCATTTTCAATCGTTCCATATCCTTTTCGTTGAGACTAGAAATTTTTAGAGCTGGAAAATCTTTTTTCAGTGCTTTTGTTTTACGCTCAATAATCCTTGGTGTGCAATGGTTTGCAGGCAAATCACCAAGATGTTTTGTAGCATTCATTCCTTCACCAACAGCATGACCGAGTCTTACCGCAGCTTTAACTGATCTTAGTATTGCAGGAGTTAAGCCAGCAAATAACAGGGCTCCCTTTTTAACTATTATAGGTTTAGCAGTTTTATTTTTTGTTGCATTGAAAGTGTAGGCTGCAGACTCAAATGTTCTAGCGGCCACTTCAGCAGCCCAGGCCACATCAAAATCTTTTGAAGTGGTTGAACTCATGAGATATGCAAAATCCTTTGCCTTGGCTGATTTGACTAATCCCATGATCTCTTCGTAATAACGAAGCACTAAAAAACTGACTGCTTTAGGGTCTGGTTCTTTGATAAGCAGAATATTTTTAGCTGCAATTTTAGTTGGGGCAGGAAGAAAAATAGATTTTCTAGACCCACTGTTAATTTCTTTAATTGACTCTTTAACCAACGATTGAGTGCTTGCTTGCAGGCCATTGAGTTCAGCGGCTGCTGATGTTTTTTTGTTAACGGCAATAATCAACAGATCTGTTTTAACCTTTAATAGATCTGCAGAATTAACATTGTTTGCTGTTAGACTTGATAAGACTTTGTAAGCCATAAACCATACTCCTGATAAAAATTACTGATAAGATATTTATTGTAATGCATCAACATCCCTAAAGGCATGTATAAAAAGAATATTCTTGCAATTCATTTAAATTCTCAAATTTTTAAAGGTTTTACTGCAATCTTATTTATCCTTACGGCTTTAATTTTCTCATCAAGACTTGTTGGATATTTTGAGCAGGCTGCATCAGGTAGCTTGAATCCGGATATTATCTTTAATGTAATTTTCCTTAGATTGCCTGATTTTCTTGCATTATTGATTCCTTTTGCATTTTTTTTGAGCCTCTTATTAGTTATATCTGAGCTTTATAGCTCTAATGGAATCTATGCTTATTTTTCTGCAGGAGTGTCTCGGTTAAGGCTTATCAAGCATATAACCCCATTTTTTTTTATCACTTTGATTTTATGTGCGCTGATTAGCATTTATTTAGCTCCCTATGGCAAAGCTCTGTCTAAAAGCTTGATGGCTGAGCAGTCCTATGAAGATAAGTTATCAATGTTACAGCCTGAAACATTGGTCAATCTTGATGAAGCTGGAAGCTATCTTTATTTCAAATCTTATGATGGCGAAAAAATGACTGGAGTAACATTTTTTGTTCAAGATGATCCCTCTCTGTCAATCATTAAGGCTGAGCTGCTTGAAATCTCAAATCAAGACAATAATATGATTTTAAATTTCCAAAATGGATCTATCTACCCAGACCTAAATAGCTCCAATCAAATAGATGCCTCCTTTAAAGAACTGATGCATTCTATTGAAGTTGGACAGACATCAAGCAAATCATTCACCTTTTCAAAATTGCTGGATTATAAAAAACAGTCCAATTTTATTCAGAACCAGTGGAATGCCAGCATTCCGATTATGCTTGTTGCATTATTAATACTTAGTTTTGTTTTTGGTAAAGAGAACCCTAGATCAGGAAGAGAAGGCAGCCTTGTTACCGGGGTATTAATCTATATCTTTTACCTAAGCGTCTTAGTTGCATTTAGAGAAAGCTATGCCAATAACTTCAATCTCTTTTATTACTATTTATGGCCTGTTCATTTGGTGTTTTTATCCTTAGGAAGCATTCTGTTTTGGCTTGATGGAAGGGTTTCATTAAAAAGTTTTTTTTCTAATTCAAGAACTAGAACTATCTTAATCATCTTTTTAATATTTGTTCTCTTAGCCTGGCTAAGCGCATGATGAAGAATATTTTTAATACTTATTCCAGACATCTTGTTATTAAAAGCTTTTTAATCTCAGCACTAGTATGGATTGTGATGCTGTTTCTTGATTTTGCTGTCACTCTGATAATGGAGCTTGAAAATTTATCGGATGATAAAAATTTTTTAACAATACTCAATCTTGTACTTTATGAGCAATTACACAAGGGGATGCAATACCTAGAAAGCTCTATGTTGATAGGTACCTTAATTGCACTATCAATATTTAATCAGCAAGGCAATTTAGTTTTTTTACGCTCAGCTGGGTTTTCGCCCTTAAAAATTGTTTTAGTATCAGGCCTGGGCCCTTTGATATTGTCAGCGGCATTAATTTTTTTAGATGAAACATTATTCATGGACTTGGCAAAAACATCTAAAATTATTAACCAGCCGAACCAATCAGCCAAATTAGCTCAATGGGAGATGGTAGAAAAAAATCTTATCGGTTTAAGGCGTCTAAATGATAATGAGGTTGAAGGAATAAGGATCATTGCATTTAATGATCAGCAAAGAATTTCTTCATTCAGCATTTATCAAGAAGGTGAATTGGATAATGGCAAATTAGTAATAGCAGATCCTTCCACTCAAAAAATATTTGATTTTACTACATCTTTTTTGCCCTCAAATAACCTTCTGGAAAATTTCTCATTGCCTTCGTTACTTACATTAAAAAACACTTACCAACTTGAGAAGGATCTACAAAAAATTGATTCTTTAATATACTCAAGGGCGCTCTTGCCGGTTTCCATCATTGCAATAATTTTTTTAGCAGGCAGTCTTATGTTTGATAGCTCCCGCTCAGGGGGAGTAGGTCGACAAATCATCATAGGTATTTCGTTTGGACTTATCTATGACTTAATGAAAGATTTGAGCGTTGCGTCATTCTTAACTTATCAGTGGCCAATATTAATTGCACACCTTTTGCCAATTATGATTCTATTTGGAATCGGAACTTATAAATTTAAGAGAATCTAGTCAAATTTTTTCCAATTTAGTTTTTGAAAGAATATCATTTACTGCAAGTTTTTTTGAATCTGCATAAATAAGAAATAGCGGCATACCCAGCAGTGCCAGCATGCCACAGTTAACTAAATATCTCAGAAAGGTTTGCTTTAAAGTGATCCGATCATGACTCTGATCTGTATTAACAATTCGAAATTTCCAAACTTGCATTCCAAGTGTTTGTCCATTCTTCATCCAAAAAAATGCATAAAAGGCCCATCCGCTCAAAAATACCAATAAACTTCCAAGCGCTGGATTCAGTATCTCTCCACCATTCAACCACAGGGCCAGTGAACCCACTAGAAACCAAACTCCAAGCAGTAAAAAGAAGTCATATACTGAAGATATGATCCTTAGAAAGGGGCCAACGTAAGGTGTTTTTTCCATTAGTTTGATATAGTATCTCAATAAATCATAACTCAAATAATATGAATACAAGTAATACTTTTTTTGGGCATCCTATTGGATTAAGAACACTATTTTTAACTGAAATGTGGGAGCGCATGTCTTATTATGGAATGCGAGCCTTATTAGTTTTATATATGACAGGTGCTGTCACTGGCTTTAATCCGGGTCTAGGTTGGTCACAAATTGAGTCTCAAGCAATTTATGGCATTTATTCTGGGATGGTTTATTTTATGGTCGTCCCCGGAGGATGGATTGCAGATAATATTTTAGGACATCAAAAAGCAGTATTAATCGGAGCTTTAATTATTGCTTTAGGGCATTTTACTTTAGCCATTCCTATTGAGCAGACATTTTTCTTGGGTTTGATTTTTGTTGTTTTGGGTACAGGTCTTCTTAAAGGAAATATTTCAACTATTGTTGGTCAGCTGTATGAAGGTCAAGATGATAAGAGAGACTCTGGCTATACCATTTTTTATATGTCTATCAACATTGGCTCAACTCTTGGGTTTTTGATTTGTTCATACTTGGGTGAAAAGATTGGATGGCATTGGGGGTTTGGTGCAGCAGGCATAGGAATGACTTTTGGCGTCATCCAATATATTAAGCACAGACATTTATTGGGAGATGCTGGCATGCATCCAAACGAAATGTCAGATGATAAACGTAAAAAACTTACTAACTATTTAAAAGTATCCCTCGTAGGAATGTTTATGGTCATCGGAGCAGGCCTTCTCGGTTTCTTTACAATTGATCCAAGATTTTTTGCTGAACAATTTGCTTATTTTCTTACAATCATTGCTGGTTTGTATTTTATTTATCTCTTTCTTTTTGCCGGACTCAATGCCAATGAAAGAAAAAATTTAATTTTATTATTTCTGCTCTTTATAGGAGCAGCTGCTTTTTGGTCGGGCTTTGATCAATCAGCGGGATCATTAAATATTTTTGCAAGAGACTATACAGATCTATCAATTGCAGGATATAAGATTCCGGTTGGATGGCTTCAGTTTGCAAACCCAGTAATCGTTGTTTTATTTGCTCCAATCTTTGCAGGGATTTGGGCGCAATTAGCTAGAAAAAATTTAGATCCGTCATTACCAATTAAATTTGCGATTGGACTTTTGTTTATGGCATTGAGCTTTCTTGTAATGATTGTTGCTGTCAACATAGCTATTGAAGCATCTCCTGTAGGAATGCAATGGCTTCTTTTGACTTACCTATTTCAAACATGGGGTGAATTAGCCTTGTCACCAATTGGCTTATCCGCATTCTCTCGCTATGGTCCTAAGCGTTACATGGGTCAGATGTTTGGTTTATGGTTCTTAGCTAGTGCAATTGGAGGCGTCCTTGCGGGATTGCTTGGAGGAGAGGCTTTAGATGGAGGGCTTGAGACTATATCACCAGTTTTTGAATTTATGATTCAGTATTATCTAGTCATTGCTGTTGCGTTAATTGCTCTATCTTTTGTTATAAAGACAGCAAAAGATTAAACATTTTTAGCTGGCTTGATTATTAGTTTCAACAAGAATCTGTTGGTAAATTTCTTGCAGCAATGCCAAGTCTTCTAAAGAGATTTTCTCATCTATTTTGTGAATAGTTTGATTTCTTGGCCCGAGCTCAATAACCTCTGATCCCGATGGAGAAACCCATCTTCCATCAGATGTTCCTCCACCATTATCGATGACTGCTTCTTTGCCATTGATCTTTTTTAAGGCCGTTTGAATAATAGATAGCAGCTCAGTTTTCTTTGTTAAATATGGCTGAGCGTTTAAAGTCCAATCTATTTCAAAGGAACATTTTGATTTTTCTAAAACTTGAATCAATCTTTCTTTGAGAGATTCCTGACTCGATTCTGGAGAGAACCTAAAGTTAAAAAGCATGTTTAAATGCCCAGGAACAACATTTGTGGCTCCAGTCCCAGAATCAATATTTGAAATTTGAAATGATGTTGGATCAAAGTGCTCATTGCCTTCATCCCAGGTAATTTGGTTGAGTTCATTAATAATAGGTCCTACCTCTAAAATAGGGCTTAAAACTTTGTGAGGATATGCAACATGTCCCTGTTTGCCGATTAGTTTTAGCTTGCCACTTAAAGATCCTCTGCGGCCAACTCTCAAGACATCTCCAACACTGTCAGAAGAGCTTGCTTCACCAACTAGGCAGTAATCAATAAATTGATTCTGATCAGTCAATGAGTCAATCAAAGTATTGATTTTCCCATCAGCTGGTTCGCCTTCTTCATTGCTGGTTAACATAACCCAGATTTGAAAATTAGGGTTCGGATTATCAGCCAAAAATTTTTTTATTGATTCAATAAAGACTGCAACGCTACTTTTCATATCTGCTGCTCCTCTGCCTATTAACTCGCCATCTACAATATTTGCCTCAAAGGGATGTGAAGTCCATTCCTCTTCTGGACCAGAGGGAACAACATCAGTATGTCCAAGATAGCAAAATACCTTTCCTGAATCTCCATATTTAGCTAATAGCGTTTCACAATTTAGCTCAGGTATTTTCTCTATTTGAAAACCCAGAGGAATTAACTCAGCCTCTATCAAGTCAAAACAACCTCCGTCTTCTGGGGAAATGGACTTTATTTTTATAAGTGATTGGGCTAGTTCTAGTGCAGACATAAGTTATTAATTTTTATGAAGAGTTTTATTTAATGCTACTGATTTAGGATTAATTTTTGCTTCAATAGCACCACTTTGAGAATTCCTAATAAATAACAAATTATTGCATCCTGAAAGTTCTGAAGCTTTGACTACTGATACTTTTTCATTATTAGAATTATAAGTTGTAATTTTTGATCCCCCAGTAATATAAAGACCTGCTTCAATAATGCAATTATCCCCCAGTGGAATGCCAAGACCAGAATTTGCTCCTAGAAGACAGTTTTCACCAATAGATATTTTTACATCATTGCCTCCTGACAGAGTTCCCATAGTGCTACAGCCACCTCCCAAATCTGAGTTTTTACCTACGACAACACCTGCAGAGATTCTTCCTTCTATCATTGCTGGTCCAAGCGTTCCAGCATTAAAATTTACAAAGCCTTCATGCATAACTGTTGTCCCTTCACTCAGATAGGCGCCAAGCCTAACTCTGCTGGCATCTCCAATACGGACACTGGGCGGAATAATATAATCTGTTAAACAAGGAAATTTGTCGACTGATTTGATTTCAAGTGACTCATTATTTTTGTGTGATAAAAGAATTCTTTTATCAATATCATCAAGTTCAATTGGTCCATGACTCGTCCATGCAACATTTTGAAGAGAGTCGAATAAGTTTTCAAGATTTAATGAATTGGGTACAAAGTGCTTGTAAGAAATTAGGTGCAATTTTAAGTATGCTTCCTCAACAGTTTCAATGGGTTTATTTTCTAAAATTCTGCATAAAATTAAAGTTTTACCTTGATCAAGGTTGCTAATTACATCATTTAAAATTTCATTCTGAAGATTAAGTTGGTCTACATCTTTTATCTCAGTAACATTCTCTGCCATCAAGGCATTCCATATCTCATAGTGGTGACTGAATTCATCTTCATTATCTTTAAAACTAATGCATGGAAAAAAGGTATCTAATGTCTTACCAGAGGCGCCCACAGTTGCAATACCAAGGCCAATTAATGGGAAATTTTTCATACGGTTATTATAGGCAGTCTTAATCTTTATTGAAGTGCTTAAAGGTTCTTTAGTTTCTTTTGTAGTTGATTAGTTTTGTTTTGCGAAATGGATGATTTTGTTTTTTCATCAATTACTCTGAAATTATCTTCTACTTTTTCACCAAGGGTCGTAATTCTAGCTGAGTCAATACTAATACCATGATCAAGGAAGATGTTTGCAACTTTAGATAGCAAATGAGGCTGGTCTAAGGTTTCTAGCGTGACCAAACTTGCATCTCTATTATTTGTAGGGGATATATGCACTCTGGTAGGGTGCTCAAACACTTTTTTATATCTTGTTTTTAACTTGCTGGTTGCCTTGAAATCTTCAGAGGAGATTGCGTTTATAATTTTTTGTTCAATATTTTGAATATCCCTTTGAAGCAAATTGCCTCCAAGGATTTTATGCCTACATATAAAAGTATTCATGGCATATTTCCCATCATTGGTTGTATAAATATCTGAATCTATAGTTTCTAGTGAAAGCTGCTCAAAGCTTCTAATAGTTTTTAAAAATAGACCAGCTTGATTCGGAGTGAAGATAAATATTTCAATTAGATTTTTTCTGCTTCTTATAAAAATGGATGTTTTTCTTTTGGAAGCAGCAACAGTTTTTGCTTGGTTTGATAGTTGTTCTAGTTGATATTTTGAGAAATAAGCATCTGGCAATTGATCCCATACCTCATTCAAAATTTCATGCCCTTTTTTGATAACATTAATTGATGCAAGCTTTCTTTCAGCAACAATTGATTTATTAGATTGCACTTCCTCAAGATTTAGTTTTCTTCTAGAGGACATAAAGAGTTGCTTCAATAAGTCATGTTTCCAAGAGTTCCACAAGGTTGGATTAGTGCCTCTTATGTCATTGATAGTAAGCATATAAATATAATTTAGCTTTTCCAAGGTATTTACATTTTTAGTAAAATTCTTAATCGTTTCAGGGTCATGAACATCAGTCTTTTGCGATATGGATGACATGATTAAATGATTTTTAACAAGCCAAGATAGTAGCTCAGTATCATGAATAGAAAAATTTAATCTTTTACAAAATTTCTCGACTATCTTTTCTCCTATTTCAGAATGATCTCCGCCTTTACCTTTTCCTAGATCATGAAAAATTCCAGCAAGATATAAAAGTTCAATTTTAGGTAGCTTATTGATCAATTCATGTTCAATCTTCATTGAAGGATCAATTTTTCCAATTTGCATTTGTCTCATGTTTCTCACAACCTTGAAAGTGTGCTCATCAACGGTGTATACATGAAACATATCAAACTGCATTTGGCCTTCAATTTCTCCAAACTCTGGAATGAGCAATCTCATCAAGCCTAGCTGCTTAAGTTTTTTAAGAATTGTCGAAAGATTTGTGGTTGATCTAAGTATTTGAAGGAATTGAGAGCCTGTTTCAGGTAATAAAAAGTAGTTACCATCAATCTTGGGTAAAGACTCTTGGATCTTTCTAATGGATTTAAAATCTAGCCCATTAATTTTTTTAAGTTTTCCAACCTGGATCAAGCTATCCAAAATTAACTCAGGTCTTTTTACCAGATCTACGCTATCAGCAATCCCCATTCGATCTTTGAATATGTAATAGTTTTTTGTATAGGGTCTTTTCAGCATAGTTAATTGATCATCGTATGCCTGAAAAACAAGCTCATTAAAATCAGATAGGTTTGATGCATGTAGGAAAAAAGTTCTCATGAATTTCTCAACAGCAGAAGACTTTTTAGATGCTTTAAGTTTTGATTTTTTAGCAAGCAACAGCTGATTCTCAAAGCTAATGCGATTTGAGCTACTATGAAGATTAAGAAAAAATCTCAGAGTTTTAATAAGAGCATAGGATTGATTGATGCTCGTTATCTCAGCTTTTGAGAAAAGTTTAGCAGTTGCGCAATCTTGTAATTTTTTTAATTCAAAGCAATGCTCTAAAATCCATAAAGCAGTTTGAAAATCACGTAAGCAACCTGGAGACTCTTTAAGGTCTGGCTCAAGACTAAATTCGGTAGAGTCAAAAGATTGAAATCTATGATATTGTTCTAGTCGTTTAGCCTTAAAAAATTTAGTTTTATTCCATTTTTTTGATATTTTTTTTAAATCACGGCTTAGGCTAGCAACCTTATCTTTGTTGCAGAAAATAATTCTATGAGAAAGATATGAAGTAAATTCTTTGAGATCAGATTTGGTTATATTTTCAATGTCTTTCACTGTTCGAACTGAATGTCCAACCTTTACTTTGAGAGTCCAAAGCCACCCAATGAAATCTTTAATATCTTCAATCTTTTTTGTCTTAGGATTGAATTGAATAATGGAGAGATCAATATCTGACGAGGGAAAGAGTTCTTTTCTTCCATAGCCTCCAAGTGCGACTAAGGCAAAGTCTGTATTAAGCTCTCTTCTTGTGAATTCTTTTCTAATAATCTCATCAAATTTATTTGATCTCTTGGTGAGGTAGGACTGAATCAATTCAGGTTTTTTGAATACAGTGTGAAAACTTTTATTAAAATCGAGATTAATGCTTTCTAATGAGCTGCTCAAAAGGATTCGTCACTGCGTTTAGTTAGAACCTCTACGCCAGATGCAGTAACCGCAAGAGTGTGTTCCCATTGCGCAGAATTTCTTCCATCTTTTGTTTCTACAGTCCATCCATCACTTAGGAGTTTGGTATATTTTGATCCTTGATTGATCATAGGCTCTATTGTAAAACACATACCTTCTTTGATTTCGAGGCCTCTGCCAGTTTTGCCATAATGCAGAACTTGGGGTTCTTCATGATAAACTTGCCCAATCCCGTGGCCGCAATAATCCTCCACCACTGAATAATGATTTTTTTCTGCATGTTCTTGAATAACTGCGCCTATGTCACCTAAATGAGCTCCAGGTTTTACAATATCTATTGCTTTATACAGACACTCTTGAGTAACTTTGACTAGTCTTTCATTGTGAGGCTGGGTCTTCCCAACCAAGAACATTTTAGAGGTGTCGCCATGCCATCCATCTCGAATGACTGTTACATCAATGTTTAAAATGTCTCCATCTTTAAGTATTTTTTTATCTGAAGGTATTCCATGGCAGATTACTTGATTGACACTTGAGCAGATTGTTTTTTCAAAGCCGTTATAACCAACATTTGCAGGGATGGCTTTTTGCTCATGAACAATAAAGTCATAACACCTTTTATCTAAGTCTTCAGTGCTGACTCCAGGTACTACAAATGGGGTAATCATTTCCAATACTTCAGCTGCTAATTGGCCAGCAATTCTCATCTGAGATATTTGTTCTTGATTTTTTAAATTTATCTTCATTTTTTTTAAAATTTGATGGACGTTAAGGACTTATCAATATAAAGTACCCTTTTAATGCCAGCGCACAATTTTAGCTCATTAAATCCTCAATTTTCACAATTTTTTTCTATCTTTTTTACCCTTTTTGAGGAAATTCATTAATGTCTTTTCCAGCCATTTTAATTCTTGAAGATGGTTCTGTCATTGAGGGGGTTGGATTTGGTGCGATGGAGCCATCAGTTGGTGAAATTGTCTTTAATACTTCTATGTCAGGCTATCAAGAGATTATCACTGATCCATCATATGCAAAACAAATCATAGCTTTTACCCATCCTCACATAGGAAATACTGGTATTAATGATGAAGATAATGAATCTGATAGCATTTTTGCTTCTGGAATTGTGATTAAAGATTTACCAAATCATTATAGTAACTGGCGTGCAACACAATCTCTTGAGAGTTTCCTATTATCAAAGAGAACAATCGGAATCTCAAATATTGATACCAGGGCACTGACATCAAAGTTAAGAGATCATGGGTCTCTAAAAGCATGCATCGCTCCTGGAGAAAGAGGCTCTTTGTCATCAGCCAAAGAAGCTTTGAATCAATTTGGTGGATTGGAAGGCCTTGATCTTGCAAAGGAGGTATCAACTAAACACTCGTTCTCTTGGGATGAGGGGACCTGGCCAAATTACCAAGATGTCAAAAATGAAAAACTAATCGTTGCAATTGATTTTGGTGTAAAGAAAAATATTCTAAGGCTTTTAAGAAAGCATGTAGGAAAAGTACAAGTTGTAAATGCTCAAATCAGTTTTGAGGATCTGATGAGGCTTCAGCCAGATGGGGTATTTTTATCCAATGGGCCTGGAGATCCTGAGCCCTGTAATTATGCAATCGAATTAATCCAGCAACTGCTTAATATTAAAATCCCAATTTTTGGAATATGTTTGGGCCATCAGCTACTTGCTCTCTCAGGTGGATGCAAAACATATAAGATGAAGTTTGGTCATCATGGCGCGAATCATCCAGTACAAGATTTAGCTTCTAAAGTAGTTTATATCACTAGTCAAAATCATGGTTTTGCAGTTGAGTTATCCAGCCTGCCTGAAAATATTGAGCCTACTCATATCTCTTTATTTGATCAAAGCTTGCAAGGCATTGCTTTTAAAGACAAGCCTGCATTTAGTTTTCAGGGGCATCCAGAGGCTAGTCCTGGACCTCATGAGTTAGAAGAGCTATTTTCAAAATTTAATTTAATGATTGAGAGCAATGCCAAAAAGAACTGATATTAAATCTGTGCTGATTATTGGTGCGGGACCCATAATTATAGGCCAAGCTTGTGAATTTGATTATTCTGGAGCCCAAGCTTGCAAAGCTCTTAAGGCAGAAGGTTTAAGGGTCATCTTGGTCAACTCTAATCCTGCAACAATTATGACTGATCCATTGCTTGCTGACGCTACATACATTGAACCGATTCACTGGAAATCAATTGAAAAAATAATTGATAAAGAACGTCCCGATGCATTATTGCCAACCATGGGAGGTCAAACAGGTCTCAACACAGCGTTAACATTAGCAAAAGAAGGTGTATTGAAAAAATATAATGTTGAGCTAATTGGCGCATCAAGAGAGGCTATAGATAAGGCAGAAGATAGAGAACTCTTTGATCAAACCATGAAAGGCATTGGGATTGAAACGCCTAGATCAGGAATTGCACATTCAATGGAGGAAGCTTTTACAGCCCAAGAAGATCTTGGATTTCCCTGCATTATTCGTCCCTCTTTTACCTTGGGTGGTTCGGGAGGAGGGGTTGCTTATAACATTCAGGAATTTAAGGAAATTTGTGAAAAAGGTCTAGACCTCTCTCCAACAACTGAGTTATTGATTGATGAATCGTTGCTTGGCTGGAAAGAATATGAGTTAGAGGTTGTAAGAGACAAAAATGATAATTGCATCATCATATGCTCGATAGAAAACCTTGATCCAATGGGAGTGCATACTGGTGATTCAATCACAGTTGCGCCAGCTCAGACATTAACGGATAAAGAATATCAAATTTTACGTGACCAATCATTCAAAATTCTAAGAGAAATTGGGGTTGAGACTGGAGGAAGCAATGTTCAGTTTGGTATTAATCCTGAAAATGGGCGAGTCGTTGTAATTGAGATGAATCCTAGAGTGAGCCGTTCATCTGCCTTGGCTTCCAAAGCAACCGGTTTTCCAATTGCCAAAGTTGCTGCGTTGTTATCTATTGGGTTTACATTGGATGAATTGCAAAATGATATTACAAATGGCTTAACGCCTGCATCATTTGAACCATCTATCGATTATATAGTTACGAAAATTCCAAAGTTTGCTTTTGAAAAGTTTCCCCAGGCAAATGACAGGCTTACAACTCAAATGAAATCTGTTGGCGAAGTAATGGGTATCGGAAGGACTTTTCAAGAATCCCTTCAAAAAGCCCTTCAAAGCTTAGAAGAAGACTTGCATGGTTTCGAAAGTATCTTAGACAACTCCTCTGATCAACATGAAACCCTCCGCTATCAACTTACTTTTCCAGGCTCTAGAAGAATTTTATATGTTGCAGAGGCAATAAGGCTGGGCTGGAATGTAGATCAAATCAACCAATTAACAGGAATGGATTTTTGGTTTCTGCATCAAATAATAGATTTAATTGACGAGGAAAATATCCTTCAGGATATGAAACTTCAGAATATAGATTTTGATAAAATGCTTAATCTCAAACAAAAAGGTTTTGCTGATCATAGAATTGCTAAATTAACTAGATCTACTTCTCAAGATGTTAGAAACCTAAGAAAGAAACTAGGAGTTATACCTGCTTTTAAGAGAGTAGATACTTGTGCTGCTGAATTTGCTACGGAAACTGCATACATGTATTCAGCCTATGAAGGTGAGTGTGAATCTCGTCCAACAAAAAATAAAAAAGTTATTGTTTTGGGCAGCGGTCCAAATAGAATTGGGCAGGGTATAGAATTTGACTATTGTTGTGTTCATGCCTCATTTGCGCTTCAAGAAGAGGGCTATGAATCTATAATGATTAACTGCAACCCTGAGACTGTTTCAACAGATTACGACACTTCTAATAGATTATATTTTGAACCAATCACAGAAGAAAAAGTCTTAGATATAATTGATATAGAAAAACCTGAGGGAGTGATTATTCAATTTGGCGGACAGACGCCTTTAAAACTTTCCGAAGTCTTATTATCAAATAATGTAACAATTCTCGGAACAGATGTAGATGCTATTGATAGATCAGAGGATAGGGAAAGATTTCAATCTTTTGCCAACCAACTAAATCTGAAGCAACCCCCCAATAGTACTGTGAAGAATCTTCAAGAAGCTGTTAAGGCATCTGAAGAAATAGGATTTCCAATAGTTGTTAGGCCTTCGTATGTACTTGGAGGAAGGGCTATGGAGCTTGTTCATACACAGGTTGAGCTTGAAAAGTATTTAAAAGAAGCTGTAGAAGTCTCAGACAAAAAACCAATTTTACTTGACGGGTATTTAACTGATGCAATAGAAGTTGATGTAGACGTTATTTCTGATGGCAGCGATATTGAAATTGGAGGCATTTTGCAACATATTGAACAAGCTGGAATCCACTCTGGGGATTCTGCATGTTCCTTGCCACCCTACAGCCTTTCTAACAAAGTGATTGAAGAAATTGAAAATCAAGCAAAGAAGATTGCCGAAGAGTTAAATGTTATTGGATTGATGAATATTCAATTTGCTGTTCAAGATGAAAATGTTTTTATTATCGAGGTAAATCCTAGAGCTTCAAGAACTGTTCCATTTATTTCGAAGTGTCTGGGAGAATCATTGGTTAAGTCTGCTACAAAAACAATGGTTGGAAAAACATTAAAAGATATAGGTTTTTCTAATGATCTACCTAAAAATTATTTTTTTGTAAAAGAAGCTGTTTTGCCATTTGATAAATTTCCTACTGTTGATCCTATTCTAGGCCCAGAAATGAAATCTACTGGAGAAGTTATGGGCATTGGTTCAAGTTTCGGGGAAGCATATGCAAAAGCTCAAAGAGCAGCAAATAAAATTTTTCCTGATTCAGGCTTAGCATTCATAAGCGTTAAAAAATCTGATAAAAAATATTTATCTAATTTGCTTCCATTACTTCTTGAGCAAGGGTTTTCATTGATTGCAACCAAGGGAACCGCCAATGCTATAAAAGAGCTTGGCTACGATGTTGAAATTATTAATAAAGTAAACGAGGGCAGGCCTCATATTGTTGATGAGCTTTTAAATAACAGAGTAAATTTATTAATTAATACTACTGAAGGACGTCAGTCAATTGAGGATTCTGCGTCTATAAGGAGAACAGCATTACAAAATAAATTATTCTGTGTCACAACAGTTTTTGGCGCTTTTGCACTCTTAGAAGCAATGAGCACTAATTCAGATCGTTGGATTTATAATTCTCTTCAAGAAATCAATTAGCTTTTTTCATTTGATATAATGATTGAATGGATAAACTTCCAATAACTAAAGCAGGAGAGAAGGATCTCACTGAAAAACTGCGTCAGCTAAAGACAAAAGATAGGCCTGAAATCTCTCAAGCTATAGCAGAAGCTCGCGCTCACGGAGATCTTAAAGAAAATGCTGAGTATCATGCTGCAAAAGAACAACAGGGTTTTATCGAGGCAAAAATTCAAGAAATAGAGCATGCTCTTGCAAATGCACAAGTCATAGATGTTAAAGATATTCCTGAGACTGGTAGAGTTGTTTTTGGTGCAACAATAGATTTATATGATTTAACCAATGATCAGTCTATTACTTATAAGATAGTTGGCAATTTAGAATCTGATCCTGAAGCAGGTTTAATATCTATTCAAACGCCAATCGCTAAAGGCTTGATGGGAAAAAATGTCGGTGATGAAGTCTCAATATCCACACCCTCTGGAACTATTGATCTTGAGATTGAAAAAGTGCAGCATCTCTAAGATTTATGCATGCTGATTCATGGGCGTTAAAAGCTAAAAAGCTTGGTCTTAGATCCCGTGCAGTTTTTAAATTGGAAGAAATTTTAACTAAAACTAAAATCCTCAAAAGAAATAGTCTAGTCTTAGATATCGGCTCTGCTCCAGGTGGTTGGTCTGAGTTAATAAAAACGATGACCCCATCATCAAATGTTTATGCAATTGATCTTTTGCCAATGGATCCAATTAAGGATGTAATGTTCTTCCAAGAAGATATTATAAAAATTGATGCAATTGAAGAAATTTTCTTACTTAAATCAAAATTTAACCTTGTTATTTCAGATTTAGCCCCCAATTTAACTGGTATAAGAGCCGTTGATGAAGAAAATATATCTGAATTAAATATTATTACCCTTGATACAGCTTTGGGGTATTTGAGCAAGAGCAATGGATCATTCATCATCAAAACGTTTCAAAATAGTTTATTGAAAAAATTAAGAACTGAAATGGAAAAGAGCTTCCATTTAGTTCAAACTTATAAACCTGCTGCTTCAAAGAGCAAGTCAGCTGAAATTTATTTATATGGAGAAAGGCCGCTATGAATTCTGTTTTTAAAAATGCATTAGTTTGGGTTTTGTTGGGGTCAGCATTGATATTTATATTTAATAATGTTGAAAATACTTCTTCCTCAAAGAGGGAAATGATTTCATATAGCCAGTTTAAGCAAGAGGTGCTTTCAGACCGAATAGCTAAGGTTGTATATAAAGGCGACCAAATGACTATCTTTGGCGAACGACTGGATGGTACAAGATTTGAAACTCGTCATCCAATTTATAAAAGAGATGAGTCTGTTGATAATGCAATAGAAGAGCACGGAGTTATTACTGTCTTTGAAAGTGTTGAACAACCTTCAATATGGTCTCAACTTTTAGTTGGAGCTTTTCCAATCCTATTGCTCTTAGGGATTTTCTTCTTTTTTATGCGACAAATGCAAGGCGGCATGTCAGGTAGAGGCGGACCAATGGCATTTGGAAAGAGCAAAGCAAAATTAATGGAAGGTGGAAAAGTGACTACTACTTTTGAGGATGTTGCTGGCTGTGAAGAGGCTAAGCAAGACGTTCAAGAGTTAGTAGATTTTTTAAGAGATCCAACAAAATTTCAAAAATTAGGCGGTAAAATTCCTCGAGGTGTTTTAATGGTAGGCCCTCCAGGTACTGGTAAAACACTATTAGCAAGAGCTATTGCTGGCGAAGCTAAAGTACCATTCTTCTCGATATCTGGTTCAGACTTTGTTGAGATGTTTGTTGGTGTGGGTGCATCTAGAGTAAGAGATATGTTTGAGCAGGCTCAGAAAAACTCACCCTGCATTGTATTTATTGATGAAATTGATGCAGTTGGGCGTCACAGAGGTGCAGGTATGGGCGGTGGGCATGATGAGAGAGAGCAAACATTAAATCAGCTACTTGTTGAGATGGATGGTTTTGACGGTAACGATGGCGTGATTGTTGTTGCTGCAACCAATAGACCTGACGTATTAGATCCCGCCTTGCTGAGGCCTGGACGTTTTGATAGACAGGTTGTTGTAGATTTACCTGATCTAAGAGGCAGAGAGCAAATCTTAAAAGTTCATATGAAAAAAGTTCCCCTTTCAAAGGATGTTGATGCATTGGTTATTGCAAGAGGAACACCAGGTTTTTCAGGAGCAGACCTTGCCAATCTAATTAATGAAGCTGCTTTGTTCGCTGCTAGATATGGTGATAAGAAGGTTGATCAAAATCATTTAGATTTAGCTAAGGATAAAATTATGATGGGGCCAGAGCGCAAATCAATGATTATGACTGATGATCAAAAAAGAATTACTGCATATCATGAAGCTGGGCATGCAATAGTTGGAAGATTAAGTCCCGAACATGACCCTGTATACAAAGTAACAATCATTCCAAGAGGAAGAGCGCTTGGAGTCACAATGTTTTTGCCTGAAGAAGATAGATATATGCAAAGTAAGCAGTATCTTCATAGTAGAATTGCTGCACTTTTTGGTGGAAGAATAGCAGAAGAAATCATCAATGGAAAAGATGGGATTACGACAGGTGCATCCAATGATATTGAGGTAGCGACTGGAATTGCTACTAATATGGTTACTAAGTGGGGCTTATCTGATTTGGGGCCTCTAAAATATGGTGAAGATGATTCAAGTCCATTTTTAGGAAGGTCTGCATCAATGGCTCCTAAAGGTATTGGTGGAGAGACATCCAATAGTATTGATTTAGAGGTAAAAAAAATAATAGATACCAATTATAAAAAAGCTACTAAGCTGCTAAAAGATAATCTGGATAAATTACATACCATGGCAGAATCTCTTCTAACTTATGAAACTATTGATTCAGATCAAATCGATGACATTATGGCTGGAGCTAAGCCTAGAGCTCCCAAAGATTGGGATGAGCCAAAAACACCAAAGAGTAAAACTTCTAAAAAAACTTCCATAAAGGGTCCTGCAGAAGAGTTATAATCTTTTTCCATGACTATAAAATTTGGTACTGACGGGATTCGTGGTCCAGTTGAATCTATAATTACTCCTGAGGTTTGCTTAAGAATTGGGCATGCAGCGGGAGTTATTTTAAAAGAAATGGGTTGGGAAACAGTTCTTATTGGTAAAGATACTCGTGTCTCAGGTTATATGCTTGAATCTGCACTTCAAGCAGGATTTATTGCTGCCGGGGTAAATGTTAGATTGCTTGGCCCATTACCAACACCAGGTGTAGCATATTTAACTCGATCCCTAAGAAATCAGTTTGGGTTAGTAATTAGCGCATCTCATAACAACTATTTAGATAATGGTATTAAGTTATTTGCTGGAACTGGTGAAAAAATTTCAAAAGATGCTGAGAAAAAAATAGAGAAGCTGCTTGCAGGCGATTTGAAGCCTGTGAAAACTGCTGAGCTAGGCAAAGCTCAAAGATTTGATGAATCTGGAGATAGATACATAGAGTTTTGCAAATCAACCGTCCCTCCTGATGTCTCATTTGAATCATTGAGAATAGTTCTAGATTGTGCAAATGGAGCTTGCTACAAGGTAAGCCCTTCAATTTTAAGAGAGCTGGGAGCAGAAGTAATCTCAATAGGTACAGAACCAGATGGATACAATATCAATCATGAATGCGGCTCTACTCATCCTGAGAGAGCTCAAGAGGAAGTAATTAAACAAAGAGCAGATTTCGGTATTGCGCTTGATGGTGATGGAGATCGAGTGGTCTTGATTGATAGAAAGGGCAATATTTTAGATGGTGACGATATTATGTATATTCTTGCTTATGCTAATCCAAATAGAACGGGTCCTTGGTCTGGAATAGTCGGAACTTCAATGACAAATCTGGGTTTTGAAGAAGGCGTAAAAAAATTAGGGTATAAGTTTAAAAGGGCTGATGTTGGCGATAAGTATGTAAGTCAGATGCTGCAAAAAGAAGGCTGGATGCTTGGAGGAGAGCCTTCGGGCCATATTATTTGTCGTGACTTGGTTAGCACTGGAGATGGAACAATTGCTGCATTAAAAGTTATATCTTCTTTGTTGATTTTAGAAAAAGATCCTGAAGATATTATACGCAATTACACAAAAATGCCTCAGATTAATATAAATGTGGAAGTTGATAATAAAGACATTCTTTCAGATTCTGATATTCAAAAAAAGATAAAAGAAATTGAATCAGATCTTACCGTTGGCAGGGTTTTGGTTAGGCCTTCTGGAACTGAAAACAAGATAAGAGTAATGGTTGAGTCAGATGATGAGATAACTGCTACCAAATATGCCAAAGATATTGCAGCAATGTTTAAAAAATAACCCATGTCATTATGTTTAGTAGCAAATTGGAAACTCAATGGTTCCAAGGAATTCAACCATCAATGGGCGCTTGAATTCTTGAGAAATTTCAATGGCAACAATTTTTCAATTCTAGGCATTGCACCAGCTTCTTTGTACATCGACCATCTGAAGACCATACTAACCGATTACGATATTGAGATTGGCTCTCAAAATATTGATTTGGAAGAAACAGGGGCACGCACTGGAGAAATATCCGCCTCCATGATCAAAGACCTAGGATGTGCATTTAGCATCATTGGTCATTCTGAAAGAAGAATGTTGTTCCATGAAACTAATCAGATGATTTGTCAGAAATTAATTCAAGCTGATAATAACTCTGTAATTCCCATTTTATGTATTGGGGAGTCAGCTGAAGAGAACCAAAGTAATAATACTTTCAATGTACTTGAGCAACAGATAATTGAGGCCCTTGAGAATGCAAATGAGTTAAGTGCTTTGATTATTGCCTATGAACCTGTTTGGGCGATTGGGTCTGGCAACACACCAAAACCAGAAGAAATAAATTCTGTTCATGAAATGATCAAAGATGTAGTACAATCTCGTTTTCCAAAAATTGGTTTAGAGTCAGTTTTGTATGGAGGGAGTGTAAACTTCAAAAATGCATCATCTTTGTTCGAGCAAAAAAATGTTGATGGAGCATTAATAGGCGGAGCTTCTTTGGACGGAAGAGAGTTTGCTTTAATTGCAAATGTCTTTAATGAACTAAGGGTATAACAATGATTATTACAGCAATTAAAATTATCTGCATAATCCTAGCAATTGTATTGATTGTGTTAGTAATTTTGCAGCAAGGCAAGGGTTCTGACTTGGGTTCAGCTTTCGGTGGCGGATCTTCAAATTCCATGTTCGGTGCAGTAGGACCTTCTAACTTTCTTGGAAAACTGACAGCATTTATTGCCGCTCTTTTTTTAATCCTGAATTTAGCTCAAGCAGTATTATTAAAAAACGCTAACACTGAAGTATTGTTTACTGATGAAGAAATTCAAGAAGCAACAAAAACAACCGAAATCCCAGTAGAGTAATTCAATAAGATCTCTGAATCTTATAATAAGTTATGGTGCCGAAAGCGGGACTTGAACCCGCACGAGCTTTCGCTCACTAACCCCTCAAGCTAGCGTGTCTACCAATTCCACCACTTCGGCAAAGTGAAGAATTATAACAAGATAAATTTTTATTGCTTAAATAAATTTGAATTGACTTGACCTTCAGTACTTGCTTTCTATACACTCTATTCCTCTGCGATGCGGGGTGGAGCAGTCTGGTAGCTCGTCGGGCTCATAACCCGAAGGTCGTTGGTTCAAATCCAGCCCCCGCTACCAGTAAATTAGATACGAACTGGGGCAATTGCCCCATTTTTATTTTTAGAGATATGAGAATAGAAGAAATAGAAGATGCCATCGAACCTGTTGTGACCAGTCATGGTTGTGAGCTTTGGGGTGTCGAGTTATTAAGAGGTAAAAAGAGACCTACAATTAGAGTCTATATTGATGCAATTGGCGGTGCAACGATAGAGGATTGTGAAAAAGTAGCTAAAGATCTTAACTATGAGCTTGCTTTAAATGATGCATTTTTAGACCAGGATTATGTTCTAGAGGTATCTACACCAGGCATAGATAGAAAGTTTTTTAAAGCTGAGCAGCTTTCAGCATTTCTAAAAGAGGAATTTGATTTAAAGCTAAGAGAAATTAAAAATGGTAAAAAAAGTCTTGTAGCTAAGCTTATAGATGTTAACAATGATGAAATCTTGTTTGATTGTGGGGAAGAAAAAATGAGCTTAAATTTTATAGATCTTGATCTATGCAGACTAAAGCCAAATTTTGAAGAACTTTTGAGGGTAAATAAATAATGGAAAGCATTGAAATTTTAGCAGTAGTTGAATCTGTTTCTAATGAGAAAGGGATTGAAGAGGGAATTATATTTGGAGCTCTAGAGACAGCCATTGCAAGTGCATCTCTTAGACATTTTCATGAAGATTCAGATATATCTGTTTCTATTGATCGAACTTCAGGGGAATACTCAACTCATAGGCATTGGCTTGTAGAAGATGAAAATTCTGAAGATTTTCATAAGGAAACTCATATTACAGAATCAGATTCTAAAATGAGCATCGGCGATACTTTTTCACAAGATGTAGATAATGTTGCATTTGGAAGAATTGAAACTCAAGCAGCTCGTCAAGTCATGATGCAAAAGGTTCGTGAAGCCGAAAGAGACACAATCGTAGCAATGTTCAAATCTCAAGATAACTCCTTAATGAATGGAACCGTCAAAAGAGTAACCAGAGATAACATTATTGTTGATATTGGAAATGACATCGAAGCAATTCTCCCAAGAGACCAACTGCTTCCAGGTGAGATATATAAAATTAATGATAGGATGCGAGCGATACTACAAATCAAAGAAATTGAGGGCAGGGGTTCCCAGCTAATGTTAAGCAGAACATGCTCTGAAATGGTAACGGAATTATTTAGAATTGAAGTTCCTGAAATTAATGAGGACATCATTGAAATTAGAGGAATTGCTAGAGATGCTGGCTCTAGATCAAAAATTACTGTGAAAACAAATGATGGGCGCATAGACCCTGTAGGAGCTTGCGTTGGAATGCGAGGTTCACGAGTGCAGTCAGTTTCTGGTGAGCTGGGAAATGAAAGAATAGATATTATTATTTATGATGATAATCCTGCACAAATGGTAATCAATTCTCTTGCTCCTGCGAAAGTTGAATCAATCGTTATGGACGAAGATTCTCGTTCAATGGAGCTTGCTGTAAATGAAGAAAATTTAGCTCTTGCTATAGGTTCAAGAGGTCAAAATATTAGATTAGCATCCAGACTGGTCGGATGGGAATTAAATATCATTAGCAGCAATGAAGCTGAAGCAAAAGAGAGGGTTGTGGAAGCCGAATTTCAAGCTAAGCTTATGGACAATTTAAGCATTGATGAAAAAGAGGCTGAAGCTCTAATTAGAGGGGGATTTCTAACTTTTGATGATATTGCTTATGCTGAAGATGGAAAGCTATCTGTTGCCATGGAAATTGATGAAACAAGAGCTGAAGAAATTAAAGCTGCAGCTGCAGACGCTGCTTTGATGGAAGCCATGGGCGAGATCACTCAAGAAGAATCAAACCTAGAATCACTCACAGAATTAGGCTTTAGTGAAGAAGAGGTCGAAACACTTGTTTCTAATGCTCTTAAAAGCAAAGATGATATTGCAGAATTGGCTGTGGATGAGCTACAAGATATTATTGAAATCACCGAAAAGAAAGCAGCAGATATTATAATGAAAGCACGAGAAAGCTGGTTTAACTAAAAAAAGGAAGTTATTGCTTTGGGACTTACAGTAAAAGATTTTGCGAAAACCTTAAAAATTAAGGATGATGCTCTATTGGAGAGAATGAAAGCTGCTGGACTTTCACATAGTTCAGCCTCAGATGAAATAACTCCTGCTGATAAATTAGCGATACTTAAATCATTAAAAGAACGAAAAAGTTCTGGGTCTTCTTCTGTTACATCATCCTCAAGCAGTGGAGGAGTTACTGTTAAATCAAAAGGCACGCTATCTCAGCCTGCCTCATCTACCCTCAGCTCATCTGAGGGTCTTACAGATAATATTGAAGCGAAAAGACAAGCAGCTGCTGAAAATTTAAAAGAACAGCAACAAAAAAGGGAAGATCAGATTAAAGAGGCCATCCGTTTAAAACAAGAACAACAACAAGCCGCAAAGAAAGCTCAACAGCAAAAACCTGCTACTCAACAAAAACCTCAAACAAGAGTTAATGTTAAAGATCAATTATCTCGAGCAGCCAAGGATTACTCTCGAAGAGAAACTAGTTTTAATGAGGGTACTGACCACCAATTTGCAAAACCTGCAGAATTTATTAAGCGAGATGTAGAAGTTCCAGAAATGATTCAGGTTGGTGAGTTGGCCAAGCTAATGTTTATTAAAGGTGGTGAAGTCGTTAAAGTCTTGATGAGTTTGGGAGTTGCGGCATCAATCAATGATTCTATCGATCAGGAAACTGGTATCTTGGTTGCTGAAGAATTAGGCCACAATGGAATTGCATTGAGTGATTCATCAGTAGAAGATGAAATTATTGGAAACATAAATTATTTAGATACCCCTAAAACTAGAGCACCAGTTATAACAGTCATGGGACATGTTGATCATGGCAAGACGACCTTGCTTGATTTTATTCGTAAGACCAAAGTAGTAGATGGAGAAGCTGGAGGAATTACACAACACATTGGGGCATATCAGGTACCGGTTGGCGATTCTGTTATTACATTTATAGACACCCCTGGGCATGCAGCATTTTCCTCTATGAGAGCAAGAGGAGCTAATACAACTGATGTTGTGGTTTTGGTTGTAGCTGCAAATGATGGAGTTATGCCTCAAACAGAAGAAGCTATCAATCATGCTAAAGCAGCTGGCGTTTCAATTGTTGTAGCAATCAACAAAATGGATCTACAAGGAGCAGATGTCGAGAGAATTAAAGGGGATTTAGCTGCAAAGGACTTAACTCCAGAGGACTGGGGTGGCAATATACAAATGGTCCCAGTTTCTGCATTAAAAGGAGATGGTGTTGATAAACTTCTTGAGGCCTTAGTACTAGAGTCTGAGCTTTTAGAGCTTAAGGCTCACTATGAGGGGCAAGCTCAAGGAGTTGTTATTGAATCTGAATTAGATAAATTTAGAGGTGCTGTTGCTACTTTGCTTGTTCAAAATGGTACTTTAAAAGTTGGAGATATGGTTGTTTGTGGTTCTGCTATCGGAAAAGTAAAAAGCATTATTGGTTCTGATGGGAGCAAATTAAAATCTGCTGAGCCGTCTTTTGCAGTAGAGATATTAGGCCTAAGCACTGTTCCTGATGCAGGTGAAACCTTTCAAGTGGTTAAGAATGATAAAGAGGCGCGTGAAATCGCTGAATTTAGAGAAGGCAAGCTTAAAGATCGAAAAGTCTTAAAGCAGAGAGATGAAAGCCTTGGTAATATATTTGAATCCATGGGCCAATCTGATAAAAAAATATTAAATGTTATCTTGAAATCTGATGTTGCTGGAACCTCTGAAGCAATTGTTGCAGCCTTAGCTGATATTGGCAACGATGATGCATCCATTAAAGTTGTTGCTTCTGGTGTCGGAGGAATTTCTGAATCAGATGCAAACTTGGCGCTAGCTACAGAATCAATTATTTTAGGCTTTAATGTTCGCTCAGATAATGCTGCTAAGAAAATTATTGAGGGTGAGGAGCTAGCCCTTTCCTATCACAGTATTATTTACGAATTAATAGACGAGGTTAAGGCTAGATTGAGCGGTCTATTAGATCCAATTATCAAAGAAGAAATTGTGGGCACAGCTGAGGTTCTCGAGGTATTTAATTCTCCTAAATTTGGCCAAGTTGCTGGTTGTATGGTGATTGAGGGATCTATCTTTAAAAGTAAGCCTGTAAGAGTCCTGAGAGATGATGTTGTAATTCACCAAGGTGAACTGGATTCACTCAGGAGATTTAAAGACGACATTGGAGAAGTGAAATCTGGCACCGAGTGCGGAGTTGGCATCAAAAACTATAAAGATATTAGACCTGGCGACAAAGTAGAAGTTTTTGATAGAAAAGAAGAGGCACAAAGTATTTCATAATATGTCTTCTTCAAGATTGCCGAAGATAGAAGATTTTTTAAAAAAAGAGATATCTCAAATTATTTCTTCTCAAGTTAAAGATCCGCGCTATAAATTTCTTAACATAGTTGATGTTAAATGTTCATCTGATCTTGGTGTTGCTAAAGTTTTTTATACCATTATCAATGGAGATATAGCTGATTCACCTGACAACAAATCCCTTGAAAAATTTGCCTCAATGGTAAGATCCAAGCTTTCAAAATTTATGCAGATTAGAAGAGTTCCAAAACTGATATTTAAATATGATGAAAGTCTTGAGAGATATAATAATATCGATGCATTATTAAATTCATTAAGTGATTAACGGATTTCTCTTAGTTAACAAAGATCCAGGTATTACTTCATCTAGGGTTGTACAAATATTAAAAAAAAAATTTAATCTTAATAAAGTTGGTCATTTAGGTACCTTAGACCCTATGGCAACTGGGCTTCTAATTATCGCAATTAATAGGGCTACAAAGTTCGCATCTCTTCTTTTGCAAAGTGAAAAGTCATATCGAGCTGAAGTTACCTTAGGCACCCAGACTGATACTGACGATGCTGAGGGTGAAACCGTATCTTTGAAAGATGTAAATGTAAACGAGTTTGAGGTCGAAAAAACCTTATTAACCTTTTTAGGCGAGAGCGATCAATTGCCACCAAATTACTCCGCTCTTAAGCACAAAGGTAAGCCTATGTATAAATATGCAAGAGATGGAATTAAGGTTGAAAAAGCGGCAAGAAAAATATTTATTAAGAATATACAAAATATTGAAATAGAATTACCCAAAGTTTCATTTGATATTCAATGCTCTAAGGGTACTTATATTAGATCTATTGCTAGAGATTTGGGATTAAGACTTGGTTGTGGCGCTCATCTATCAAAACTAAATAGAACAAGTCAGGAAAAATTTATGCTTTCTGATGCTTGCGCAATAGATGACATCAACTTAGAAAAGTTAATATCATTAGAAAAAGCTTTTGAAGATCTAGATTTTATTCAATTAAATGAAAGAGATAGTGCAGCATTTCTTCATGGAAGATCCATAGAAACAGACTTTCATCACACTCATCTATTAAGAGTTTATGATGATAAAAATCAATTTATTGCAATTGGTAAAAATACAAGCACGGGCTTCAAACATGAATACCTTGTTTAATAACTAAATAAGTAATAAGCTACATCATCTCAAACTTTAGATATGCGAGGTTTGAGAAGATTATGGTGCATATCCAAGGAGAAAATAAACATGGCTTTATTAAAAGAAGAAAAGAATAAAATTGTTAAAGAGTTTCAGAGCAGTGACACTGATACTGGCTCACCCGAAGTGCAAATTGCTCTTCTAACCGAAAATATAAATAAATTACAATCTCATTTTAAAATTCATAAAAAAGACCATCATTCAAGAACAGGTCTTATTAGAATGGTTAACCTAAGAAGAAAGCTTTTAGCTTATCTAAAGAGAAAAAATCCAGAAAGCTATCAAGACATCATCAAATCTCTAAAATTAAGAGGATAAATAAGGAAAATCGTGGAAGAAAATAAATTAAATACTCAATCCGTAGAGTTCGAATACGGAAATAAAACTGTCAAGATTGAAACTGGTAAAATTGCAAGACAAGCTACTTCAAGCATTATTATTACTATTGATAATTTAGTTGTCTTGACAACTATGGTAGCCAGAAAGGAGGCAGATCCAAAGAAAGATTTCTTTCCGCTGGCTGTTTTCTATCAAGAAAAATTTTATGCTGCTGGAAAAATTCCAGGTGGTTATTTCAAGAGAGAAGCTAGACCAACTGAACAGGAGACACTAACTTCAAGGTTGATTGATAGGCCTATAAGACCATTGTTTCCAGAAGATTTTAAAAATGAAATACAAATTTTCTGTACAGTTTTATCATCAGATAAAAATATTAATCCTGATATCGCTTCTTTAATTGGGGCCTCTGCGGCTCTATCAATTTCAGGAGTTCCATTCCAGGGCCCTCTAGGAGCTGCAAGAGTTGGTTTCATTGACAGCAATTATGTTTTGAACCCTTCGCCTGAAGAGCTTGAAAAGTCTATGCTTGATATGGTTGTGGCAGGAACTGAAGATGCTGTATTAATGGTTGAATCTGAAGCAAATGAGTTGAGTGAAGATCTCATGTTAGGGTCTGTCCTTTATGGTCATCAAGAGATGCAAAAAGTTATTAAAGCTTGTTCAGACTTAAGGGCGAAAGTAAATCCTACTCCGTGGGAATATTCTGAAGATGAGTTAACGGCTGAATATAAAAGCAAGATTGCCGATACTTTCACAGACGAAATTGCTAGCGCGTTTAAGATTGCTGATAAATCTGATAGAGGAGAGGCAATTAATACTGTCAGAGAGAAGATTAATGAAGCCCACGTGGATCTAGATGAAATGGAAAGAGGCAAATTAATGAATGCTTTTAAATTGGTTGAGAAAGACGTAGTCAGAAAAAGTATTTTATCCAATGAGCCTAGAATTGATGGAAGAGACTTAGATACTGTAAGACCAATCTATGTTGAAACAGACGTTCTGCCAAGTGTACATGGCTCTTCTTTGTTTACTCGTGGTGAAACTCAAGCATTGGTTGCAGCAACACTTGGTTCTACGAGAGATGCTCAAAGAATTGAAGGTTTGAATGGAGAGCAATCAAATACTTTTATGCTTCATTACAATTTCCCTGCATACAGTGTAGGTGAGATTGGTATGCCGCTTGGACCCAAGCGGAGAGAAATTGGGCATGGAAACTTGGCAAAAAGAGCTATTAAAGCTGTTCTTCCAGATTCTGAAGAATTTGGTTACACCCTAAGAGTTGTATCAGAAATTACTGAATCCAATGGATCCAGCTCTATGGCTTCTGTATGTGGAACTTCTCTTTCATTAATGGATGCAGGTGTACCTATTTCAAACCCAGTTGCGGGAATTGCGATGGGGCTCATCAAGGAAGAAAATGATTTTGCAGTTTTAACAGATATTCTTGGCGACGAAGATCATCTTGGAGATATGGACTTTAAGGTTGCTGGAACCAAAGAAGGCGTTACGGCTTTGCAAATGGATATAAAAGTTCAAGGAATAACAGCTGAAATTATGGAGTCTGCTTTAGAAAAAGCAAAAAATGCAAGGATGCATATTTTAGAGAAAATGAATGATGTAATTTCTGCTCCAAAAGAATTATCAGATAACACTCCAGCGATGAAAAAGATCACAGTTCATCAAGATAAGATCAAAGAGATTATTGGTAAAGGTGGAGCTGTTATCAAGGGCATGCAAGCTGATACAGGAGCCTCTGTAGATGTAAATGATGATGGTGTTGTCACTATATTTGGTGAAACGCAATCAATTATGAAGGCTGCACTTGAAATCATTGAAGGTATAATAGAAGATCCAGAGCTAGATAAAGTATATGAAGGCAAGGTTGTTAAGATTGTAGACTTTGGTGCTTTCGTAAATATTTTGCCTGGTAAAGATGGATTGCTTCATGTTTCCGAGATTTCCTCTGAAAGGGTTGAGAATGTTTCTGATGTCCTTAGCGAAGGTGATGTCATCAAGGTCAAATTAATTGGATTTGATCGTGGAAAAATGAAATTATCTAAAAAAGTATTAGAATCGTAACCACTACAAAATAAATAATACTTATATTATATAAGTAGTAATATTTATATTAATTATAGATAAATCTGCTAAATGTCAAATTTAGCAAGTTTTTTCATACGTTTTTCTTGTCCGTAATTTCTTTTTATGGTTTTATAAGCTAACTAACCAGCAAACCATAGGGGGAAATTATGGATAATGCATGGAGAATGATAAACGACCTAGTTAGCAATTTAACTAGCGTTATTATTGGCCTTTTAGGGCTAGGTATCGTTGGAGCTTTGGCTTTTGGCGGACCTGTTCTTGGTCTAGACGTTATTGGCAGCATCACTGAGTTGGTGGAGACACTAGCTGGAATGGGTGTTGTAGGACTGCTTGTTTTAGCAATTCTATATAGCGTTGTAAACAGATAAGCTTTGCTTAATCTATATTAGAAAGGGTCTTTTAGACCCTTTCTAATCTTTGTAAAAATGAATCTTAATAACACTCTTACTAAATTAACAGCTTTTTTTAATAAGCTAACAAAATTATTATTGCCTCTTGTAATTGTCTCACTTTTGCTAGGGATTATTTTTGGCCCAACCACACCATTCGTTGGGGATGTCTATAAAAATGTAACAGATATCTTAAACATGCTTGGGGAGGATGCGCTACTTGCCTTAGTAGCTATAATAATAATATTGGGATATCTAAGAAAAGATTAGTTTCAAACGAGCGTAAATTCCAGATAAGCTGTAGCTTATTCACACGTCCTTTTTCAACAGATTTAAAGTGGTGGCTATGGGTGGAATTGAACCACCGACCCCAGCGTTATGAGTGCTGTGCTCTAACCATCTGAGCTACATAGCCAAGTGGTGAAATGATAAAGAACTTGATTTAGAAGTCAAACGTTAAATTTAAAGTGGATTACGTCCCCGTCCATTACCAAATAATCCTTCCCTTCAAGTCTTAATTTACCATCTCGCTTAGCACCAGACTCTCCCTCACAGACAATAAAGTCTTCATATGAAATGACCTCAGCTTTGATAAAACCCCTTTCAAAATCAGTATGAATGACACCAGCAGCTTGGGGGGCTAATGAGTTTTTTCGGATTGTCCAGGCTCTAGATTCTTTAGGTCCTGATGTAAAAAATGTTTCAAGATTTAGCAGTTTATATCCTGCAAGAATAATTTTATTTAGTACTGGCTCATCCATTCCAAGTAACTCAAGATATTCTGCTTGCTCTTCTTCCTCTAAAGTAGCTAGCTCATGCTCAACCTTGATAATAGCGAGAATGATATTCATGCCATTGCTTTTTGCATAAGCCTCTATGTCATCAAGTTTATTTTTTGAATCATCATCGGATAAATTAGCAACTAAGACCATAGGTTTTGTTGAAAGTAAGTTCATGGTCTCAATAAATTTTATTTCTTCAAGATCAAAATTATCAAGTTTTGGTAGACTCCCATTTTCCATGAGTTTTTTTAATGATTGAATAATCGCTTTATGTTTCTTTGCATCTCCATCTCCAGATCTAATGAGTTTCTCTAACTTTTGCTCTCTTTTTTCTAGAACGTCAAGATCAGCAAAAATCAATTCAAGATTAATGGTTTCAACATCTTTCAGTGGGTTGATTGCTCCATCAACATGCACAACATTCTCATCATCAAAACACCTAACCACATGAAGCAGGGCGTTCATTTCTCTAATGTTAGATAGGAATGCATTTCCTAAGCCTTCACCTCTAGAAGCTCCCTTTACAAGCCCAGCTATATCAACAAAGCTCATTGTTGTGGGGACTACCTTCTCGGAATTTACAATATTATTAATGCTATCAAGTCTTTTGTCAGGAACATTTACTATTCCAAGGTTTGGTTCAATTGTGCAAAATGGAAAATTTTCAGCTGGAATAGATGATTTTGTTATGGCATTGAATAAGGTTGATTTTCCTACGTTAGGCAAGCCCAAAATACCGCATTTAAATCCCATCTCTATTCGGTATGAAGTTTTAGTTGAGCATTCTGCATATCATTGTTACTTAAAAGCTCAATAATATTATTAAATTTATAGAAGCTTTCTAATATTGAGTCTTTTTCAACTGGTTTAAATTTACCTAAAACCCAGTTTGTAACATCTACTTTATTTCCTGGGTGCCCAATTCCTACTCTTAATCGCATAAAAGATTGTCCTGAATGAGAAATGATACTTCTCAGTCCATTATGACCACCGTGACCTCCCCCTAATTTTAATTTAAGGCTTCCAATGGGTAAGTCTAGATCATCATGAATAACAATTACTTGCTCGAGGCTAAAATTATTAGCTTTTATAATCTTATTAATTGAATGGCCGGATTCATTTACATACTTATCTGGATATCCCCATAGAACCTTCTCATCAATAGAAGTCGTAACTGAGGCTTCAATTTTTTTCTTTGATTTGAGAGTTAGATCGGAATCAGCTGTGATACTTTTTACCCAATCTTTTCCAACATTATGCCGAGTCCCATCGTATTTTATGCCAGGATTTCCTAGGCCAATAATACAGATATTAGGCACAGATATTATGAACCTTAATCAGTAGATTCTGCTTCTTCGGGAGCCTCATCACTAGAATCATCTTGGTCTGTAGATGCTTCTTCTCCTTCAACAGCTTCGCCTTCTTCTCCTTCAGGGATAATCTCTGGTTCTTCTTCTTCAGCCCTTGGAGGATTAACTGATACAATCATTTGATCGTTTTCTTCATCAAAACCAGGAATCTCAGCACCTTCAGGTAAAGAAATATCTGATAAACGGATCGCTTCATTTAGCATCAAGTTTGTAATATCGATCTCAATGGCTTCAGGAATATCTCCAGCCAAGCAAGCTATTTCTATTTCAGAAATTGCCTTCGCCAGCACACCGCCGTCTGTTTTAACGCCTTCACAATCTTCTTCACCATTAAACCTAAATGGGACAACAACTTTGAGTTTTGTTTTTCTAGAGACTCTTTGAAAATCTGCATGAAGAAATTTACCTTTTACTGGTTCTCTCTGAAGCTCTTTAAGAACAACCTTTTCCTCATTACCTTCAAGTAAGATTTTTAGAACTTGAGTATAAAAAAGTTCATTCTCTGAGGCTTTTGTAAGTTCATTAAGCTTTAACTTAATATTCTTTGATTCTTCTTCATTACCATAAATAATTGCAGGAACCATTGAATCTTCGCGTCTAATTTCTCTAGTTTTATTTGTTCCAGTTCTAACTCTTAGATCTGCATTTAATATAATTTCGTTTGACATATGCCTTACCTTGTAACTTAACCTTTTACAAAAACAGAGCGCTTAGCGACTCTTCATTGTTTAATCTTCTGATGCACTCTGCAATAGTAGGGGCAAGAGAAATGACGCGTATTTTACTGCATTTTTCTGCTTCTGGGGATAAAGAAATGGAATTGGTTACAACTAATTCATCTATTGAAGAATTGGAAATTCTATCAATTGCAGGTCCAGATAGTACTGGATGAGTAATATAAGCCATTACTTTTGCTGCTCCTGCATCTTTTAAGGCCTGAGCTGCATTGCATAATGTTCCCGCCGTATCAATAATATCATCAGGGACAATACAGCTTTTTCCTTGGACATCTCCAATAATATTCATTACTTCAGATTCGTTTGCAGTTGCACGTCTTTTATCAATAATAGCAAGATCTGATTCGTCTAAGAATTTTGCCAATGCCCTTGCACGGACTACTCCGCCCACATCTGGAGAGACAACTAATATTTTTTCATCATTTGAAGATCTAGATTTAATATCATCATGCATAATTTTAGTTGCATAAACGTTATCTGCAGGCATATCAAAGAAGCCTTGAATAGATTCTGAGTGAAGATCTACAGTTAGCACTCTATCCACACCGACAGAATTCATCATATCTGCAATAACTTTAGCACTGATAGGAACTCTCGCAGACCTCACTCTTCTATCTTGACGAGCGTAACCATAATAGGGAAGGATGGCAGTTATTCTGGATGCTGAAGAGCGCTTTAGAGCATCAGTTATTAACATTAGCTCCATTAAATTTGAATTTGTTGGAGCGCATGTAGATTGAATGATATATGCCTCATGGCCGCGAACATTTTCAAGAATTTCTACTTTAATTTCGCCGTCAGAAAATTTTCCGAGGTCAATATTGCCAAGCTTGAGACCGAGTATTGTTGCAACTTCCTCTGAAAGGGATGTTGATGCTGAGCCTGAGAAAATTCCCACTGTAGGTTTATTAATCATTTTCTTTATTATTGGCTGGGGTGGCTGGATTCGAACCAGCGCATGACGGGATCAAAACCCGTTGCCTTACCGCTTGGCTACACCCCATTATTTTAAGTACGTTAATAATGGTGAACATTGTAAAGGTTCACAAAAAGAGTGTCTCCATTTAGTTGGAATTTTTTTCAAAGTTTTTTCAATTTCATTTATATCATTATAAACACAAAATATTGTTGATCCTGTTCCGGAAAGCTTAAAAGAGTTAGTTTTGCATAATTCTTGAAAAATTGATTTTATATCTTGGTTCTGGCCAAGGAAAATAGGCAAAAAAGAGTTTTCCTCATTGATGAGAATCGATTCCTGATCACTTTTTTTTAAAGAATCCCATATAGAGAAAAGTTCCTTGGTTGAGGAATGAATTTGAGGAAATAAAAGTAAATATTTTTCATCGATATGTTTGCGCTCCTCAACGAGTATTTCACCTATACCAGATGCAAATGCATTTTTTCCATAAATAAAAAAGGGCACATCTGCTCCAAGTTTTTCTCCAAGTTGCATGAGCTCTTGAGCTGAAAGGCCTAGCTTGAATAAAAAATTAGTTCCAATTAGTGCTGCTGCTGCATTTGAGCTGCCACCTCCTAAACCGCCGCCTAGTGGAATATTCTTTATAATTTCTACTTCACAATGCATATCTTTGCCAACATGATCTGATAATAGTTTAATTGCGCTAAAGACTATATTGTTCTTATCCTCAATCGAGGATCCGAGATTAGTTTTTACAGAAATAGATTTGCTCGATGTCTTTTTAATTAACAGCCTATCAAATAAATTAATTAGTTGGAATTGTGTTTTAATTTCATGCATTCCATCAGTTCTTTTGCCTAGAACCGAAAGATTAAGGTTTAATTTGGCTGGACAATCTAGTTTTAAACTATCCACGTTTTAGTATTCCATTGATATTAATTTCATCTCTATAGTAAATATTCACTAATAGAGTGTCTTGTTCTTGATGAGTGCATTTAATCTCAAGATCAAATTTTTTTAAAATAAATATTTTTTTATTGATATTGAAATTGTGAAAACATGAATTAAAAAACTCAATATACTCATTATTTTCAAATGTTTTTAACTGAGAGAGATGCTGATTATCAACTTGTGGATGAAAAGACATGCCAGTTGAGTGATTAAAATGAATCTTCAATAGATTTCCAAATAAAGGTTTTCCAATCTGTATAATAACGTTCTCAGGAAAAGCTTTAACTCTAACATTAAAGTTAGATTTATCTTGAGTATTAGTAAAAGATAACTTACCTAAGAATACTTTTTCTGAAAATGTTGAGTGAGATAATGATGTACATGAACCTAAGGATACTAAAAATAATATTGAGATAAGTTTTGATATGGAATTACAGCTGTTTGGCATAAATCATAAGACTACAAAGTTATCAGAAAGAGAGTTGTTTATTATAAATGACTCTAATCAAGAAGACTTTAAAAATTTCTTTCAGAGTGCTTTTGGCGAATCCATAGACTCATTTTTTGCCTTATCTACATGCAATAGGACTGAGGTTTATATTTTTCGTTCCTCATCGAGTGCTATGCGAATTGCCCAAAAGACTCTTGAGTTTTTTGGTTGCAGCGAATCCCTAAATAATGACTTATATTTTTTTAATGGAAAAGAGGCTATTAAGCATATGTGCTATGTTGCTAGCGGACTTGACTCTCAGGTACTAGGTGAGCAAGAAATATTGGGTCAATTTAAGAAATCAATTCAGACATATATCGAACTTGGCTCATTGAAAGGTGAATTTCAGCGCCTTACTGATGACATTATTTCAATTGCAAAAGCAGCAAGGACAGAAACAAAAATTGGCTTTAATCCTTTATCTGTTTCAGGCCTATCATTAAAAATTGTCCAAGAAATTTTTGAAGATCCGACTCAGCAAAAACTTACAATAGTAGGTGCTGGTCAGATGGCATTAAGTGTAATTGAAAATTTTCACGACAATGGCATTAAAAATATTAATGCTATTAATCGTTCCAAAAAAACATTAACTATTAACAGTTCCTTATCTATAGAAACAACACATTTATCTCAACTTGGAGCTCTTATTCAAAACACAGATATTTTAGTGACCTCTATTAATTCTCCTTTACCACTTATCGGAAAGGGTCTGATAGAGCAAGCCATGAGGGAAAGAAAAAACAAACCGATGCTCTTAATTGATCTAGGCGTTCCCAGAAACATAGAAGATCAGGTAAGAGATCTTGAGTATGCTTATCTTTTTACAATTGAGGATATCGAGCTTGTTACTCAAGAAAATTTGGAAGAACGTTCAATCGAGGCATTAAAAGCAAGCAATCTCATTCAAACTAGAGTTGAATTTTTACATCAAGACAAAGCTGATAAAGATTCTCGCAATAAGGCATATGCTGTTCTTAGAAGCGCATGTAGCAAAATTAATCAACAAGACTTCTTGGGATTATTAAATTCTAACGATCCTTATTCATCTCTTAAGCAAATGCATGTTGTTTCAGATGATCAGCTACAATATATTTCTAAACTAACACCTCATGCTATTTTGTCTATGATTAAGGAAATTAGAAGTGCTTGAAGAATCCATTATTACAAAATTAGAGAGTTTAAGATTAAGGTCATTTGAGATTCATGAAGCTCTTGCTAAAGTGGGCGCAACAGATGATATGGCACAATTCACTCAATTAAATAAAGAATATTCTGAAATCACGCCAATCGTTGATCTATTTCAATCATTGCAAAATACTGAGAAAGAGCTAGCTGGGGCAAAAGAACTTTTAGACTCTGGCGACTCGGAATTGATAGAGCTTGCAAAAACTGAGGTTACAGCTAATCAAGAAAAAATTGCTGAGGTTGAAAAAAATCTTAAATTTATGCTTTTACCAAAAGATGAAGCTGATGATGGAGCGGCTTACCTTGAGATTAGGGCTGGAGCAGGTGGTGATGAGGCTGCAATATTTGCAGCAGATTTATTTAGAATGTACTCAAGGCTTTCTGAGCGCCAAGGCTGGAAGGTAGAAATTGTAAATATTAAGCAGTCTGAACCAAGTGGATTAAAAGAAGCTGTGGTTAAAATAAATGGTCAAGGAGTTTTTAAGTTTTTAAAGTTTGAATCTGGGGTTCATCGTGTTCAGAGGGTTCCTGAGACTGAATCTCAAGGAAGGATTCATACTTCAACTGTTACGGTTGCAATTTTACCAGAGGTTGATGAAGTTCAAGATATAGAGATAGATAAAAGTGAGTTAAGGGTCGACACTTATAGGGCATCTGGTGCAGGAGGGCAGCATGTCAATAAAACCGACTCTGCTGTCAGATTGACTCACATCCCAACAGGAGTTGTAGTGGAGTGTCAGGATGATCGATCTCAACATAAGAATAAAGCTAAAGCCATGGCATTATTAGCTGCTAAATTAAAGCAAAATGAAATTGATGCACAGCAAAATACAATTGCTAGCGAAAGAAAAATCCTTGTAGGTACCGGAGACAGAAGTGAGAAGATTAGAACTTATAATTTCCCTCAGGGACGCATAACTGATCACAGAATTAAGCTTACTCAGCATAATTTAGACCAAGTGATGGATGGCGATATGATTTCTATTTGCCAAGCGCTAATCACCGAAAATCAATTAGCCCAACTATCTAATTTAGAAGAAACCTCATAATTGAATTCCAGCCTTAATTATTATTTTGCTCTCGCTAGATCGAAAGAATCTAAGCATCAAAATATTTTGAGAGACCTAAAGCATCTTCTGAAGTCTCTTGGAGTAAGCGAAGCCACTGTAACCCTAGAAGATCAATATAATTTATCAGCTGAAGAAATTTTGAAAATCAATACTTTTTTTTCATCCTATTTGGCTGGTATTCCATTTGATTATATTTTAAATGAATCAGAATTCATGGGACATAAGTTTTTTGTTGATTCAAGAGTATTGATCCCTCGACCAGAGACAGAATTAATTGTTGAGTGGGTATTAGATTTATCGTTAAATAAGAATTCAAAAATTTTTGAGGTTGGAACAGGATCTGGCTGTATAGCTATCTCAATTTGTTTAAAAGATGAAGATCTTAAGATTCTTGCTGCAGATATTTCAGACTCAGCATTGGAAGTAGCTCAAATCAACCAAGAACTTCACAATGCTCGCAACGTAACCTTTATGCAATCTAGTTGGTTAACTTGCTCTGCAGAGAACTCTCTTGATTTAGTTATCTCTAATCCACCATATATCAAACCAAATGATCCTCATCTTAAAAATCTTAATCATGAGCCTTTAATAGCTCTTACTTCTAAAGATGGATCCGAAAGTTTCTTTCAAATTGCTTCACAAGCAATATTTTCATTAAAACTAGGAGGGAAAATTATATTCGAACATGGTTACTCTCAAGCAGAAGAGGTTACAAATATTTTAAAAGACATTGGCTTTAAAAATATTGTGACCTGCAAAGATTTTCAAGGCTTAGACAGATATACCTATGCAAATAAATAATATTATTTTCATATGATAAGATTTATTCTTGAGAGTTAAGGAAGTATATAATTCTGTTAAACAAACCGAAAAGACACTGTTAAATAAAGGGGCTATTTCAATGAAAGGTAATATGATGAACTGGGATTTAACTATCCCGCAGGCAATTTTGCATGCTGAAAAATATAATTTTGATGGCAAATTAGTTTCACGAGAATTAGATGGCTCAATAAATTCAACTACGTATGGAGAGTCAATTAAGCGATCTAAAAAACTGGCTAACGCTCTGGCAAAACTTGGTGTAAATCCCCATGATCGAGTTGCAACTATTGCGTGGAATAATAGCAGGCATTTTGAAACCTATTTTGCTGTGTCTGGTATGGGAGCTATCCTTCATACCTTAAATCCAAGATATTCTCCAGATCAATTAATATACATACTTAATCATGCAGAGGACGAGGTTTTAATTGTTGATCCTACATTCATCCCACTTGTGGAAAGTGTTCAAGATAAATTAGATACAGTTAAAACGATAATTATTGCCTCATCAAAAGACGGTATTCCAGAAAATAATTTAAGTAATGCTCTAAGCTATGATGAGCTAATCAGGGATGAATCAGATGAATACGTTTGGCCTGAATTACATGAGGATGATGCAGTTGCTTTGTGCTATACCTCTGGAACTACTGGCAATCCAAAGGGAGTTTTATATTCTCACAGGTCAACTATTTTGCATGCAATCTCTGTATCTGGAGTGATGAGTTTCGACTCCTCTAGTTCAGTCTTACCAGTTGTTCCTATGTTTCATGTAAATGCTTGGGGGGTGCCTTATTGCGCATTAATTCTCGGAATAACTTTGGTATTGCCTTGCCATGCTCTTGACGGAGAGTCCTTGTATGAGCTGGTAGAGCAAGAATCAGTTGATTCTATGTTGGGTGTTCCAACTGTGTGGCTTGGACTATTACAGTATCTTGAAGGTAAAGGCCTAAAGCTTGATACAGTTGATCAAGTTTTGGTTGGAGGTTCAGCGGCGCCGTATGCAATGATCAAAGCATTTGATGAGCAGCATGATGCATTTTTAACTCACGGATGGGGAATGACAGAAATGAGTCCTCTTGGGACTATAAATGCTCCAACCAAGAAAACCATGAATCTTCCCAAAGAAGAAAGATATCAACTTCAAACTAAACAAGGCTATCCCATGTTTGGCGTAGAGATTAAGACTGTTGATGATGAAAATAATGAGCTTCCTAGAGATGGAGAGGCTAGTGGCGCTTTAAAGGTGAAAGGCCCATGGATAATGCATCAATATTATAAGGCAGATGGTCCCGCGGTAGATGAGGACGGTTGGTTTGATACCGGAGATGTCGCAACAATTCATCCAGATGGATGTATGCAGATCGTTGACAGAGCAAAAGATGTTATTAAGACAGGGGGGGAATGGATTAGCTCCATCGATTTAGAAAACGCTGTGCTTACTCACGAAAATGTTCTGGAAGCATGCGTTGTGGGAGTTCCACATCCTAAGTGGGATGAAAGACCCTTGTTATTTTTAATCACAAAAGATGGAGAGGAAATTGATAAGCAAGAAATCAATGATTTCTTATTAGAAAAGGTTGTTAAATGGTGGCTGCCTGATGATATTATTTTTGTTAAAGAACTTCCGCATGGCGCGACTGGAAAGTTATTAAAGGTAGACTTACGAGAAGAATATAAAGAACATTTAATGGAGAAATAATATGGCATTAACAATTGTAAAACCTGAAGACTTAAAAGATTACATAGGCAAAGAATTAGGCACTACTGAATGGTTTAAGGTTGATCAGGACAGGATTAATAAATTTGCAGATGCTACAGAAGACCATCAGTTTATTCATGTAGATTCAGAAAAGGCCTCACCTATTTTTGGTTCAACAATTGCACATGGCTTCCTTTCACTCTCATTAGTTGCCGGTCTGGGTAAAGATACAGCTTTGGTGGTTGAGGGAGCGAAAATGGGTTTAAATTATGGGCTAGATAAAGTCCGCTTTCTAAGCCCAGTGGCTGTTGGTTCAAGAGTTAGACTTCACACAACAATCATGGATATTACAGAAAAAAATCCTGGACAATATCTTGTAAAAGCCTCTGTGACAATGGAGATTGAAGGTGTTGAAAAACCTGCATATATTGCAGAAACGTTGTCAATGTGGATTACTTAAATTTCTTTTAATACATCAAATGCATCAAAATAAAATTTAAAAGATTCATAGAATTCTGATTTATCTACATTAAAGTCTTCTAAGTTATATATAACTTGTCCGTGCTTTCCTCTTTTATTTAGCTTCATATATTCTTCTATCTCACCATTTGCAAGAGAGCTAAATTTTAAAGAATTCTTTGAATATATACTCTTTACACTTTTGATATTATCTTTTATGAGGTCATGAAAAAATACGTCACTTTTTTGATCCAAAGGAATTAACTTATAGTCTGCTGTAAATCTCTCTAAAAGTGTTTTAATTCTACTATGCCAATAACTAAAATTATTTTTTGGATCTACTTGATACCTTCTTACCCGATCTCCATAGGAAAGCATTGTTGCTGTTGACAGTACTACTGACAACGGATCTCTGTAAGTAATTGCAAAAGTTGCATCTGGGAAAGTGTTCAACAGAGGGAGTATTTGTTCGAGATGCTGAGGTGATTTTAATACCCATTTTTTCGGCCCTTTAATAAATTGCATGGCCTTTAAAACATCTTTTAAATATTCATAATGATTTGTTTGATCATGTGTTAAATAATAATCTCTCCATTCTGGAACATATGCTAACCATTCTGGAAGGTAAGTTGAGAAATCCATTGCTTGAAGTTCAATTTCCTCATGAATATGATTTGGATGCATATCGTGCATTGATTTCAGTAAAGGCATGGTGTCAAGAAAGTTTTTATACTCTTCAAAAGCTATCTCTTTTCTTGAATCTTCCTCATTATTTAAATTTATCAATTTTTCATGAAATGGTCTTAGGCTTTGCCAATACGGTATAGATTTTAATCTTGAATCAGCTGCTATAAGGTTAAGAAGATGCGTTGTCCCAGATCTTGGCAGACCTATTATGATTATAGGTTTTGAGATAACTTCTTCATTATATTCAGGGAACTTTTTCTTAAATTTTTCAAACTTTAGCCGATTCTCAGCATATCTCACTTGATCATTAAATATACCGAACTTTCCTATTCCTGATAATCCCTCATCATTTGAAACTGACTGCATCAAAACATCCAATCTTGAGATAAAGCCTTCATCTCCAAAATCATGAAGTGAAGAATTTTCACATGCTTTTTTAATTACAGCTTCTGAAGTAAGATCTACTTTTAGAGTCTCGCCATAATTTTTCGCGTCCTTTTGAAATTCAGTTAGTATTGGGTTTGATAAGTCATTAATTTGAATCTTATTTGACATCTTTAACTGGAGATAGAATATCCTCCGTCAACCCTTATGGTTTCCCCTGTGATGTATCTTGCAGAAGGGGACGTTAAAAATAATACAGCATTGGCTATGTCATAAGGATCTCCAAATTCTTTCAATGGAATTCTGTTTAAAATATCTTTTGCAAATTCTTCTGAATTAATTATGGGCTCGGTCATGCGTGTTTTGATATATCCTGCAGCTACAGCATTTACTCGAATTGATTGATTAGCCCATTTCATTGATAAAGTCTTTACAAGTTGAACTAAACCACCTTTGCCTGCTCCATAACCCGGAACAATTGGCATGCCAAAAAAAGATGTCATCGAAGCTATGCCGACTATAGATGAGCCTCCTTGAAAAGTAGATTTCATTAGGATGGGTTGAAGTGAGCTAGATAATCTATAAAAGCTATTTAGGTGAATATATACAGCTCTATCAAAGATATCTGGGTCTTCTTCACTTTTTCCATCAGGAAAACTTAAGCCACCATTATTTATAAGAATGTCTAATTTTTTTATAGATTTTTTAATATTATCAATATTTTTTTTATCTTCCAGATTTAATTTAAGGTAAGAAAACTCTTTTGAAATGTCTTCATAGTCTTCTATAGAAGATTTTGTTCCTGTAATTGTTACATTTGCCCCAGAAGCTAAATAAGCCTCTGCAATGGCTTTACCAATGCCACTGGTTCCCCCTGTAACAAGGATATTCGCATTAGAATAATCAAAAGAGATGTTGCTCATTAATAAATATAATAACATGTGTACATGACATCTTTACTCATCAATAAAAGACCTGGCTCCTTAGATATAAAACCGGCAAGTCAGTCGCGACCCTTTCAAATAAATGATTTTATTTTTTTATCTGAGGGAGCTAGCAATAGTTACTTGATAGAAACATCTGAGGGAAATATTTTAATAAATACCGGACTAGGTGTAGAGGCCCCAATCCATAAACATTGTTTTGATCAAGTAAATAACAAAAAGATTGAATACATTATTTATACTCAAGGTCACGTAGATCATGTTGGAGGGTCAGGTTTTTTTAAAGAATATAATCCGGAAGCAACCTTAATTGCTCAAGAGAATATTATTGAACACCAATCCTTTGACTCATTAACTCAAGGTGGAAGGGTGTTAAATGCCTATAAGTTTTTTGGTGAAATGATTGATCTTATGAATGATGCTATAGCTTCTGCAGAAAAAATGGGCTTTAAAGATATTCAATCAATCGCAGAGCCAGATATATTATTTAAAGATGAATATAAATTTTCTATAGGAGGGCTTGATTTAGAACTGTATTCTGTTCCGGGTGGAGAAACCCTGGACGCTCTTTTAATTTATCTACCCCAACATAAAATTCTTTTTTCTGGAAATGCATTTGGGCCATTGTTTCCTCATATGCCAAATTTTTGCACTATACGTGGAGACAGAATTAGGTTTGCAATTCCCTATCTAGATATGTGCAAAAAGGTTTTAGAACTTAATCCAGAGTTATTAATTACTGGCCACTTTAAGCCGATAGAGGGAAAAAAATTGATACATAAAGAGGTAACAAATCTTCATGATGCGGTGGAATATATACATACCAAAACAGTAGAAGGCATTAATGTTGGTAAAGATATGTACGAATTAATGAAGGAGATAGTTTTGCCAAAAGAATTGTCAGTTGGAGAGGGTTATGGGACAGTTGAATGGGCTATTCGCTCCATCTTTGAGGGATATACTGGCTGGTTTCGACATAATTCAACGACCGAATTATATTCTTACTCTCCCAAAAGTATTTTCCCTGAATTAAATGATTTAATTGATAAAGAGATGGCGCTAAAGATGGTAAAAGATCTAATAGATAAGAATGAATATTTAAAAGCAATTCATATATCCGAAATTATCATTTCATCAGATAATAATAAAGAAGCATTGAAAATGTATTTAAAAATTCATCAAATCTTGCTTAAAGAATCTCAAAAAAATTCAAATCGCTGGATAGTTAAGTGGTTAGAATTTGAAATAGAAAAAACAAAAAATAAATTAAATGAAGAAGCAGACTCAACAACTTAATATTCTGGGCCCCGATGCATTATCTCTTGATTTGGTTGATTATCCCTCTTTGGGATCAAATGACTTAATCGTTGCTATCAAGTTTTGTGGGATATGTGGGACTGATTTAAGTTATATATCATCTGGAGGATTAATGGGTCCCCAAAAAGATCCAATGCCGCTAGGGCACGAGATGTCAGGAATAGTTATTGAAATTGGGACTGATGTAAAAGATATAAATATTAATGATAGGGTCGCTATCAATCCTATGGGAAATAATAATAGTATTGGAAATGGTGGGCCCGAGGGAGGCATGACCAATTTCCTATTAGTCAAAAACGCAATTTTAAATGAAAGTATATTTAAATTACCAGATAAAATGTCTTTTGAAATAGGTGCATTAGTAGAGCCATTTGCAGTTGCCTTAAGGACAATCAATCGATCAAATCTAGATCAAGATTCAAAAATAGCTGTTTGTGGATTAGGATGCATTGGATTTTCTGTGGTTACATTATTAAGCTATTTTGGATATAAAAATATCATCGCAACAGATCTTTATAACTTAAGAGTTTTCAATGCAAATGAAGTGGATTCTGTAAGAGCATATTCTAATTGGGAAAGCTTCACAGATGCATTAAAAGAATTTCATGGAGAAGGGGAAATATTTGGTATTCCGGTTTCTAATACTGATGTTTTTATTGATTGCACTGGAAATCATAAATTGATTAGTAATATCATTAATATATCAAAGAAACACGCAAGGATTGTGATTACCGGCTTACATCAAGAGCAAGCCTTGATAGATTTTAGGGCAGTTTTGATGCGTGAGCTTGAAATCACATGTTCTATGGCTTATTCAAATAATGAGTTTCTTGAATCTTTAAAAATATTATCAAATGATATGATTGATCAAAATAAATTTATTAGCCATAAATGCAAAATTCAAGATCACAAAAAAGCATTTGAGTTGGCAAAAGATGGGAATTTAGCTTCAAAGGTTATGATTGATTTATGCAATTAATTTTCTCTAGATTTGGATATTTAATTTGTATCAGCTTGATTGTAGGCACATCTATTTTTTTGATTGAATTTACATCTTTTACAGAATTACAGGTCTTATTTTTTGCAGCTGTTGGCTCTATTTTTTTTACAGTATTGGGAGAGTTTTTTTTACCTTTATTTAGGGATTGGAAGCCAAATTTTAAAGAAAATTTTTTTCCAGATGCCTCTCTTTTCATTGTTAATTATATTTTATTACAAAGTCAGTTATTGCAAATTTTTCTTGCTTCTATTGCAATCAGATTTTCTGGAGGCGGTTTTAATCTATGGCCTTCAGAGTTAAACATTGTTTCTCAATTAATTCTTGCCTTAGTAGTCTCCGAATTTGGGCTTTATTGGTTCCACAGAGGCTGTCATGAAATTCCTTTTTTATGGCGATTCCACAAAATTCATCATAATCCTGAAAGACTTTACTGGTTTAATGCAACAAGATTCCATTATCTAGATGTGACATTTCTCCAAGTAAGCGGAGCTGTTCCTTTATTGCTTTTAGGGGCTGAAGGTAAAATTATTGCCTTAGTAACTATCTTTAGTACCGTCCACGGATACTGGCAACACATCAATGCAGAGCAAGATCAAAAGCTTCTTAATTATTTTTTTTCAGGGCCGGAGCTGCATAGGTGGCATCATAATTTCAACCCAAAAATAGCAAACCATAATTATGGAAATAACCTTATAGTTTGGGATCATATTTTTAAGACTTTCTATTGGCCAAAAGACAATAATGAGCAACTAAAAAACATTGGAGTTCAAGGAGATGCTTCAAATAATGTCATATCTATGACTTTTGATCCTTTCAAAAGGTAGGCTACTTCTTTAATTTTTCTTTTAAGATTGTATTAACAGCTTTAGGGTTGGCTTTGCCCTGAGTCAATTTCATTACTTGCCCAACAAAAAAGCCAAAGAGTTTATCTTTTCCTTGAAGATAAGCCTCGACTTGCGCAGCATTATCTTTAATAACAGTATCAATAATTTCTTCGATAGCACCATCATCAGAGATTTGTTTTAAGCCCTGAGATTCAATGATGTCGTCTGGCGAAGCTCCATTGATACACATCTCTTCAAATATAGTTTTAGCAATTTTGCCTGAAATAGTCTGATCATCAATTCTATTTATTAACGTTGCAACATTCTCTACGCTTAACTTTGATTCATTGATTTCTATGAGCTCTTTATTTAGATATGCACTTACTTCACCTATTAACCAATTTGATAGTAGGGGGTAGTTTTTTGTTTGTTTTGCAGTTTTCTCAAAAAAATCAGCCATTGATTTTGAGGATGCGATAATTTGAGCGTCATAGGCTGATAATTCAAACTGTTTTTGAAAGCGAATTTCTTTTTCATTTGGTAGTTCCGGAAATTCATCTTTAATTTTTTGAATTTCTTCATCAGATATCACAACTGGCAAAAGATCGGGTTCTGGAAAATATCTATAGTCATTAGCAAATTCTTTCGATCGCATTGGCCGTGTTTCATCTTTGGAACTATCGTAAAGTCTTGTTTCTTGAACAACCTTTTCTCCCTTTTCAAGGATTTTAATTTGTCTTTTAATCTCAAAATTAATGGCTTTTTCAATAAATTTAAAAGAATTAATATTTTTAATCTCTGTTCTAGTGCCAAGCTCCTTATAACCCTTTTTTCTAATTGATACATTGGCATCACACCTTAGTGAGCCTTGTGCCATGTTTCCATCAGATACATCTAAATAGGTTACGAGCTGATGCATTGCTTTCATATATGCAACAGCTTCTTTAGCACTCGATATTTCTGGTTCTGAGACTATTTCTAAGAGAGGAGTTCCTGCTCTATTGAGATCTATTGCGGAAAAGCCATCATATTCATCATGGATTGATTTCCCAGCATCTTCCTCTAAGTGCGCTCGGGTAATGTTTATAGTCTTTACTAATTCTTCAGAAACAATTTCTATTGAGCCTCCTAAAACAATCGGCAAATCCATTTGTGTTATTTGGTAGCCCTTAGGCAAGTCAGCATAAAAGTAGTTTTTTCTGTCAAAGATAGATGTTTGATTAATTTGAGCATTAATAGCCATACCAAATCTAATAGCTTTATAAAATGCTTCTTTATTTACTGATGGAAGAACCCCTGGAAGACCGCAATCTACAAGGTTTACATTTGTGTTTGGGCTGGCTCCAAAAGTAGTGGATGCTCTTGAAAATAGCTTTGTTTTTGTTGATAGTTGAACGTGTGTTTCAAGCCCTATGACAGTTTCCCAACTCATGAAAAATCCTCTAAATTAGGTTGTGCAAGATGAAAGTCTGTGTTTTTTTGAAAAACATGAGCTATATTCAGTAGCCGATCTTCTTTAAGAAAGTTTCCAATTAATTGAAGTCCAACTGGAAGCGAATGAACTTGTCCATGAGGAATAGATATCGCAGGCAGACCTGCCAAGTTTGATGAAATGGTAAAAAGATCTTCAAGGTATAGTTCAACTGGATTTTGGGTACCCTTACTTCCAAATTCAAAGGCGGTGTTAGGTGAGGTTGGCGTCATTAAAACATCTACTGTTTTAAACACATGATCAAAATCATTTTTAATTAATCTTCTAACTTGTTGGGCCTTTTTATAGTATGCATCATAGTATCCTGCAGAAAGGGCATAGGTCCCAATCAAGATTCTTCTTTTGACCTCATCTCCAAAACCCTCACTTCTTGATTTTATGTAAAGGTCATTTAAATCATCAGTATTTTCTGCTCTATGCCCAAAGCGGACTCCATCAAATCGTGATAGATTTGATGAGCACTCTGCTGGAGCAATAGAGTAGTATGTTGGAACGGACGCCGAGATATTTGGAAGTGAGACTTCTAGAAATTGAGCGCCTAGTTTTTCGTAAGTCTTTTTCGACTCTTCAAACTGAGCTTGAACTTCAGAATCTAGATCACCTAGATTAAATTCCTTAATAATACCTATTTTTAAACCATCTATAGACTGATTGATATTTGTCAGAAAATTTGGAACTTCTGAATTTAATGAAGTGGTGTCTTTCTCATCATGCCCTGACATTAAATTTAACAATATTGCGCAGTCCTCAGCTGTTCTAGCTAGTGGTCCTGCTTGATCAAGACTTGAGGCAAAGGCAATCATCCCCCATCTAGAAACTCTTCCATATGTTGGTTTTAATCCAGTTATTCCGCAATGCGCAGCTGGCTGACGAATTGATCCTCCTGTATCTGTTCCGGTTGCACCTGGCACAATCCCGGCGGCAACTGCTGCAGCTGATCCGCCTGAACTCCCTCCTGGAACATATCCTTTCTTCCAAGGATTATGCACATTACCAAAAAAGCTAGTTTCATTAGAGGAGCCCATTGCAAACTCATCCATATTTGTTTTACCAATTGTAATAGACCCAGCATCCTCAAGTTTTTTTACAGCTGTCGCAGTATATGGAGGAATAAAATCTGAAAGGATTTTTGAGGAGCAAGTTGTTCTTAACCCCTCTGTACAAAATAAATCTTTTTGCGCTAGAGGAATTCCTTTAAGCAATGAAGAAGTTTGATCACCAGAGGCAATAGTACTAGCTTTTTTAGTAGCAAATTCCTCATTCATCGTTACGAAACAATTTAATTCTTGATATTTTTTAGCCAATAGAAAAGTTTCTTTGGTTAGTTCTGAAACGGAAATTAGCTTCTCATCAAGCATTCCTCGAAGCTCAGCAATGGATTTGAACTGTATAGTCATTCAACAACTCTTGGGACAAGAAAGTAGTCCTCATTTGATGCAGGCGCATTTTCAAGAAATTTACCTTTCTTGTTATCAGAATTGACGACATCTTCATGAGTAGTGGCTGTCATCTCAAGCGGACTATATAGGGGCTCAATGTCAGAAGTATCAATATTTTGCAACCCTCCAATGAGTTCAATAATTGTCTCAAGATCTTTTTGTATTTTATTAGATTTATTTTGGCCTATTTCTAGCCTTGCAAGATAGCAAATAGTTCTGACTGTTTCTTGGTCCATATGATATTATTTATTTCTGATGCGCAATATTAAACTAAAAGCATCTTAAAATGAATTTACAGGGAATATCATAGTGGATTTCAATCTATTTAAAACTGTTCGTGGCCTATTTTCTAATGATTTATCAATCGATTTAGGTACAGCAAATACTTTAATTTATACAAAGGACATAGGAATAGTCCTAAATGAGCCTTCTGTTGTGGCAATTCGTGAAAGCCGAGGTCAAAAAACAGTTGTTGCGGTTGGGCATGAGGCTAAAAAAATGCTTGGAAGAACACCTGGAAATATTAAAGCTATTAGACCTTTATCAGAAGGGGTAATTGCCGACTTTCAAGTTACAGAAAAAATGCTTCAACATTTTATAGCAAAAGTTCATGAGCAAAGATTTATTAAACCTAGCCCCAGAGTTCTTGTATGTGTGCCTTGTAGATCTACTCAAGTAGAAAGAAGGGCTATTAGAGAATCTGTCTTGGGTGCTGGAGCAAGAGATGTGAAATTGATAGAAGAGCCTATGGCTGCTGCTATTGGCGCTGGTCTTCCCGTTGAAGAAGCTAATGGTAATATGGTAGTGGATATTGGCGGAGGAACTTCTGAAATTGCCATTCTTTCTTTGAATGGGGTTGTATATGCTGAGTCAGTTAAAATTGGCGGAGATCTCATGGATAGCTCAATCACTTCTTGGGTTAGAAGAAATTATGGCTGCGTTATTGGAGAATCCACTGCTGAAAAAATTAAATATACTATTGGGTGTGCATCTCCTGATTCAGAAGACCTGGAAATGAATGTAACTGGACGTAACTTAGCAGAAGGAATCCCGGAAACTTTTACATTAAAAAGCTCTCAAGTATATGAGGCTATGCGAGATCCTTTATCTGGGATGGTAAGAGCTATCAGAAATGCTCTTGAGCTTTCTCCTCCAGAGCTTGCAGCAGATATTGCTGAAAGAGGCATTGTTCTGACGGGTGGGGGAGCATTGATGAGAGATTTAGATAAATTAATTTCTTCCTCTACTGGAATCCCAGTAATTTGTGCTGAAGATCCGTTAACATGTGTAGCAAGAGGTGGCGGCAAGGCTCTTGAAATTATTGACAAGTACAATATTGATTTACTTTCAACAGAATAATTAATTAAATATGGCGAGATCTACGCCTACATATACTCCAGTAAGAAATTACGCAATTGGTTTTTCCCTCTCAGCTTTACTGTTATTTAGTGATATTAGCTATGGAGCATTTGCTCCTTTGAGAGGTTTTGTTAATGCTTCTACACTATATGCCAAGATGATTTCTAATGGCATATTTGAAAATATTGGCGAGACATTTTCCTCTTTCCAAAGAAATAAAATTATCTTACAAGAAAATAAGGAACTAAAAGAAAAAATTCTGCAAATCAGGACAAAGGATTTCATCCATAGAAAAGATAATGAAGAGAAGATCCAAATTATTAATTTTCATAAGGGTTTAATTAATTCACTCAAAAATGATGATGTTGATATATATAAAATCGCTTCAATAGATCTGCGAAATTATCTTTGTTGCTCAACACATAGAGTTTTTTTACAAAATACTAGAAATGTCTCAGTAGGTAAAAATGCTCCAGTCTTTGCAGGCAGATCAATTGTAGGTCAAACAAAAGATACCTATTTAAATTTTATTGAAGTTATTCTTTTATCAGATACGAGTCACGTACTGCCCATTAAATCGAATTTTTTGTACTGTGATGCTAGAGGCAAAGGCAAGCCGATGTTAATTTTTTGCAAACTAAATAAAAATAACAAAAATTTTAAAAATCAGATTGGTGATGTCGTCTATACATCTGGATTAGGCGGAGTTTTTTTGAAAGATATAGAAATTGGTTTTATTTCAGCTATTACTTCATTTTCAATCAATGAGGTCGAGGTTTTGATAACTCTAAAAGCAAACCCCCTTGAAGAAACCTTCTATGGCATTATGAGTGAAGAGGCTGATGAAATTTAGCAATCACCTCATTATTCTTTCAACTATTATTTTAGGATTTTGGATAGATGATTTCCTGAACCCCCTAACTATAAAATTATATTTGGAATTAAATTTTGGTTTTTTAATTTTTGCATATTGGGTTTTTGCAATTCCAGAGAAATTGCATAGCTCTGCAGCATTATTTTATGGGCTAGTTGCTGATTTACTTTTTTCAAATGTGATTGGTTTTAATATGCTGTTTTTTATTGCAATATCTTACTTAATTCACTTATATGTTTTTCGTTTTAGAATTTTTTCTTATTTTCAGCTATCAGTTTTCTTCTCAGGCTCATCTACATTTTACATAGCATGTAAGTACCTTTTGCTTTCTCCCAATAATTACTCTTATATTGTCTTGATACTCAGCTTTCTAATTAATGCAGTTTTATGGGTAGGACTTTATTTAATTATGAGAGCTTTTCGAAGAAGTATTTTTTAAATTTATAAAACATGAAAAAGTTATTGAGTGTCTCTGCAATTTGCCTGAGTATTGCAAGTTGGATATTTTTTTTATTTCTTACAATCCTGGTTTTCTCACCTTTGAGCCTAATTCAAAGCATTGATCGGCATGTTTTGACCACTCATTCAATAGAGTTTTCTACACTTCAAAACTCTGGAAATGCTTTGCATAGGAATTTGATTTTTAATAATTTTCAGATCATGCGCAATGATAAGGTGCTAATTCAGGCTAAAGAATTAGAACTGGGATTCTCTTTAAAACCTCATAACCTTTTTAACTTTCTTTCTGTTAATAGCATCGTCATAAAAGATGGTTACTTTGATAGCTCAAATATTCGAACCAGTAATTCATCTCCAAGTTCCATGGTAAATCTTAGTGATAAATTTTCATTGTCATTTAAAAATTTTAAATACGAAATTGATGATTTAATATTTGAAATCAATGGCGATCTTTTGAGAGACTTTTCAAGATCAATTTCTGGTCAGCTTAGTTTTTTGCATAACAATCAATTAAGTACCATTGCTGTGAATAGTTTTGAGGGCTCTTATCGTTTCTCATTAAACCTTCATTCACATGAATGGCTAACTTTTATTCCTGCTTTTAATGCTTCGCCTGTTAAAGATTTGGCATTCCAAATCAATGCACTTGGTGAATTGAAGGACAAGCAATCAAACATTAAGGGCTCTTTTAACTCCAGCAGTCTATCTTTTAAATCCTTATCAATTAACCAAAATAAAGGATCTTTTCATTTCCAGTCTCAAGAAAATATAGGCACATTATCATTAACTGAATTTTTACACCCATTAATAGATGAAGAATATCCAATTCAAATTAATCTTCATCAAAAAACTTTAGCAGTTCCAAGATTTTTTCTTTCGCCTCAGATTTTACAAAGCAAGACATTGAAGATATCCAATTTAGTTATTGAAAATTTTTTTCTATCATTCGATGCCTTCCTTCCAAAATATTCTGGATTTGTAAAGGATATAGATATTAATGACCTTTATTTCAAAGAAATCAATAATCTTAGTGGGGACTTTTCTGGCTATGGAAATAAGATAAAATTCTTAGTAGATTCCAATTCCGCCATACTTAAAAACTATAATCAAAACCTCATTCCAGTATCAATTTCTGGAGAGGGAAATCTTTATGGTTCCGTTTTTGATCTAAAAGCTCGCATTAACAATAAATCCGCTGGAATAGATCTCGCTTTTAAGATTAATCCCGAGCAAAGCAACCCTTTATCAATTGAGCTCAAAGGGCATGATATTTCAAAAGACTTAATTACATTTTCGCTTCCCAAATCCCTGAAAGAGGCGAGTTCATATATTGATAGAAGCATTAATCTAGGAATTAAAAATTCAATTTATTTTAACTACTTTATTCCTAGCATTGGCCTTAATGCTGATTTGAAAGCAAAAATATCAATCAATGAATCAAAATTAGTGCTTAATAGAGATTCAGCGATTGACTTTGCTAGAGCAATAATTGAAGTTGATAATAAAAATCTATATATTTTTTCTCCTTCCGGCAAAGCTGTAAATTTTTCCTATGATGAAGCTTATGGGTTAATTAATTATAAAACTAAAAAGCTCAGCTTTTATTCTTTGCATAATATGAAATCAATTGATCTTAAGAATGCATTCAGCATAGGAGCAGAGAGCTTTAATTTTCCTGATATGTATGCAGAACACAAAGGTGAAATGAAACTTTCTGCTTTGAAATTCAATAATGCCATTTCAGTCAAAACAAAAAATTTTTTTGTACCAATACTTCAGTCTCATAAGATTCAATTTGATCAGGCAAAAATCTTCATTGTTGATTTAGATTTAATCCACGGATTATTACCATCAACATTTATGAAAGAGGAAATGTCAGTCAATCTTTTGGGCACAGGCTTAACAAATAAATATGATTTAACTTTATCTGGAAATATCAAATTAGATGCAGCGAACTTTATTTCAGATTCACCCTATCTTCAGGTTTCCGGTAATGATTTTTTTAAGATTGATCTAAATATTCAAAAAGACTCCCTACCAATCTTAAGGCTAAATTCTGATCTAAAAAATATTGAGCTAAATTCGCCATTAAATGAGCTTTCAAAAAATAAATTAATAAGATTGCCTACAGAAATTTCAATCAGCAATTTTTCAAATCCATCGCTAAAAATTACCAATCAAAAACTAGATATGCATATTAAAAACTTAATCAAATATGATGGATATATTTCTATAGGCAAAAAACTCCCTAATAAGTATAAGAGTTTTAATGTCGAGCCTGGATTGAATATGTATCTTTATTCACAATTTTTTGATGAAAATCTATTAATTTCTTTGTTGCCTACTAACAATGAATCAGCATCATTAAACATTAAAAAACTGGCCTTCGATATTAAAAATTTTAAACTTTTTAATAATAACTTTGCTGATTTTTCTGGTTTATTTGACTTAAACAACTCAGGAATTAAAGGTAATTTAGCTGCAGATAGGCTTAATTTGAACCTCAAGATGGATCAGACAGGTTTTATGAGAATAGAGATAAAAGACTCCATTATTCCTGATATAGAATTTATCAATACATCACAATCAACCTCTGGTATAGCAATAAATTCAAGATTGATAGTTAAAAACTCTTCTTTTAGTAAAATTAAGATTAAAGATCTTGATGTCTACCTTGTAAATGATCAAAAGAATTTTTCAGCTAATAATATTAAATTAACTTCAAATCTGGTATCTATCAATCCGTCACATAAATCTTCAAGTGCATATTTTTCAGTCGATAAAGTGAAGCCTCTCTATAAAATTAGAGGAGATTTTCTGATTAAAGATTCGAATAAAATTCCATACTTAAGTGATGTCGCAGATTTTTCTTATTTTAATGGATTTATAAACCTACAATGGAAGGAGCTCTCAACTTTAAGTCATATAGAGGGGGAGAGCGATTTTATTTTGAAAGATTTAGTAATTCAAGATTCTATCTCTGATTCATTAGCATTTAATCTACTCGGTGTTCTAAATTTAAGAAATATCCTTGGCAAGTTAGCAAACTTAGATCTCTCAATTGATGAGTTTACTTCTACGCAATTGGGAAGGGTTGAGGGAGATTTGCTATTTAGTAAGTCAAAGCTTCGATTAGTATCACCACTATTCATTGAAACAAATGCAGCAAAAATGAGGTGGGTAGGTCAGATTAATAAAAACTCTAAAAATAATCTGGATGATTTAGATCTTAACTTAGACTTGAGGATTCGAGTGGGAGAAAACTTACCATGGTATGCAGCAATCCTTGGCGGGCTTCCAGCCGTTGCTGGCTCTGCTGTGATAAATGAAATATTTGAAGAAGATATAAATAATCTTACTAATTATCAATATGAAATTCTTGGCACTATTGCAGAACCAAAATTGGAAAGGGTTAAACAAGAAATACAGTAGCAAGACCAAGAAAAGAGAAGAAACCTATTACATCTGTCACAGTCGTTACAACAACGCTTCCAGCAATTGCTGGATCTTGATTAAATTTTCTTAAAATTATGGGTATAAAAATACCTGCAATCGCTGAAAATATTAAATTTGTAACCATAGCTATACAAATAAGAGTTGCAATGATCAAGTCATCAAACCAGAGATAGGTAATTCCACCAACTAAGATGGATAATAGGATTCCATTTACGATTGATACCGCTATTTCCCGTTTATATAACCATTTTAGATTCGATTGGTTGATTTGTTGAAGTGTTAATCCTCGAATCATAATCGTCAAAGTTTGGGTGCCAGCAACTCCACCCATACTTGCAACAATAGGCATTAGAATAGCTAAATATACTATCTCATCGATTGTTGCTTGAAATAGGCTGATTGTCATCGATGCTATGAAAGCTGTTAGAAGATTGATCGATAGCCATAAAATTCTACTTCTTGCCGCTCTTGCTGGCGCAGCAAATGTGTCCTCAGCCACTCCAGCCATCCCAAGAAAATTTTGATCTGCATCTTCCATAATCACATCAACAACATCATCAATGGTCACTCTTCCAATCAATCTTGATTCATCATCTATTACTGGCGCTGAGACCCAATCATTTTGTTCAAATAATCTTGATACATCTTTATCATTTAAATATGCGTCCAATGGTTGAGTTTCAGTTTCCATGAGTTCTCTTACATTCAGGCCAGGATCTGAAACAACGATTAAAGAAATTGGTAAAGAGCCTAGATATTTATTTTCTCTTGAAACAACAAAGATTTGATCAGTATTTTTTGGTAACTCTCGTTGAGCCCGAAGATACCTCATTACAACCTCTAGGTTATGCTTTGGCCTAACACTTATAATATCAGTGTTCATTAACCCACCAGCTGAATCTTCAGGATATTCTAGTGCTTCTTGAATTCTCTGCCTATCCCTTTGCGACATTGCAGATAAAATATTTTCTGTTTTTTGATTTGGAAGAATTTGAAGAATGTCTACAATTTCATCAAGCTCTAAGTCACCAATTATAGTAATGAGTTCTTCTGGTGAAATTTCTGAGATAAGCTCTTGTTGAATTTCATCATGTAACTCAGCAATGATCTCACCCTCATCTTGAGTATCAATCAGTGACCATAAAAATTTCCTTTCTTTAGGTGGTAGAGATTCTATGCTGTGTGCTACCTCAGAAGGATGCATGCCAGATAAAATTCTTTTAATTTGGTTAATGGAGGGCTCAACCTCTTGACCCTGAATCCTTTTAAGAAGATCTTCAGACGAGAAGTGGTGAGGGGCAATCTCTTTCATACTCACAATTCTAACTCACCAGATTATGAATTATCTATTTCTTGAACTTGGTAGATTTATTTTTTTTCTATATTTTGAGATTGTTCTTCGAGCTAGATTAAATCCCCGTTTATTAAGCAGATCTGAAATCTTTTGATCGCTTAATTTTTTTCTTTCCCCTGCAACTATCTTTTTAATTTCTTCCATTAATTGCATTGGGGTAACTTTTCTAGTTTTTGATACAGAGCTAGCTAACAGTGACTTCATGGAAACAGCACCTTTGGGTGTTTGTATATATTTTGATCTTAAGATTCTAGAAACGGTTGATGCGCTAATCTTCAACTCTTTCGCTAGCTCAATATTTGATACAGGCTTTAATTCAGCAGATTTATTTGATAAAAAATCAGCCTGTATTTTGCAAATTAAGGTACCTACATTTTGTACAGTTTCATTTCTTTTGTTAATTGCCCTAATCAACCATTTTGCTTCTCCTATTTTTTCTTTTAATTCTTTACTTGCTCCATTTTTTTTATTTTTAACTAATTTTTCTAAATCTTCATCAAGGCTGATTAAAGGAAAGTTATCTTGTTTAAATTCGACATTAAGATTTTGATTATTATCAGGAATAATCTCTAAGTCAGGTTGGATAATATGCGTGGATTCAAATTCTAAACCAGGTGAAAGATCGCACTGTTTTATTTTTTCAAGAACTGATTCGATTGCATCTTCAGAGCAATGTGTCGCCAAATGAGCTTTTGCATCTTCAAAGCTAGAAAACTGTGGATTAAAAAGAATTCTATTAGCAATTTCTAATTCCTCAACTGGAATTTTCTGTTTCTTTAATTGTATAAAAATTGTTTCTTTAAAATTTCTTGCGCCAACTCCAGCCGGTTCTAGATCATGAATTATATTATTTAAGACATTTTTAATTTCTTGTATAGAGTACGCGTAATCCATCAGCTCCTCTATTTCATCTAGATCTATTTGAAGCAACCCATTTTCTTCTAGGGATTGAATAATTACTAATGCAATTTTTTTTTCTGTATCGCTAACCTTGATATCATGCAACTGACTTTCAAGATGATCTTGCAGAGTTAATTCATTAGGCAAATTCTCCAAAAGATCCATATCATCAAACCTTGAAGTTGACTCATTATCAAAATCCTTTTTAAGAAAAGGATTCTCTTCAATCTCATTGTTAATTTTATTAATAATTTCAAGCCTTGAAAGCTGCAGAAGATCGATTGATTTTTTTAATTGTGGAGTTATTGATAACTGTTGATTTTGTTTAAATTCTCTTACAAGCTTAATTGCCATCTTTTAAGAAAACATTTTGCCAAAATATTTCTGCCGTACATGATCATTCTCTTTTAAACTTTTTTCATTACCCTCAGCAATAATACTTCCTTCACTGAGGATAATAGCTTTATGGCATAAGCTTAAGGTTTCTCTCACATTATGATCAGTTATTAAAATCGAAATATTTTTCTTACAAATCGCTTTAAGCAATTCTTTGATTTCTTCAACAGCAATTGGGTCTATGCCAGCAAAAGGCTCATCTAGAAGGATAATACTAGGTTCACAAATTAAAGTACGAGCTATCTCAACTTTTCTCCTTTGTCCACCAGATAACATTCTTCCCTTCAATTGAAGAATTTTGCTTAAATCAAACTCATCGATAATTTTTGCTACTTTTTCAAATGTTTGATTTTTATCATTATTAGATAATTCTGCTATTCCCAAAAGATTATTTTCAACACTTAAATCTGTAAATATCGATGCTTCTTGAGGTAAATAGCCTAGCCCAAGTTGAGCTCGAGAGTGCATAGGTATTTCTGTAACATCTTTATTATTAATAAACACTCTGCCCTGATCCGGAAAAATTAGGCCGGCTGCTATGTAAAAAGCTGTTGTCTTACCAGCTCCATTTGGACCGAGTAAACCTACAATCTCATTTGAGCCAATTGAGAAACTAACATCTGAAAGAATCTTTTTAGAGCCAATTGTCTTTTCAATATTAGCTAGACTTATTTGATCGTTATTCATTTGGACTAATTTGATATGAAATAAGATTAGATGTTATTGAATTACCTTTGTTCAAGAGCTTTGCATTTCCAATTAAATCCATTGATTTATTTGGATATATAACAAATATCTCAGCCTCACCATTTACAGCATTAGATTTAAAAGTTGCAGGCTTTCCATATATTTCTAATTTTTTGTCTTTTTGACTGAGGAGAGCATCGGAGCCTTTGATGATGTATCCATCAATCATTATCTTAATATTATTTTTAAAAGCTAACTGCCTAATTTCTTCATCAATTGTAACTTGATCTGCTTGAATTGAAATATTTTGAAAGCTAACACTCTCTTCCGAAGTTAAAACAGGAAGAAAAAAACATCCAAATATAATTGATAAAATTTTGTACCTTTTAGACATTTTCTTTATTTTAAATGATGCCCGCTTCTAGTAACTGATGCATGGTAATAAGGCCTATGCTATCTCCTTTGGTTGTTGAGGAATTTACAACCAAGCTAAAAATTTTATTTTTTTCCATCATGTCAGCAGCATCAATAGCAAGAGCATTGCTTTTAATGCTTTTAAAATTAGCAGTCATGACATCCTTAATAGGAGTTTTATTTAAATCTACTTCGTTGTTCAGGCACCTTCTTAGATCGCCATCCGTAAAAATCCCAGTTATTTTTTTATTATGTGTAACCAAAGTTAACCCAAGCTTCTTTTCAGTTACTTCCATCAATGCATCTTTTAAAAATGTGGCTTGATCGACCACTGGTGCTTTTTCATGCATTACTGCTAAATCTTGAACTAGTGTTGTGAGTTTTTTACCAAGTTGTCCAGCTGGGTGAGATTTTGCAAAATCATCTTTACCGAAACCTCGAGCTTCCAATAAGGCTATTGCAAGCGCATCTCCAAATACCAAAGCAATTGTAGTTGATGAGGTTGGAGCTAGATCTAATGGGCAGGCTTCCTCATTTGCATTTATTACTAAATTAATTTTTCCAGCCTTTGCAATAGTTGATTGATTGTTATTGGTTAGCGTAAAAATATTTGCAGTTGAGCGTTTTAATGCAGGTAAAATTTCAATTATCTCTTTAGTTTCTCCTGAGTTAGATAAAATTAAGATAGCATCTTTCTTGCTAATCATTCCCAAATCACCATGAGCCGCTTCAGTTGGATGTATAAAAAAGGATGAAGTCCCGGTGCTTGAAAGTGTTGCTGAGATTTTTTGAGCTATATGACCAGATTTACCAATCCCCATTAAAATTAATTTTCCTTTAGTATCAAGAATTTTTGTGCATAGATCATCAAAATCAGACTGTATCTGATTGCTTAAACTCTTAACAGCCTTTGACTCTATTTCAATAACCTTGAGAGCTGAGTTGATAAAATTCTTATCTTTCATATTGCATTTATAGTTTTTTACTAATGTTATAATACCTTTATGAATACTACTTTGAAATCTCTCGCTTTTTTGCTCGGAATTTTATGCTTTCCTATCAATGTGGTTAGCGCATCCAACCCTCACCAACTTATTGATTCCCAAGCACAAGAAATGGTTTCTATTATAAGAAATAATCAAGAGCTTTATGCTAAAGATCCTGAGTTATTTAAAGATAAGATTAATGTAGTGTTTGAACCAATGGTTGATTTTAGAAGGGTTGGTGCAAGTGTTATGGGTAAAAAATATTATCTCGCTGCCTCTTCATCACAAAGGCTTCAATTTATTCAATCTTTTAAAACTTCTTTGCTTGATACATATTCTTCAACCTTGGCTCAATGGGGAGATCAAAAAATTATTACCATTTTCCCAGAAGTATCAGAGTTTAACAAAACAGAGGATGTCCAGCAAAATTTAATTACTTCTAACAACATTTACCCAATAACCTATAAAGTAAGAAAAGATAAAAACGGAAATTGGTTAATTATTAATATAATTGTAAATGGAGTGAACTTAGGCCTAACTTTTAGAAATCAATTCCAGGCTCTTGCAAAAGAGCATGATGAAAATATTGATGAGATCATAAAGCATTGGACGTCTGATGCTAATCTTGATTAATCTCCTGCTAGAAATTATCAAATGGACATAACCAATTTTCTTAAATCAAAATTTCCAGAAGCTGAGATATCCTTTGATGGAGAAGATTGCAATTCAAAGGTTTTGATTGTTAGCAAACAATTTGAGGGCTTGAATTCTCTTCAAAGACATAAGTTAGTTTTAGGTGTTTTAAAAGAGCAATTTCAAACAGGTGAGCTTCATGCTCTGAGTTTAAATACAAAATCTCCATCTGAAATAGGATAATCATGGAAAAATTAAAGATTATTGGTGGTAAAAAAATATCAGGTTCTATTTCTTGCTCTGGTGCAAAAAATGCAGCTTTACCAATGTTGGCAGCAACGATATTAAGTGACAAATCCATCACTTTCAAAAATTTACCTTACCTGCAAGACATTACAACTATGTTTGAAATCTTAGGCTCTATGGGAGCTGATATAACCTTAAATGAAAATATGGATTTCATTATTTCTACATCTCATTTGCATGACTATGAGGCTAGATATGAGCTAGTCAAGACCATGCGTGCTTCAATTTTGGTTCTTGGTTCGCTTGTAGCTCGTCATGGATTCGCAAGAATTGCACTCCCTGGGGGCTGTGCAATTGGAACTAGGCCAGTAGATTTTCATTTGGATGCGTTAGAAAAACTTGGAGCTAAAATTGAATTAAAAAATGGCTATATTGAAGCTACTGCTAAACAATTAATTGGGTGCGAAATTAATTTTCCAGGAGTTTCTGTAACTGGAACAGAGAATATCATGATGGCTGCAGTACTTGCTAAAGGCCAGACTGTTTTAAGAAATGTTGCAAAAGAACCAGAAGTAGAAGATTTAGCAAACTTTCTTAATTCAATGGGAGCTAAAATCATTGGAGCTGGAACTGATGAAATTATCATTGATGGTGTTGAGAACCTTGATGGGGCAGAATTTTCAATCCCAGCTGACAGGATAGAGGCTGGAACTTACTTAATTGCAGCAGCCATAACTGGTGGTGATGTAACCATTTCAAATGTTAAGGCTCCTCGCATGAATAATATTTTAGATAAATTAAAATTAAGCGGGGCTTCAATTATAGTAGGCAATGACACCATCCAATTGATCATGGAAAATGATTCCATTTTGCCAGTCGATATCTCAACAGCTCCGTTTCCTGGATTTCCAACAGATATGCAAGCACAATTTACTGTCTTAAACTCATTAGCTGAGGGCTCATCAGTTGTTACAGAAAATGTATTTGAAAATAGGTTTATGCATGTGCAAGAGTTAAATAGAATGGGTTGCGATATTACAGTTAAAGGAAGCAATGCATTTATTAAGGGAGTTAATGCGCTAAACGGAGCACCGGTAATGGCTACAGATTTGCGTGCATCTGCAAGCTTAATTTTGGCAGGGTTGTGTGCCAAGGGCGAGACCATTGTAGACCGTATCTACCACATTGATAGGGGATACGAAAGGATTGAGGAGAAGTTATCATATCTTGGAGCAGATATTACAAGACTGCCTAATTAGTAGCGCTTTTCTCAGAAACAATTATTATATTTAGGTGCATCAATAGACTTGAATTCACGAAACATTTCCGTGATAACTATTTTGTGCAGGAGAAATAGAAATGTTTAACACAAATGATTTTATATTTACTTCAGAAACGACCCCTGATGTAACGACTGATTTAACAGCATGTGTGCAACAGGTTGAAGAGCTTATTGGTATTGCAGATGCTGTAAATGTTACAGATTCACCAAACTGTAAGAGTCGTTTGAATAGCTTGTTAGTTGCCTCAGAGATTAAAAGAAGCGGTTTAGATGTTATTTTGCAACTAACTGGCAGAGATAGAAATCAGATTGCTCTTGAATCAGTGTTATTAGGCGCGCTGTCAGTTGGCATTAATAAAGTTCTTTGTTTAAGTGGAGATCAGCCAGATGAGAATGGACCAGCTGTTGTAAATGAATTTAATGGCAATGGGCTGATTAAGTTATGCAAGGTCATTGCAGGAGGTGCTTTATCTGACGGTACAGGAATCAAAAATCCATTGCCCATTTACCCAGGTGCTGCGGATGATCTGTATACTCAAATTTCAAAACCAGATGCACTAGATAAATTAGTTACAAAAATAGAACAGGGAGCAAGCTTTGTTCAAACTCAATATTGTTTTGATTATGATGTCATTAAACAATATTCAGAAAAATTAAACACCCAAGGCTCCTTTAAAAATTGCACAGTTATAATCGGAATGGGGCCTTTAAAATCAGCTAAACAGGGTGACTGGATGCGTAAAAATTTATGGGGTGTAAACATCTCTGATGAAATTCTTAAACGCCTTGAGAATAGTGGATCACCAGCAGAAACTGGTGAAGCAATCTGCCGAGAGTTGATAGAAAAAATTATGGATCTACCATGTATTGATGGGGTTCATCTGATGGGCCCAAGCTGTGAGAAGAGTTCTGCTAGAATAATCTCATACTTTAAATAGTAAAATTTGAACAAAGATAATTTAAAATTAATATTGGATGAGGTTAAATCTATTGCCATAGTTGGCGTTAGCTCTAACCCAGAAAGAGATAGTTACAAAGTGATGAAATTTCTTCAAGATTATGGTTTTAAAGTATTCCCAGTTAATCCAAAGCTGGTTAATTCTAAAATTCTAGATCAAGAATGCTATTCAAGCCTTGATGCTATAGAGGAAAAAGTTGATATGGTCGATGTATTCCGAGCTATAGAACATATTCCCAGCATTGCAAATGAGGCAATAAATATTAAAGCAAAAATCTTATGGACCCAAGAAGGCTTGTATAGTGAAGAAGCAAAATATTTAGGAGAAAATGCTGGATTAAAAGTGGTTATGGACCAATGTCCAAAAAAAATTCTTAAAAATTAATTAATCAGATTATGAATAAAAAGATAAAAGATATTTTGCAGGTTGACCAAACCCAACCAGATATTCTACGTTTGATTTTGAATGATCCTTATAATAAAAATGCTCTCTCAGACAAGATGATGCAACAACTTCAAGATCTCATAGTTGAAGCATCATCAAATGATTCGGTCAAGGTGATTATCATTGCAGCCGTCGGCGATGTTTTTTGTTCAGGGCATAACTTAAAAGATATAACTGCAGCCAGAGCCAATTCAGATTCTGGGAAAGAATACCTTTCCGATCTTTTTAATTTATGCTCTTCATTAATGCAGATAATAACTACATGCTCAAAACCAGTCATAGCAGAAATCAATGGGGTCGCAACTGCCGCTGGTTGCCAATTAGTTGCTAGTTGCGACTTAGCCATAGCCTCTGATCTATCAAAATTTGCAACACCAGGAGTCAATATAGGTTTATTTTGCTCAACTCCAATGGTTGCACTCTCAAGAAATGTTAGCAAAAAAGATGCAATGAAAATGCTGCTTACAGGCGATATGATTGATGCAGCCGAAGCCAAGAGAATATCCCTAATTAATGATCATGTTTCACCTGAAAAACTAAATGACAGCGTTATGTCTCTTGCAAAGAAAATTGCAACCAAGCCTCTTTCCACCGTAAAAATTGGGAAAGAAGCTTTTTATCGACAGTATGAAATGAGTCTCACCGAAGCATATGAATACACGTCAAAAGTAATGACAGAAAACTCTCTAGCAGATGATGCAAAGGAGGGCATTACTTCGTTTTTAGAAAAACGAGATCCCATCTGGAAAGATGATTGACCTATTGAGTAGGAATAGCCTCTGTCACAACTTTGTAATCCTTTAGATTAGAGTTTTGTAATATTTGGAAGTCGATCTCATCTCCTGGAAAGGAATTTTTTAAAGCGCCAGTTAAATTTTCCCATGTTGGTGATTTATTGTTGATGGATAAGATTATTGCCCCTGGCTTTATTTTTCCGCTATTAAAAAGTGGCCCATAATTTCTAAGTTCCAATATCTCTAAACCATAGGTGGGATTATTGTTTAATAAGAATCTTTTCACCTTTACTCTAAAATCTCCAATCCATGACCGTTTGACTGAACCATACTGAATAATCTCTGAGGCAACTTCAATCATTTTATTTGCTGGAAGAGCAAAGCCAATTCCTGCATAAGAGCCAGTCTGTGAAAAAATTTTTGTATTCATGCCAATAAGGTTACCTTTGTGATTGATCAATGCTCCACCAGAATTTCCTGGATTAATTGCTGCATCAGTCTGAATGAGCTCAAGATATGGATTTCCATAATCTCTTCCAGTCGCACTAATAATTCCACTGGTAAAAGTTTTCCCTAAACCAAATGCATTTCCAATAGCTATCACTTGATCACCTATTTGCACTGATGAGCTGTTTGATACCTCAATAGGCTTTAGTGTATCTATTGGAGTAATTTTGATCACTGCAAGATCAGACCGCTCATCAAAACCAATCAAGGACGCTGTATAAACTTGCCCATCATCTAGTTCTACTTCAATAATTCTAGTGCCTTCAATTACATGAAGATTGGTAATAATATATCCGTCATTAGAAATAATAATTCCAGAGCCCATAAGATCATTTGGCAGCCTTCCATTAAATGATCTAGTATCAATATTTTTCTTTGAGCTGATATTAATGACAGAGGGAGATGCCTTCGCGATTGCTGCTCCATAACCATCGCTATTCGACATATTTGTATAAAGATATGTCAGAATACCAACCAAGATTAAAAAATTTATCCTTGAAAGTTTATTATTAAAAAATTTCATATGATCATTAAATCAATAATATGAAGGATATAAAAGTTGTACTTGAGAATTTATCTATTCAGAGTGTGACACTTGATAATGCACAAGCTTCATTTCTAGAGAAGTTTATTGAGCAAGATTCAGCCTACAAACCCCCTACATTTTTTTCTAAAAATAATTCAATTGGAAATTTATACCTATGGGGTCCAGTTGGAAGAGGTAAAACAATGCTACTTCAGGCTCTCAAAGATTCATATTTTTCTCACGCAGGCCAATTTCATTTCATTGAATTTATGCAACTTATTCATAAAAAATTATCAGAATTTTCAGGAAACAGTGATCCAATATTAAAGGTTGTAAAAAGTCTTTCGAATGATTTTAAGATTATTTTTATAGATGAGTTTCAGATTGAGGATATTGCTGATGCAATGATTATAGGTACATTAATTGAAGCATTATCGCAAAAAGGAACAAGGATGTTCATTTCATCTAATTCACACCCAGATGATCTCTATAAAGATGGTCTTCAAAGGGCTAAATTTTTACAAACTATAGATTTTATTAATAAAAATTTTTTTATTCACCATCTATTGGGGAGCGAGGACTATAGACTAAAAGAAATTGCCAAGTTTGATAGTTCAGCCAAAGATGGGAATAGTTTTAGAGGCGTTAAAGATTTTTTACAAAGAACTTTCAATCAAGATATTACTTATACAACTGAGTTTTTGGCTAATGATAGAAAATTTAATTGTTTAGGCTGTTCTGATAAGGCGCTTTGGCTATCTTTTGAAGACTTTTTTTCATCGCCATGTGCAAGCAAAGATTTTATTGAGATTGTTAAAACATTTGAATGGGTATTTATTAATAATTTTCATGCTTGTAATGATGATCATCTTGAAAAGGTAAGAAGATTTATAAGCTTTATTGACATTGCTTACCAAGAAAAACAAAAACTAAAATGTTTCTATGATCCAAATTTAATGATTAATTTGTATTCCGGAGATCAGTTACATCATTTATGGGTAAGAACTGAAAGTAGACTGCATCAAATAGCATCAAAAAAATATCTTCAAAATTTAGAGAAAAACTAAACTAAATGAATTAAAATATTGATTAAATAGCGCTTAAACATTAACATTCGCATCTAATTTTTTTCTTTAAACATAAAAAGTAATGAAAACTCTTTCACTCAGAAAAGAAGACGCTCAACATGATTGGTATGTTGTAGATGCTTCAGACAAAATTCTAGGGCGTCTAGCCACAAAAATAGCTGATCGTATCAGAGGCAAAGACAAACCTACCTTCACTCCCCATACTGATGGAGGGGACTATGTTGTGGTTATCAATGCAGAAAAAATTCAGGTAACTGGAAAAAAGTTTGATGATAAAAAATATTACACTCACTCACTTTATCCTGGCGGTCTGAAGACTAAAGTATTCAAAGATATTATTGAAGATAAGCCTGAATATATTATAGAAGAAGCTGTAAAAGGTATGCTTCCAAAAAATAAACTCGGAAAGCAAATGTTCAAAAAACTCAAAGTATATAAGGGCGATAATCATCCTCATGAATCACAAGAACCTCAAATTTGGGAGCCAAAACTATGAGCACATCTATCCATTATGCAACTGGTAGAAGGAAAACTTCATCAGCTAGAGTGTATCTCTCAAAAGGAAAAGGAAAAATACTTGTTAATAATAAAGAATTAGCTCACTACTTTGGCAGGCAAGTAGCACAAATGTTAGTAATGCAACCATTGAAATTAACTGAGCTTGATGAGCAGGTAGACATCAAGGCTATGGTCAAGGGCGGAGGAAGCTTTGGTCAAGCAGGAGCAATTAGGCATGGTATCTCAAGAGCTTTACTTGAATTCGATGAGAGTCTAAGACCTCAGCTCAAATCTGCAGGGTTTTTGACAAGAGACGATAGAAAGGTAGAGAGAAAGAAGCCAGGATTAAAGAAAGCAAGAAAAAGCTCTCAATTCTCCAAACGTTAATTTCTTATATTTAAATATTACCGTTCATCCCAATATAGGTTTTAATGGAAGAAAAAATTACCACGCGAAGAAAAGTACTTATAGGAATGACTTCAGCTGTCGGCGCAGTCGGCGCATCATTGGCAGTTGTTCCATTTATCGCTTCCTGGAATCCAAGTGCAAAAGCCAAAGCAATTGGCGGTCCAGTAAAAGTTGATGTTTCAAAAATGCAGGTTGG